>CALBXK010000123.1 GCA_937890535.1 uncultured Spartobacteria bacterium
TGGTAGCTCGTCAGGCTCATAACCTGAAGGTCGTTGGTTCAAATCCAACCCCCGCAACCACTTTAAGCTGCTCCTAGTCAGGCATTTCTTCTGACTGGGCACATGATAGAAGGGGCAGCGATGGGGCACTGTGCATACTTTGCGATTCGGGTTGTGCATTTTTCGCATTTTCCTGGGCAGGTGCCCCGGGAACGGAATGCAGGAAAAGCTCCCATAAAAAAGGAGCATTTTTCATGGCATCGCTTTACCGCCGTCCGTCGCAATCCCGCGACGGCATTTTCTGGATCGCGTTTTATCACCCAAAAACAGGTCGCCTCATTCGACGTAGTCTGAACACCACCCAACGCGCCCGAGCCGAACGCCTGCGGGCGCATGTACAGGCTCTCTGCAAGGCCGACTCCCCTTCGGCACCCGTTTTATCATCGGCGCTGAAGGTTTTGCTGAGGGACGAAAGCGGTGTCTACGCCTCCACCGACTCCGGTTCTGCAAATTCTCCGATGGGGGGGAAATCGCTGCCTGGGGCTGTTTTTCCTTCTCTTGAGGAGAAACCAGCCATGCCGTCCATTTACCCGAGACCAGCCGATGCGGAGAATCCCGTCTACTGGGTGGCACTCTACCACCCGTTGACCGGGGCACAAATTCGCAAGAGCCTCGAAACGCGTAACCGTGAGGAGGCGGCTCGCCGGGCTTGCCGCATCGAAGCCCTCTGCACCATGGTCTCCACCCAAACAATCGAAGTGCCGGATGGGATCCTCGACGCGATCGGCGCCCGCGATCTGCCGTTGACCTCGACGATCGTGGCGCAGGCACCTTCCAGCCCCGCTTCCACCCCCCGACGCTGCACCGTGGAAGAGGCCTTGCGCTCACTGCTCGCCACCATGCTGGTGGGAAACGACGGCGGCTACCTGGCGAACACGCTGTGCAACGCCAGGGCGTTATTCGGCTCCAACTTGGTGGCGCGAGTGGATCCCCGAAAGGAAAAACCTTCGGATGGCCGCCAGGCACCATTGCGCGAAGCCGGCATCGCGGTCGTCTACCTCGACGAAATTACGAGCCAAATGCTGGCAGTCTTTCTGGCCAAGCAGGGCTGGGCGATGGACACCTGCCGCCACTACAAAGAATTCATCCGGCGTTTATTCAACCATGCACTGGCCAGTGGCCTCCACCTGCCCACCAATCCCCATGCGCCGAACCCCTCCGCCGGCCTTTCCTCCTTCATCGACACCGAGCGCGACATCGTCGTTCTGACTCCGGAAGAAGAACAAGCCCAACTGGCGGCCGTCGCCAAAGATTGGCGAATCCTCGCCGGGATCAAGATTATGCTGGGAACCGGATTGCGACTCCATGAGATGCTTTCAATCCGCCCGGAAGATCTCCTGCTCGACAAATGCTATTTGAGGTTGCTCAAAAACCGGGGACGCGCCACAGGTTCCACACCATGCCCCAATCCGCGGGCCATGCGACGGGGTGCGACCCTGAAGCGCGGCGAGCGCACCGTCGCCCTCGAAAAAGAACTTCTGGATTTTTTTCCACCCTATCTTGAACGGCTCCGGTCCAAGGAATATGAATGGATTGTTCCTTCCCCTTCGGGAATCCGCTGGACTGCCAACGCGTTCGGCAAGCGTCTGCATGAACTCAACGCCACTGCGGATCTTGATTTCACCTCGCAACACTTCCGCAGCACCTATGCAACCCGCCGAATTGCCGAACGTTGGCCCTTGAGAGTCCTCGCCCGCCAAATGGGCACCTCCGTAAAAATGCTCGAGCAGCACTACGGCGGCTACATTCCACCCGAAGCTCTCGTGTACTGCAAATAGCATCATTGAACCTTGTTGAATGGGGGGGGGAAATCGCTGCGTCAAACACATTGGTTAAATGTCCCGCTGCCAAAGCGTGCTCCCATGGTCCGCACCCTCGAAATCGCCATCAAGGCAGCCTATCGTTGTTATGCGGGAATTCTGCATTTGCGACACGGAAAGGACGACACCCAGCCCGACAAGCGAACGAACTCTGGCTACGCCAAGAAATTCGAGGTACCGGAACTCTTCCCTGGCCGCATGGCCGGGGCGGCCGCGTGGAACGACTTAACCGGCACAGCCCGGGTCGACAAGCCATGGATGAATGGCCTGCCCCGAATGATCTTTATCAGTGACATGGCGGATTCCCTCAGCAGCAACATTCCCTTCGAGTATCTCAAATCGGAATTATTGATGTGGTGGGCACGGAAAAAGCTCAACAGCACGTCTGGCTCTGGTTGACGAAAAGACCCGCTCGCATGGCGGAGTTTTCAGAGTGGCTTGCCAAACTTGGCCTGCACTGGCCGGACAATCTGATGGCCATGACCAGTGTGACCTCACAAAAGACCGTTGGCCGCATTGCCCAACTTGGCAAAGTGCGCTGTAAGCACCGCGGACTTTCGGTTGAGCCTTTATGGTCGTCCGTCACTCTGCCGCTGGATGGGATGGCTTGGTGCATCGTGGGTGGTGAAAGCGGTTCCTACGCACAGCCGTTCCATCTGGATTGGGCTCGGGACGTTGTCCGTCAGTGCCGCCGGGCAGGAGTTGCTCCCTTCGTTAAACAACTCGGAGCGGCACCAATGGATGGTGGCACGTCCCTCTTCCTTGCGGACTCCCACGGGGGAGACTGGTCAGAATGGCCGGAAGACCTCCGGGTGCGGGAATTTCCTCCGGTCCATCTTTTGAAATCGGGCACACTCAATCCCGAATGGTGATGCAAATTAAGTGACGATCTGAATATGAGCGAAAACGATGTAAATAGGAGAAACTCGGTCTCGCTTTTTGATGCGGTCAGAAGACCGGCACGGTTCTTTAAGGATTTGGCCCTCACCGTATCGAGCAAGGAGCGACAACAATTCATGCTGACGAAATATCGGGACCGCATCAGTCGGTTGAAAGAACTATTCGGATGGGGTGGAACGGAAAAAAGAAAATTGCTGGATGAAACAAAGGACTATGGGGGGCTCGGTCCCATCACGGGAGGGGACTTCCTTCCGCTTCACTATTTTGACATTCTTTGGTTTGGAAAAATTGAAGCCGGAAGTTACGCGGTCATTTCAACCAGCCTAGGGTATCAAACCATCAATAAATGGGCGAAAAATCTAGCTCCGGTGGGAATGGTTTCAAAATGCCTGTACGCATGGAAGGACAACTACGGCCCGCACTACATCCGCGCCGCCACATTGATTGATGGCCTTCGCAGCAAAGGTTTGGAAGGAAAATGCCTCGAAGCTGTCGTAGAGCAATTTGGACATTTACCAGACCTCCTTGTCGTTGGTCCTCGTTCGGTCTCCTGTCCAGAAATTCCAGTTGTGGATTTTGATTGGGACCAGGAAGGTAAAGCCCTGATAGCGTTGTCGCTCGCAGCCTATGGATCTTGTGCGCTGACTTGGCTCAATGGTTCCTCCAATGTCGAAACAAAGCCGGAAGAAATCGCGGGCCTCAGTTCGCCAGTCCCCGAGTGTGTACATAGTATCGGCCTGTCGCTTCTCTGCTCCCAGGTTGATCCGGGAATAAAATGGACTTCCCTCTCATGTGACGGCTCGCTTTGTCAGTTGCGGATGGAAAACGGATTTCATCCAGTGTTGAGCCGACCAGCTATTCCTGTAAACGCCAATCCGGGACGAGATTTGTGGAATTTAATTGGAACCCTTTCCCCAAGCGAAGGCGATCCCGTGTGGGTAATGGGATCGTCAAGGGCGCGGGGCGTAGGCTACGGCTTTTTGTCCCCGGAGTTTCCAATCCATCTATTCTTCGCCCTTTTCCAAGGAGGCACCTCTCCGATGGTCCGCCGCATCGTCGGCGTAAAGAACAGGCATTCGTTGCTCAGCAACGCCGTTATTTTGACTGAATTGGCCAACGGCTGCCGGTCGGTCTCAAAAGCAGCACCAAAAGATCAAACCGTCGAACTAACTGGAGAGCTTTTTGCCGGAATCGAACAATTGCTGAAATGTGAACCAGCGGAGGCTCCGTACCTCAATATCGAGAAGGAGACCTTCGGGCAGTTGGGATTGTCCGTTGAGGACAAGAAAAGCAGCAGCGCCGAGGAGATGCTGAAAAAGCGGAACTTGCGGGTTCAAAGTTTGATGGAAATTCTGCCTGACGTTCAAGAGGGACGAGTTCCCGATGAAGAAGTGAGGCGAAGATTCAGAAGGGATTTTCTCAGGGAGGAGGATGGCGCAGTGAACCACACCGTTGAAGTCCCCCTCATCACGCGGGTCATTTTTGGAGTTCTTGACACGATCATGCGGTGGGAGACAACCCCAACAGGGAATATCGAACGGAAAGAGGTTGAGAGCGATCCTTGGCACAGGGATTCGCAAATCATCAAACTTCAAAAGCAGGCGCATGAATACGGAAGAAGTCGGGCGGCGAGTCTTGTGGAAAGAAAGCCGAGGTCACCCCTTCGCGCCATTCTTAGCGAGGTTTTGTTTATCAAGACGCAAAATCGCAAAAATGGGGAGGCTCCCACCTCACCCCTCAAATACCTCCCAAAACTCATCTTGATCTTGTTTGAATTCGTGATGGTCGCCGTGAAACGCAAACATGGCGCCTTGGTTCTTGAGGAGCGACTTTCTGAGATTGCCTCGCTGGCCTGTGATTTAACAGTGGTGAGCGACGTACAACCGCTTTTCCGGCACCCCTCAGATGACCTGGACATGCACCCCGACTGGATCCAGCGAAATGAATCTGTCACGGGCGATTTCGTCTCCATCCGACTCAGACCGCTATTTGACAAGATGCGCAACAACAAGAGACTCCAAAAACAAGTGAGTACCATTGGGGACATCTGTGACTACTTGGGAGCCAATGGAGAAGGCGGCGGGAATCTGGAGGGTCTCAGAAAAGCATGCCGTATCCGCTGGGACGATGACCGTCACATTCTCCTGCGGATTGCCCCTGCTGCAATCGTGCATGCCTTGCGGCTTTGCCGTGACGGCACCGATTCGGACCAGATTGAGTGGTGGCTTGCCCAATTGGGTTTGAGCCGGATCCCTCGCAATGCTGACGTTCGGAGTTTGCTGACGAAGCTGATGCAGGCAAATCCGGAACAGGTGGTGATTCAGATGCTCAATGCGGCTGCCGTGCAACTGGCAACCACTCCGAAACAAGCTGGTCATTCCCTCAAAAACATCATTGTCCGGATATCGCGGGACGCAGTTGAAAAAATCCATCGGGAAGCCAGCCCTCACAAACATAAGATTTTTTACAAAAAGAAGAACATCATCACCGAATCTGAAACGGATGATGAAAACATCGGAGAAAAACGCCACGGAAAAGCGCAAGGGGCACCGCCTTCCGAAAAGCCAGAGATTGTCAAAATTCAGGAATACCTCACCGATCTCATTCGCCACTTGACGGCCAATACGATCAGAAAGTTAAGAAAAGGTTCCGAGTCAAAAAATCTGGAAGAACTAAAAGAATGTTTTCAGATGCGAATGACCCAACTCGATCCTCACGATTTTACGGACATCATTTCTGAAGCTGTCAGGCCGATGACTTCCAAGGATCGGCAGGCTGTTCATCAACTTCTCGACCAACTCGTTCCAGAATGGCGAGCCGGCCCCGGGCCATGAGAGGGAGCCGGTTCGGTGACCGTCTTCAAAAGCCGCCCCCTCCGAACCGCACAATCCATACCCGACTGACACCAATCATTCGGTCGCCCATTTCTCAACATTCAACAATTCGTTTATGTCCAGGGAGTGGAGCGCGGAGTATGGCAAGCCCAGCCGTTCGTCACCTCCCCTTCATTTCATCGTTTCCGCGACACTCTGCATGTATTCGTTTGTTTCCACATGATGCGCCCGGGCCAGCTTTTGGAGGGCTTTGCTTGTGGAGCGGCACTGACCGCGTTCAATGCGCCGCAACTGTTTGTCACTCAAACCCGCGATCGAACGAAGGGATAACCCGGCGGCTTCCCGAAGCTTCCTGATGGCGGCACCATATCGGACATTAAATTCACGGCTCTTGCGCTGCGCCTTCCGGGTCGCTTCAGGATCGACGATTTGCCTCAACTGTTCCCAACCCAGATGGATGTCCAAATCCGGCCAGTAAAGATAGGAGCGATCGATCTCAAATTTTCCAGCCGCCGCCTCCCCTGCTTCGTGGAGTTTGGGAATGGAAGCGATGGGGACTTCCAGCCGCTTAAAGCTCGGGGAAATGACGCGCAGGACTCCCGCTTCGATTCGCGCGTCGAGAATTCGGCTGTGACTTTCTTGCGCGGCCACGGCCGCACTCATCCTGCCGAGCAGCGAATCCACCGCGGCCATGACATCTCCACTCTGCTTCCCCGACTCCGCCACGTAAAATCTCTCAGGGGACCGGATATTCAGATTCATTAACCGGGAAAGCAGAGTGTCGCTTCCAAAGCTGTCGTTTATGACCAGAAGGCGTGTGTTGCTGGTGGAGCGTTTTCGGAAAATATCCCTGAATTTTTCGTCCATGGCTTGCACCGAGGCGATCAGGAGCTGCGACTCGGCACTTTTTTTTGAGGCCGGATAAGGCGCATTCCGCGGTGACCTGCGAATTTTACGCTTTCCGCCAAGGCCCCATAGGGGATCACCCTGACGTTTCCCAGTTCTACTGCTGAACTTTCTCTTCCCATTCCTTAAAAATCGCCTCGCGATGTTGAGCCACGTTCTCCGCCAACATCTTTCTGTCCGCCTTGGAAAATGATTTGCCCCATTTTTGCTCGAACATGCTTTGAGCCCCTTCCTCCATAAAGAAAACGCAATACTCCCATTGCCCGTCGCGTTTGACATGAAAATGAGGCGGGTTGTGGTCGTTGGACCAGAACTAAATCTTCAGTCCAGCAATTGAGAATGCCGTCAGATCTCCCATGACTCATGCCCCCAATCTGGCAGGGGAAGGGACATATTTCAAGCTGCACATTAAAAAATATGTCCCTTCCGGTAATTTGATACTCATTTCCAATTTTTCAAGACCGACACATGATTCCATTCCATCCCATGCGCGTCGGCAAAAGAAAAATCACCGGTATTTGTCCGCTCTGTCTGCAAGAGGCCGAGTTGAGGAATTCCCATATCGTACCGCTTGGATTCTTTGCGGAGGTGAGGCAACAGGGCACACCGACTTTCGCCTCCGCCAAGCGGGGAGCCTCGTGGCAAATGCAGGGAGGAATGCACGAGCATATGCTTTGTCCCACCTGCGAGCGCTTGCTTGGCGACGAATACGATCGATATGCCATCGATATTCTCCGTAACGGCAGGGCGGGCGTGGTCGTCCATTCACGCGAGGAGGGATTTATTCTCGCCGGGGTGGATGTTAACCGTCTGAAGCTTTTCGTACTCTCCGTCTTCTGGCGGGCTCATCATGCCAAGAAGGTTCCCTTGGAAAATGTGGATATCGGTGAAAAAGCGGAACTTGATATCCGAAATTTTCTACTCTCCGGATCCGCTCCCGCCCGCAACTCCTATCCCATCTTTGGCGCAGCCCTCATCAATCCTCATTCCAACGAGATTGAACGGGAATTCATGACTGGCGTTATCCGCCACAAGCGGCCCGATGACGAGAATCTGCGGACATTCCTCGTCGTTTTTGGGGGCGTGGCTTGGTATGCTCTTTTGGGCGAGGATGGTGGCAAAGACGAGAACGTGCATCTTTTCTTGGATTCCCCGGATTTCTTTATTCCCGCTGTGAACATTCTGGAATTCGAGCCGTTCCGCACGGCCTGGCCAAGTGTCTTGATGGGCATCAAGCGATTGGAAAGAAAGAAACACCGCATGCCGGGAGCAGCGCAAAAACCGCCCTTGAGAAAATAATTTTCTTCCATGAGCATCATTTTATAATAAATTTCTTTCTCGGATAAGGAATTTCTATGACCAAGATCGGCTATACATGGTTGATTGAGCGATACGCCATCAAGGCGCGCCCCCTTGCCCACAGCTCGTTCATTGGCCCAAAAATGCTCCGTCGCGAACACGCCGACAGAACTGTTGAAGAGCATTATATCCGTTCGTATGAGCCTGGCAACAGGGCTTTGGAGCATCTGGTGTTTGCCCTGAAATATGACGGCCTCGACCTCGATATTTTCAGCAAGATCTTTCGGCACATCTCGCCGCAAGAGATCGCTGCTTTTGTGGCGGAAACCCCCTCTGGAAGATTCGCCCGACAAATCGGCTTTTGGTATGAAGAGTTGACCGACTCGGAAGTCCCTTTAAAAGTTCGCGTGACGGGAAACTACGAACCTCTTTTGGATCCGGACTTCTACGTCACTGCTCTGAAGGCCGTCAAAAACGCCCGCTGGCGCATTAACAACAATGCCGTTGGCTCCCGTAGGTTCCTGCCTCTCATTCGGCGAACTCCGGCCATCCGAGCGGTGGAACAAACCGACTGGCAGGCCATGATCGCCGACACCTTGGGGGCCTTTCCTCAAGATGTGCTCTACCGGGCTTTATCCTATCTCTACTTCAAGGAAACCAAATCATCCTTCGCCATCGAACATGAGGAGGCGGGGGCTTCCAGGACGGAAAAATTTGTCGCGGTATTACACCGGGCCGGCCTCGAAGAAAATCCACTCAGCGAGATAGTCCTGACGCTCCTGCAAAACGCCATTGTGGATGAACGCTACCGTGAAAAAGGCTTCCGCTCCCACCAGAACTACGTGGGCCAGACGACCGCCTATTTTCGAGAAATCATCCACACGGTGGGAGCTCCTTCCGCCTCGCTTCGCGATCTCATGGACGGGCTTGCCTCCTATTTTCACACCAGCGAAAACGTGTCGCCGGTTCTCCGGGCCGCCGCCATCTCATTCCCGTTCGTCTTCATTCATCCGTTTGAGGATGGCAATGGGCGTCTCCATCGTTACCTCATTCATGACGTGCTGGCCCGCGCTCAAATCGGAGGTGAGGGAGTCCTTCTTCCCATTTCGGCGGAAATCCTGCTCAACATTCGCCTCTACGACGCCTGTCTGGAG
>CALBXK010000124.1 GCA_937890535.1 uncultured Spartobacteria bacterium
ATCCCTCAGGTTGAAAGTTGTCTCCCGTGATCACTCCCACACGCTGGTCATCGGCATAGCGTTCGAGTAACTCGGTGCAGAAGCGGAAAAATGAAGGATCCGGAAGGCAGTCATCTTCAAGCACGATTACGCGGTCTTCATGCCGTAGCGCCCAGCTGATGGCCGAGGCCATTCTTCTGCGTAGGCCTTGATTACGCGGGGCAAAGTCGATCATGACTTTGGCCGGCCAATCAATTTGTCCAGTGACGATGCTGCGAACTTCCTCGCAGAGCGCCTGATCCGCCACTAGCCCCGTCCGCGGACCATCCGCCGCGATAAAAATTGTTGCCGGGCGCACCCGCCGGAAGCAGGCGAGGACCCGCCGCGTTTCATGCGGCCGGTTGAAGACAGTCAGCAGGACCGGAGCGCAGGGAAATTTGGTCAAATCAAGAACCTCCATACGAAAGCTTTTTCATGGAGCGGCACCACATCTCCAGAACAACGAGAGAGAACCAAACATTCCGCTCGGGACCGCGTGAAGGTGGTTCTTTTGCCATGTGCGAGAGTATCTCTTTATCCAGCAGACCCTCTTGAACCAAAATGCCACCGTCCAAATCACCGCCGTAATGACCGTGGATGGCCGTGAGCCATTGATCCACAGGAGGTGAGAACCCGCGCTTTTTCCGGTTCATGACCCACTCGGGCAAAATGCCTGCCGCGACTTTACGCAAAATATTTTTCGGCGGAGAGGCATGATCAGCTTTTGCCTTGCGCAGGCCGATGACGGTTTCAACAAGGCGGTAGTCAACGAGAGGGAGTCTCAGCTCCACGGAGGAAGCCATGCTGAGCCGATCACCCTGCGCCAGACCGTTTTCGACGAGATAGGTGCTGCTGATGAGCGAGGTCAAGGCTGTGTCGATGTCTTGCCAGTGTCCCTCACCCTGGAAAAGCGAGTAGGCGTGCCGAGACGGCAGACTGGCGAAGTAATCCTTGGCGTAGATTTGACGGGCCATGCGGCCTGCAGCCGTGAACTCATTGTTGAGGTTGTAAAAGACAAGCTCGTTTGCGGGGGCCACAAGGTCATTCCTCAATTTGGAGAAGGCCGGATAAACGCCGCAAAATCTCTTAAACCAGCGTCGCACATCACGAAACGAAGTTGTGCGCGGAAGTTCAGACTTGAGGTAATGGGGATAGGCACTCCAGCGTTCACTTCTAGCTGCAGCTTTGAGATGCGAGCGCGCAGCTGCCTCACGGACCCAGTCGTATCCCCAGAAGAGCTCGTCACCCCCCTGACCTTGAATCATAACAGGAACACCATGATCCCGCGCCGCGCGCATGACACTATAGTAGCCGTAGCCGGCAATGTCACCGATTGGGTCGTCAGTGCGTTCCACCAGGGCCGGGAAGCCATCGACAACGTCCGTGGTTGACAGGACAACATCGTGCCATGGCATGCCGAGATACTCGGCAAATTGCCGAGCCGCCTCTCGTTCGTCGGACTCGACCAAACCTTCGTAACCCACGGTGAAAGTGTGGAGGGTCTGGGGCGAATACCGGGCGGCCAAAGCGGCGACAAGACTAGAGTCCAATCCGCCGCTCAGCGCCACGCCGACCGGCACATCAGAGCGGATGATCAGCCTACCGATTTCCTGCAACTGCGCTTCGACCGCTTCGACAGGATCCCCATGCAGGACAGGCGCATCAGCCATGGACCAGTAGCAGTTCATCTCCTTGCGCCACTGCGATGTGTCGATGGTTAAAGTGCATCCCCCGGACAGCTTGGTGACATCCCGCACCATCGTCTGCGGCTCGGGCACGTAGCCATAATGAAGATGCAGATCAACCGATGCGGCGTTGATCGCGAATGGAACTATGCCAGCGGCGATCAGCGGTCGCAGTTCGGAGGAAAAAAAGAGCGTGTGATCCTTCTCATAAAGATAGAGTGGCTTCTCACCCATACGGTCGCGGGCTAAGAGGAGCTTGCCACGTACAGTGTCCCACAGGGCAAAAGCAAACATGCCACGGAGGTGATCCACGCACTTGTCGCCGTGCTCCTCATATAAATGGACTATTGTTTCGCAATCGCTACCCGTTCGAAAAGTGTGGCCGCGCGTTAGCAAGCTCTGACGCAGCTCAACGTAATTATAGATTTCGCCGTTGGCGACGAGCACGAGAGATCGGTCTTCATTGTAGAGGGGCTGCCAGCCGCCCTGAAGATCGATGATGCTCAAGCGGCGCATTCCCAGCCAAACATGCCCGCCTGAGAAGGCCCCTTCACCATCAGGCCCGCGATGCACCATGCCGCGGAGCAATTTGGCGCCAACAAGGTTTGCCTCAGCACCCAGAATATCCTTGGAAACAAAACCGGCGATTCCGCACATGGGTCAGGTTAAACCCGCGAGCAGCCTGTTTTGGAAAATAACGTTCAAAAACATCAGGTTCACCGGGTTGGTTGCAGGTTCCGTTGTGTTGAACCGAAAAAACACCCTTTTGCCCGGCCCTTGGAAATGCACAAGAAAGGCCCGCACCAACTGACCATTCTTTCGAAAGTAAGGAATGACCTTGTCTCCCTCTTTTTTCCAAAACACTTTTTTACGAGGGCGGCGACGGAGTTGCATGAATTCGAAGCCTTCAGGAATGTGTAGGTTTACATCCACGTAACCGGCGGGAGTATTGGTCGCAAATTTCTGCATATCAGATGAGGCCTGCATGAATTCATAAAGAAACTGCATCTCCCCCATATTATACATGTGCGACGCTTTTAGTCCCTCATTGTGACGTCTTAGGCTGTCGGCTACCTGCACTTCATCGGCGTAAAAATCTAGAATGAAACGCAAGAAACCTGAAATATCGCTACTCACGAAGGTAAAATGAGGGTTGTTGCTGCTCAGGGCGATCGGACAATCCGGCAGGAGCGGGAGCAATCTCAATGCGTCCCCAAAAACGGCAACATCGCTGTCCTGCATGATATAGATTCGCTCCGGTCGCTGGCGGCGGATGGTCTCGGTGACGAACCATCGTTCGAGAACAAATCGTTCATAGCGTTCTTTGAAACATGAAATATGGCGGTATGTGCGGCGAAACATTTCCAGTTCGTCCGACGGAAAATCGGCCATTTCGTGATGGCAAATGCCAAACGGTTCAAGCATCGACACATCGCCGATTCCATCAGTAATAAGCATGATCTCGGCGGTAGGATTGAAAATCCGCACATGCTCGATCGCATTGCGCAGATACCGCGGAATCTTGCCGTAGTGATAGAAAAGGAAGGTAAGAGGCTGTTTCATATTCCCGGGAAAACGGCCCGTTTCATGATGCGGTTGGTGGCGCGCATCGGATACTTGGCCAAGGCGCTCATCATGCGGTTGGCGGCATGCGTCAACCTTACCGAAATTCCACGAAGCTTAAGGTGTCGACTCATGACTTTTTTGGCATGGCCATGAAAGTGGATAACAGGACTCCTGCGAAGCTGACCGGTGTTTTGCTCTCTAAAC
>CALBXK010000125.1 GCA_937890535.1 uncultured Spartobacteria bacterium
TGCGTTTTTTTGACACGGCGGAATCTTACGGCCCCCACACCAGTGAAGAACGTTATGGCCGCTACCTGACCCCTCGTTACCGCGATCAGATCTTTCTCATGACCAAATCCACGGCCAAGGATGGAGTCACCGCCCGACAACACATCGAGGCCTCGCTTCGGCGCCTGGCCACGGATCATGTGGATCTCTGGCAAATTCATTCCCTGTCATCTCCTCATGATGTGGACGAGCGCCTCCAGGCCGGTGTGCTGGAAGCCGCCATCAAGGCCCGCGACGAAGGCAAGATTCGTCACATCGGATTTACCGGCCACGCCAGCCCCGCAGCGCTTTTGCGGATGCTGGAACAAACCGGGCACACAGGATCTCCGTTTCTCACCTCCCAGTTTCCGGTCAATCCAGTGGATGCCGGAGCCACCCCCAGCTTCATTGGCGAAGTTCTTCCCAAAATTACAAACTCCAATCTCGCCCCCCTGGCCATGAAAACGCTCGCGGACGGGCGTTTTTTTGCTCGCAAGGACCAAGGAGGAAAAACCACTTGGACATCCTCCGACCCCATCGTCCCGAACGTGCTCTCCGTCGCCGACTGCATTCATTTTGCCCTATCGCAGCCAGTGGCAGTCCTCATCACCGGCGCAGAAAACCCCAAATTTCTCCGGGAGAAGGCTGCCCTCACACGAGCGTTTTCCAAAATGTCGTCCCCGGAAAAACAGGCGATCATAGAACGCGTGGCCTCCTATTCTGCCGCCGGAAAAGTGGAATACTATAAATCGGGATAGATTCGCGAAGGCCACGAAGTCCACCGCGCTCTGGCAGGCAAATGCCCCAAAGGTCTACCGACTCCTGCCCTCTCGTACAATCGGATTGAATTCAGGTTCCAAGCTGGCAGTGTGCCTCCCTTAATGTTGCTCAACCTTCGCCGTCTCATTCTTGGTCTTGTGCTCATTGCTGCGGCGGCGGCACTGCTGCTCTTTTCCGATCTGGGGTCCCGGATCCAGCCGGACGACGCCCAATCTCCAGCAGAAAAGACCGTCCGTCTGGCCATCCTCCAGCACGTTTCCCAAACGGTGCTCGATCAGGGCCGCGAAGGAATCATGGCCGGGCTCGCCGAGCGCGGCTGGGTGGCGGGCCGGAACCTCGACGTAAAACTCTACAACGCGGAAGGCGATCTCACGGTTGGCCAGGCCATCGCCAAGGAGATGATTTCGGGCGGGAACGACATGCTCCTCACCATCAGCACCGTGTCGCTCCAGGCCGTGGCCAACGCCAACCGCAAGTCGCAGATCGACCATGTCTTTGGCCTCGTCACCGATCCGGTCGCTGCCGGGGTCGGCATCAGTCCAGACGACCCGCTCGTCCACCCCGCTTGGATGGCCGGATACGGCACCATGCAGCCGGTCGCGAAGTCCTTCCGCATCGCCCGGGAAATGAATCCCGAGTTGAAAACCGTCGGGGTGGTTTGGAATGCCGCAGAGGCAAATTCGGAGTCACAGATCCTCCTCGCCCGCAAGGTCTGCGAGGATCTGGGCATCACCCTGCTCGAAGCCACTGTGGATAATTCCGCAGGAGTCGGCGAGTCGGCCGCGGCCCTCACTTCGCGGGGCGCGGAGGCTCTCTGGGTGAATGGCGACGTCACCGTGATTACCGCCATCGATTCCGTCATTGCGGCGGCCAACAAGGCGGATATTCCGGTCTTCACCGTCGTTCCTCCCAACGTGAAACGCGGTGCCCTCTTCGACCTCGGCGCCGACTACCGTGAAGTGGGTCGGCTGGCAGGAGCGCTGGCCGGGGACATCCTGAACGGACGCGAACCCGCCACCGTCCCAATCGAGAATGCCTTGCCGGAAATCCAGACCATCAATCTTCAGGCACTCAAGGATCTCAAAGGTCCGTGGACGATTCCCGAATCGATTCAAAAATCCGCCCGCATCATCATTACCGAGAGCGGGGTCGAGCAGACCCGCAACACAGCCCCTCCGGAACCCCTTCCTGCGCCGCCTGCAGTTGCCGGACAGACCTATCGAATCGGCCTCGCCTCATTCGCTCCAGAACCCAGCAGGGCCTCCTGCGAAAAAGGACTGCTCGACGGCATGCAGGAACTCGGATTTGTCGAAGGCAAAAACCTCATCGTCACCCGCAATAATGCCCAGGGCGAAATGGTCAATATTGTTCCCGTGATTCAAAATTTTGCGTCATCCCCCAACAATGTCATCGTCACATTCTCCACCCCGGTGCTCCAGGCCGCCTTAACGAATGCGGGGCAAAAGCCGGTGGTATTCACCTACGTCACCGATCCGATTGCCGCCGGCGATGGGACCAGCTTTACCGACCATGAGCCGAACGTCACCGGTGTCGGCTCCCTGCCGCCGGTGGCCGAGGCCATTCGGCTGGCGCGCAGGATCCTACCGGAGATGAAAACTATCGGCTGCGTGTACAACAACGGCGAAGCCAACTCGGTGAAAGTCGTGTCCCTCCTCCGGAAAGCCTGCCTGGATCAGGGCCTCAAGCTCATCGAGATGCCCGCCGCCAATACTGGCGAGGTCATGCAATCCACCCAGGCCTTGGTTTCCCGCCAGGTGGATGCCATTTTTCTCGGTTCCGACAATACCGCCATGCAAGCCGTCGATGGGATCGTCAGTACGGCCACCGCCGCAGGCATCCCCATCATCAACGATGATCCCACTTTCACCGACCGAGGCATGTTGTTGACCGTCGGTCCGGGGTTTTATCACAGCGGAAAAGCGGCCGCGCCTCTCCTCGCCCGTGTTCTCGGCGGCGAGGATCCTGCCAACATTCCCTTTCAGAATGTCTCCGTCAATTCTGTCAGATTCAATTCTGCCGTGGCCAAAAAACTGGGCCTGAAGATTTCCGAAGAAGTCATTCAGGAAATCACCGCCACGAAGACCACCAAAGCACCAGCCGCTGCCACGCCCAAACCGCCAACAAAAAAATGGAACATCGGCGTCGTGCTCTATAACGAAACCCCTCCGTCCGAGGAGGTTCTTGCGGGCATGGCTGCGGCCTGGAAGGAAAGTCCGCTGGTTGAGGGACGCGACTACACCCTGAGCGTACGGAGTGCTCAGGGGGACATGCCGGCGATCTCAGGCTGTCTCGATTCGGCGATGACGGAGGGCGCGGATCTGATCGTGCCGCTCTCCACCCCCACCCTGCAAACCACCATCGCCCGGGTACGCAAACTGCCGGTCGTTTTCAGCCTTGTGGCCAATCCCGTGGCAGCAGGGGCAGGCACCTCCTTCACCAACCACCTCCCCAACGTCACGGGAGTCGCCGTCATGGCTCCGATCAAAGAGATCCTGGATCTTGTGCAAAAATATTATCCGACCTACCGACGCTTCGGCTCCCTCTTCTGCCCCGCCGAAGTCAATTCGGTGGACCTCAAGGATGCCCTCGAAGCCGAGTGCAAGGCCCGGGGCCTCACCCTCGAAACCGTGGGTGTCAACTCCGCCGGCGAAATGGCGGATTCGGCCCTGGCGTTGATGTCCCGCCCGATCGATGCCGTCCTGCAAATCTCCGACAACCTTTCCAGTTCCGGTTTCACTGCCATCACGAAAGCGGCCCGCCGGGCGCAGAAGCCACTCATCAGCATGAACAGCACCATGATTCCGCACGGCGCGGGTGTGGCCGTCGGGCGCGATTATCACGAAGCCGGAGTGCAGACCACCCACCTCATCGAGCGGGTGATCGGCGGCGAGGATCCCGCCAACATCCCCTTCATTCTTCCCCCCATCGTCGTCCTTTCCGTCAGCCCCGTCAACGCCGAAGCGGTCGGGATGCCCCTCCCTGACGGCTTGATCAAAGAAGCCAACCACGTCATCGAGTAGAAATCCCAAGGACTCCAAACCCGACCAGGCACCAAAGGAAATCTTCTTTCTTCCGACCCATGGAAATCACCCAAATCAAATCTGACCAATCGCTCATCATCCGCCTGGTGGGACGCCTCGATGCCAGTTGGAGTGAGACGGTGCGAAATGAATTTTCCGCAGCGGTGCGGAGCGGCGAACACCATATCACTCTCGAGATGGCGGAGGTGGACTACATCAGTTCCGCCGGGCTGGGGACCCTCCTCATACTTTACAAGGAACTCCTCGCCATCAAGGGGGACTTCGGTATCTCGACGGCTTCCCCGTTCGTTGAGTCCGCCCTCAACCTTGCCGGGCTTTCACAATTTCTTATCCCAACCGGCGAAGCCACCGGAGCCACTAAATCGGATTCCAATCGCTCCGCCCGCTCGCCCCAGGCGACCTACGAAGTTTTCACCACCCCCGGGCCGGGGCTCCGCCTCGCCATGACGGGAGATCCCGACATCCTCCACAAGGGGGCGGGACCCACACGGAACCTCACCTTTGGTCCGACCTCATTTGCTTTCGGAATCGGCGCTCTCGGTGAGGACGAATGCGAGGAACGCTTCGGGGAATTTCTCGCCGTCGCCGGGACGGCGGTTTTTCAACCCACGGATGGCGCCAATCGGCCGGATTTCGTCGTCCGCACCGGTGACTTTCTTCCCCGGGGGTGCTTGGCCGTCGGCCTCATTGGCGAGGGGGAGTTTCCCCTTCTGGCGCGGTTCGAGGCCACTGCCGAAAGCCGCACCGTCGGGCTCTCCGAGCTGGCCACCACGGCTCTGGAGCTCAGCGGAGCCGAATCCGTTGCCATCACCGCCATCGTCGAAACCGCCGGCCTCGTCGGCACCGCCTTGCGTCAATCCCCGGCCAGAAATCCCAAGGATGCCCGCCTTGAATTTCCACAGATCCGGGACTGGCTCGCCTTCAGCAACGAGCGGGTTTTTCGCGACGCGACCGCCCTCCTCGCGGGGGTGGTGGCCAGGGAAGGGTCCTCTCTCCAACCCCTGCTTCGTCCCATCGGACCCGGCCTCTTCGGACACTTTCACGCCGCTGCCTTCCCCTACCGGCCCGTCCAGAAAGGCCGCATCGCTCTTGAGCCCTCCGTCACCGCGTTATTCGAAAACAACACCGTCCATGCCGTCCTCCATCTTCTCAACGATGACCGAGGTTTCACTGGCGCTGGCGAGAGCGAATTTCTCCGGGGAGCGCTCTGGATCGCGCCCATTGAGGAATCCGAGCCCTCCCCATTCACAACGAGCGAGGCCGATGCGACCAGCTCCCACTCCGCCTGCAACGGATCGGGCGAAGCCCGAACGGCCAGGCTTTCAATCCCCAATCCAAAGTCTGCAATCGTATGACCCTGCTTCTCGGAGCCCTCACCATCGGTCTTATCCTCTCGCTCCTCGCGATGGGCGTCTTTATTTCGTTTCGCATTTTTGAGATTCCGGACATCACAACCGACGGCTCGATCACCCTCGGTGCCTCGATTGCCGCCATTCTCCTCGTCAATGGGGTGAATCCCTTTCTAGCCACAGCCGCCGGGGCCGTGGGAGGAGCTCTCGCCGGAGCCGTCACCGGAATCATTCATACCAAGTTCAAAATCAACGCTCTTCTTGCCGGAATCCTGGTGATGACGGCCCTCTATTCGGTCAATCTCCACGTCATGGGCCGCAGCAACGTCCCGCTCATGCAGGCGAAGACGCTTTCCAGCCAAGCCGAGGATCTCAGCGAAGCCTGGGTCGGCGGCGATACCCTTTCGATCTTCGGGTGGCCGGTCGCCTCCACCGATGCCGCCTTGTTGCTGATGGCGTTCACCGCCGCGGCCGTCACCGGCTTCGCCCTTTATCTCTTTTTTCGCACCCACATCGGCACGGCCATGCGGGCCACCGGCGACAATTCCCAGATGGTTCGCGCCCTCGGTGCCAATGTCGAAGGATACATCATTCTTGGACTTGCCCTCTCCAACGGCCTCGTCGCACTTTCCGGTGCCCTCCTGGCGCAATATCAGGGATTTGCCGATGCGCAGATGGGCATCGGCATGATCGTGTGGGGACTGGCCAGCGTCATCATTGGCGAAGCCCTGACCGGTGCCCGAAGCCTGGGACTGACCATCATGGGTGCGATTATGGGTTCCATCCTCTTTCGCCTTCTCGTTGCCATTGCCCTCCGCTGGGGACTCAATCCCAATGATCTCAAACTCATCACTGCCCTCTTCGTCTTCGCCGCCCTCGTCCTCCCAGGCCTGATTGGAAAACTCAAACGCCGCTTCCAGCCGGCCCAACCGCATGCCTGAATATTTTCTCCAGATTGATCGCGATTTTCGAAGCATCCCCAGACCTGGGCTGTCTTTGTTACCTCCTGAAATCAACCCATGTTAGAGATCCAAAGCATTCGCAAAACTTTCAACCCAGGCACGGTCAATGAAGTCCGGGCTCTTCAAGGTGTCGACCTGGTCATCGAGGAGGGCTCCTTCGTCATTGTCTTGGGCATGAACGGGTCCGGAAAATCGACGCTTCTCAATGCGGTGGCGGGTTCGTTCTTCGTCGATGCCGGTCAGATCCGCGTCGCCGGAAAGAATGTGACGAAATGGCCGGAACACCGCCGGGCCAAACTCATCGGACGTGTCTTCCAGAATCCGTTCAGCGGCACGGCACCCAGCATGTCCATCGCGGAGAACTTCGCCCTGGCCACCCACCGCGGCAGACCCCGTGGACTTGGCTGGGCTCTCTCCCGGGGGTTGATGGATCCGCTGCGCGATCGTATTGCCGGTCTCAAGATGGGCCTGGAGAACCGCCTCGACAATGCCATCGGCAGCCTCTCAGGCGGCCAACGTCAGGCTCTCACACTTCTGATGGCATCCTGGCTGAAGCCGGACCTCCTCCTCCTCGACGAACACACCGCCGCCCTCGACCCCAAGAGCGCCGAGCAGGTGATTGCCCTGACCAACGAAGTCATCACCCGGGACAAACTGACAACCCTAATGGTCACCCACTCCATGCCGCAGGCTGTCAGCCTCGGGGATCGCATCATCATGATGCATGGCGGGAAAATCCTTCATGACCTTCAAGGTCCGGAAAAAAAGCGCCTCCGCCCCGAAGACCTTATCGAACGCTTCAATGCGATTCGAGCCCGCGAACAACTCGACGAAAGCGCCGCCGATATGTTGCGAAAAAACTATATCTGATCCCTAGTTGACGCAGACCGTCTTAATGTTGACGAATTCTTTGATGCCGTAGTGAGAGAGTTCGCGGCCGTAGCCGCTGGTCTTGATCCCACCAAAAGGCAGGCGGGGGTCGGATTTTACGAAATCATTGACGAAGCAACAGCCAGCCTCAAGTTGAGTGGTGGCCAGAAATTCCCCCTTCGCAAGGTCGCGAGTGAAGACCGCCGCCCCCAGCCCAAAGATAGAATCATTGGCGACCCGGATCGCCTCACGCTCGCTCTGGACCGGGATAATGGCTGCGACGGGACCAAATAATTCCTCACGATAAGCGACCATACCCTTTTTTACGTCGGTGAGCACGGTGGCCGGATAATACGCTCCCGGGCCACTTGGCACCTTGCCTCCGAGGAGGCAGCGGGCCCCGGTGGCGATACTGGCCTCCACCTGACCATGAAGTTCGTCGCGCAGATCGATTCGGGCCAGGGGTCCCATGGTGTTCTCCTCATCACACGGATCCCCCATCCTGGCCGCACTCATGTGCGCAATGAAAAGACGCTCAAATTCTTTGCGAACCGACTCAAGGACAACAAAGCGCTTGGCCGCGATACAACTCTGTCCGCTGTTGATGAGACGGCTGGTGGCGCAGGCGGCGGCAGCCAGCTCCAGGTCGGCGTCCGCCAGAATGATATACGGATCGCTGCCACCCAGCTCGAGAACCGTCTTCTTGAGGGCCTTGCCGGCGGTGGATGCCACCGATTGGCCCGCCGCCGTGCTGCCCGTCAGGGTGACAGCGCGAACATGGACATTGCGGATCACCGCCTTGGTGGCTTGGTTGGTGATCAACAAGGTGCGGAACGCATCGGCAGGAAAACCGGCTTGCTGAAAAATTTCCTCAATCGCCATCGCGCAACCCGAAACGTTGGTCGCATGTTTGAGCAAGCCGACATTCCCCGCCATGAGCGCCGGCGCGGCAAAGCGAAAAACCTGCCAGAATGGAAAATTCCACGGCATGATCGCGAGAACAACGCCAAGAGGCTCGAAGGCCGCGAAGCACTTCCCGCCATCGCTGACCAGAGATTCATGAGCGAGCATCGCTTCGGCGTGATCGGCGTAGTATTCGCACACCATGGCGCATTTCTCGATCTCGGCGCGGCCGGCCTTCAGCGGCTTGCCCATTTCGGCCGCCATAAGGCAGGCAAATTCCGGGGCCCGTTCGCGCAGCAGGCGGGCCGCCGTCCGCAAAAGGGTGGCGCGCTCGACGAAGGTCGTACCTCGCCACGAAGTGAAGGCGCGGTGGGAGGCGAAAATTATCTTACGAACGACCGGG
This sequence comes from uncultured Spartobacteria bacterium, assembly GCA_937890535.1. Lineage (GTDB taxonomy): Bacteria > Verrucomicrobiota > Verrucomicrobiia > Chthoniobacterales > Terrimicrobiaceae > CAMASH01. Next base: position 8,348 of record CALBXK010000125.1, read on the forward strand.
GCCTCCATGAGCTCGTAGTCGCTGATCGGCTGGCCGGTGGCGGGATTGACGGAGGTAAATTTCATAGAACGTTAGAATGAAGCGGGGAGTGGACCTTTTTCCAGGGTATTTATTCCATAACGCCCTGTGCTCCACGCCACATCGATCCGCGAATAAATGCGCACATATTCGGAAAAATTTATCTCTTGGACATGAACTCGCGGCGGGTCGGGCGTTAGCAGACTTTTGAAAAAGAGCGGAATGAAAAACTGCGAGTCATTTTGGGGGAGGGTCAGGCGCAGTGAGCGAGCGGGGTGCACCCCGCGACCGAGCC
>CALBXK010000126.1 GCA_937890535.1 uncultured Spartobacteria bacterium
TTGTGCTGCAGCGATAGCGACATTGAAATTGCTGCGTCGCAATAATGGAGCGATTTATCAGCAAATTGAAGCCCGCGCAGTGCGGTTGGTCGACGGAATCGCCGGGATATTCGAAGATGCGGGAGTTAAGGTGGTGATTGCACGAAACGCCTCCGCTTTTTGCGTTTATTTCATGGATCATCTTCCCCAGGATCTCCATGACATCCTATTGGGTCACGATTTTGAGAGGGATCGCTCTTATCGTGTCGGTTTGATTGAGCGTGGGGTGTATCATTTTCCGGTGCCCTGCAAGCAGGGATCCGTGAGTGCGGCCCACAGCGATGGCGACATTGATCGCACGCTTGAAGCAACTCGTGAGGTAGTGAAGGCCCTGCAATGATTGTCGACGTTCACAGCCATGCCTGGGAGTATCCCTCTCACTTTACCGGGGATTTCCGCCGGCAGGCGCAAAATGCTCGCGCGGGAAAGGAGGTCGATCTTTCGGTCCGCTTCGACGAATATCAGAGGCAGGCGCCCTCGGGGACAAAGACGGTCGTATTTGGAGGTAAGGCGCGGCTGAGTGGCGTGTGGGTCGACGATCGGTATGTCGCAGACTACGTGTCCCTGCATCCCCGGCAATTGATCGGTTTTCTATCCGTCGATGCGACGCAGCCCGGTTGGGAGGCGGAAATGCGCCAGGGCCGGGAGGAACTGGGACTGCGTGGAATAAAGCTGATGCCAATGTATGCGGGTTTCAGTCCGGACGAAAAAAGTCTGGACCCGCTCTGGACCTACGCATCCGAACAAAAGCTGCCTGTACTCCTTCACACGGGAACGACCTTCATCGCACAAGCGCCGATCGAACATACGTATCCGCGACTGCTCGACCGTGTCGCAATACGATTCCCTGAGGTCAAGATTGTACTCGCGCACCTCGGCCACCCTTTTGAGGGCGAATGCGTCGCGGTTATTCGCAAGCATCCGAACCTTTATGCCGATATCAGTGCGCTCCATTATCGGCCGTTTCAGCTTTATCATAGCCTGATGCTCGCGCAGGAATATGGCGTCTGGGAAAAACTGCTTTTCGGCAGCGACTATCCCTTCACCACCGTGGCAGCGACCATTAAGGGATTAAGGTCGCTAAACAAAATGACGGAAGGGGGCGCCCTGCCGCGCCTCGATGAAGGGCAGATCGAGAAACTCATTCACCGGGACAGCCTGAGTTTGTTGGGATTGGACGCATGAAAGTATCACTCGACCGTGTTTTTCATCCCGAGGCGTTCGTGGACCGCGTTTACTTTGTTACTGGAGGATCTCGCGGCATTGGCGCGGCGACCGTCCAGGCCCTTTGTCAACTGGGCGCCCGCGTGGTTGCCGTGGGCCGGGACGCGGCGGCGCTCGATGTGATGTCGGAGAAGCTTGGCGGGAGCGTGCATTGCGTGCGTGCGGACGTCGCCGATGCGTTGCCGATGCAGGAAGCAATCGGCCAATGTCTGGCACTTTACGGACGGATTGATGGCTGGGTTAACAATGCAATGTACAATCCGGGTGGCGCTCTTGAGGAGGAAGGCGAAGACCATTTTCTTCAAGCGTGGCAAATCAATGCCTTGAGCGCCTGGCGCTTTGCCAAATGGTGCCTGCCCCATTTCAAAAAGAATAACGGGGGAACAATAGTAAATGTCAGCTCCCTGATGTCCAGCCAGACATGTCGTGCAAATGCGGCATATACGTCTTCAAAGGCAGCTCTGGAGGGATTGACGCGTGCGCTGGCCGTCGAGCTTGCCCCCGACCGTATCCGCGTAAACACCGTGATGCCGGGCTATATTCGTACCCATTCGGGATACGATGTGGGTTCTGACGCCGCTACTCAGAGCGAGGCGCAGAGAGTACAAGAAGTGATCTCCAATATCTTGACGGAATTCAGCCATCCCTGGCCCGGCCACGGGAGTCCGGAAGATGTGGCCGGCGCCATTTTGTTTTTGCTTTCGGATGCGGCCCAATTCATTACCGGAGCCAATCTCGCGGTGGATGGCGGCTTGTTGGTGGATTTGCGCGATTTGAGAGACCAGCGGCGGATTGGCGCAATTGAGAAACTCACAAGACTCTCTCAAAAGGGGCCGGAGGAGCAGGAATGAGCAATACAAAATTCTGTTTTACCTCCTTCAAGATCTGGGAGGTCGTGGTGCCCCTGGATGGAAGCATGTTGGGGTTGCCCGCTGAAGTCGCCTGGCCGAAGCTTCCGATCTATCTCGTTGAAGGCGCCACTTCCGGGGGTTTTTCCGCCGTTGGCGAATGCGCCCGCGGCACTCCCTTTGAAAGTGTGCAGAAAACTTTACAAGGACTACTTGGAGTTGATCTGCACAAGACGACGCCACCAACGGCATGGATGAAACCCTATGACCCGCAACAAGTGCCGTCAGGTTATCCCGTGTGGGCGCAAGGTGCTGGAGAAAGCCAGCAAAATGCGATTGCTGACGCGGTCGGGATGACGCGTCTTTATCCAGTGTGGTCGTGGGCCGGGGCAGGACTGGCCAGCTACATGTTATTGGAATCTTTATGGCTGGATGCAATGGGAAAGCGTGCGGGAATGGCCGCCCACCAACTGTTGGGCGGAGCGGTTCGCCGCGAAGTGCCCGTGGATCTCTGGGCGGTTCGACCGGACGTATCGCAGTTGCGGGCCATTTTGAAGGCTGCCGGACAGAGGGGCATCCGCGGACTAAAAATCAAATCCGGCGTACGAGGCGACACGGTTCTATCCCTGTACGCCTTGCGGGAAGAGTTGCCCGAGGATTTTCGAATCACGGTTGATGCCATGTGCGCCTGGCGCACTTCGCGTGAAAACGGACGGCTGTTCGAGATGCTGGCCGAGCTTCCATGCGCTGTTCAAATCGAGGATCCCTTCCCCTATGAAAACAGGGATGACTGGAGAAAGGTGCGCGAAAGCAGGATCGCGACCCTGATTTGTCATGCGCGTGGAGAAAATGTCCTTGAAGCGGCTCTGCGAGATGAAATTGCCGATGCGTTTAATCTGGGCGGCGGAAGTGCGTATGAATTTCTCAAACTCGCCACCGTGGCGGATTTTCACGGCAAGGATTGTTGGCACGGCAGCGGAATGGAGCTGGGTGTTCTTCAGGCGCTTCACCTTCATGCCGCTTCCTGCGCTCGAAATTGTCTTCTTGCCAGTGATCTGCAAAGCGAGTGGACGAGGGAGCATACCCTGGTCCATCCCCGAATGAGCTATCGTGGCAACAGCGCCCTTCTTTCCGATGCTCCGGGACTTGGCGTGGAGCTGGATCTCAAATCCCTGGAGCGGTACTGCGTCAAGCACCATACGATTACCTTGTGATCGCCCGCGCCCATTTCTCGTGACGCCCCCGCCTGCCGGCCATCAATTCCCTTATGAACATTGAAAATCAAATCATCCGTGACGGTTATGATCGGAAGACATGCTGGGTTCACCCTCGCTGCGGGATCATTCCGGCCCAAAACGGGAGCAGCCCGGTTGGCGTTATGACGATGTGGAAAACCCGTTTAACCGGGAATGACACGTTTAGTGAAACAAGCGACTTGAGAACGGAAGATGGAGGAAAAACCTGGGACGGGCCAACGCCGCAGAAAAATCTTTGGCGGCGTCCGCTCAGTGAAGGGCGGGACGAAGGCGCCTGTGACTGGACTCCAAGGTGGCACGCCGCCAGTGGAAAATTGATCAACATTGGCCACTCGGTGGTCTACCACAACGATGAAGTAGCCCTCAGCGAGCGAAAAACAGTGTACTCGGTTTATGATCCGACAAGCCGCATCTGGTCATCCTTTAAAAAATTGGCGTTTCCCGAGTCTCTCCGGGAAAAATTTTACAATGAAGGCGCCGGCTGCGTGCAGTCCGTCGAACTCGGGAATGGACAGCTGTTGATTCCCACATATTTCGCAATCGACAGCCCTGGCGGTGATCCGTTTGAACGGGACTATGCCGTGACCGTCCTGCGGTGTTCATTCGACGGTGAAACATTGCGGTACATCGATCATGGCGACGAACTGAGGGCTCCCGCTGATTCGGGCAGGGGGTTTTCAGAACCCTCAATCTGCGAGGTCAATGGCCGGTTCTATCTAACCTTGCGAAATGACAATTCCGCCTGCGTGGCGGTCGGGGATGATGGCCTGCATTTTTCTCCACCGAAGAACTGGTGCTGGGATGACGGCGGCGAGCTGGGCAGTTATAACACGCAACAGCATTTCTTGGTCCACGAAGGCGGTCTTCATTTGGTTTACACCCGGCGTGGCGCGGACAACGATCATGTTTTCAGGCACCGGGCGCCCTTGTTCATCGCGGAGGTTAATCAGGAAAGTCTCCGGATCGTTCGAGATTCCGAGCAAATTTTGGCGCCGAATCGCGGCGCCAGGTTGGGGAACTTTGGAGTCACAAAATACGGTGAAAATGAATATTGGATCACCGTCGCCGAATGGATGCAAGCGGCCGGCCCCGAGCCCATTTGCTTTGATTCAACAATCTGTGAGAAATACGGCTCCAACAACGCCATTTACCTCGTTCGGGTGCGCTTTTGATCCGGAGACAAATTTTCCACACCGGTAAATTCTTTAAAATATGAAACCAAAATCGATTCATCAGACTTCAGGAATGTTGTGTGCGTTGGTTGGAAGAGCCCTTTGTTTCGGG
>CALBXK010000127.1 GCA_937890535.1 uncultured Spartobacteria bacterium
CCGATGCGGGTGTGGGTCACTCCGCCGAGTTGGATGGATTGGGCGTTACTGGAGACACCGCGAGCTCCGACGGTCGGGGTTGGTCCTCCGCAGAGGATCGGAGCCAGGTAGAAGCACACTTCGTTGACCAAGCCACGGTCGAAGGCTTCGCCCAGGATGGTTCCACCGCCCTCGATAAGGACCCGGGCCGCGCCTCGGCGGCCGAGAGCCCGCAGGGCGGCCCGCAGACTCATTTGTGGGAGGATCAGGGTGCGATTCCTGTGAGGGTCGCAAAAGAGGTGCGCGTCTGGAGGGAGGAGGCCGGACTTTGTCCACACCGCCCGAAGAGGTTGTGGTGAGCCTTTCCGTCCCCGCACGGTGAGACGGGGGTTATCGATCCGCAGCGTTTCGCCTCCGATGAGAATGGCGTGAACCGAGGCACGGAGCGCCATGGCATCACGGCGGGAGGCTGCGGAGGTGATCCAACGGCTGTCGGGGGGAGAACTGATGCGCCCGTCCAGAGTCATTCCGGCCTTGGCGATGACATAGGGCAGGCCGGTGGCGATCCATTGATTCCAAGAGGCATTGAGGGCCTCACACTCCAGGGCGAGAACGCCGGTGGTGACCTGAAGGCCCGCTTTGCGCAGTACTCTGACGGCTCGTCCGGCGTGCCGGGGATTTGGATCGGTCGCCCCAAAAACCACCCGGCGGATCCCGGCGCGAATGATGGCGTCTGTGCACGGCGGGGTGCGTCCGGTCGTCGAGCACGGTTCCAAAGTGACGTAGAGAGTTGCGCCCCGGGGTGAGCCGTCGCTGAGGTTTTCCATCGCAGCCACTTCAGCGTGCGGGCCTCCGGCGACCTGGTGCCATCCCTTCGCCAGGGTGCGGTTCCCCCGAACAATGACGGCCCCGACCGCCGGATTCGGATGGGTCTGACCGAGCCCCTTGCGGGCCTCGGTCAGAGCGGCAACCATATGTTTCTCGTCAGCGGTCATCTTGGAAACAGATTCGAGAGTTCAAAATATATAATCTGGAGATAAGAACGAGTCACTTGCTAAACGTCGCCGCCTCCTCCGTTGGAGGAACGAAGAAACGGCCTTTGGCCCTCGGTCGCCATCCAGGCCTCCTGGGGAGTCTGGCAACGGAAATCCGTGAGAAGGGAGAATTGAGCATTGAGTGCAGGCCGACAAGCACCGATGCTGGGTTCCACGTGCAACTGAGCCCCCGAGATAAAGAGCAATTTTTCCATGAATTAGTGCAGTTGACGCGCAGTGCGGTGCCGTTGACCCGGGCTCTGGAGATGCTCTCGCGCAATTCCCGCAGCCGGACCGGGCGCTGTGCCCGGCGGGTGAAGGAGAGTTTGACATCGTCGAATGGGGTCGCCGCCGCATTCGCCAAATCGGGGTTTTTGCCAGGTGACGCCGCCGTCATTGAGGCAGGCGAAGAGACAGGTCGACTCGAGGCGGTTTTCTCCGAACTTGAAGTCTATTACCGTCACCTCGCCGACGCCCGGCAGAGGATGATATCGCGCTCGATCTATCCCCTCGTTGTCCTTCATTTTGGAGCGGTGGTGTTGGCCATCCCGCCGGCTATCATTGAGGGGGGATGGCTGACATTTTGGGCCAGGGTGCTTCCGGTGCTGCTCGGATTTTATGTTGTGTTGGGGGGCGGGTATTGGCTTTGGCGGGTGATGCGAAATCAGGTGGCTCAGAATCCATCGACAGCTTCGATCATTTTGGCGGTGCCTGGGGTTGGCGGATTGCTTTCCGATTGGACGGCTTGGAAGTTTTCCCGGGTTCTTTCCCTCTATGTGCGTGCCGGGGGAGGGGTGCTGAAGGGATTTGAGATCGCTGGCTCCTCCTCCGAAAATGTTCGGCTCGAATCTGCCAGTCGCTCGGTGGTCCTCGGAGTGCAGGCGGGTGAGGGCCTCGATGAATGCGTGCGGAAGCAAGGGGTGTGGCCCGTAGTTCTCGAACGAGCCCTGGAGGTTGGGGAGCAATCAGGTCGCCTCGATGAGGAGACCCAACGGGCAGCGGAAATCTTTAAGACTCGAACCCTGGGGAAATTCGAAGCATTTTCCAGTGGACTCCCGAAGGCCCTATACATTGCGGTTGTTCTTCTTATGGCTTGGCAGGCCGTTTCCATGATCACCGGAGTGATGAGTACGGTTGGTTCTGCGTTGGATTTTTGAGACAATAAGGCTCTTGTTTGGTATCCTTGTGGCGCAATGTATAGTGCCAAAACGACGCATTTAAACAATGCGATGAGTCGCAGAGATTTTAAAAGCCGTTATAGGACAATATGTTCCGGCGGAAAGTGATCTTGTCGAGATCTGGCATGATTTTGGCTTAATGGAATGGTGAAAGAAACAACCAATAAAACCATGAATATTATACGATACAAACCATCTGAGTTCACTAATTGGCCGCGCTTTGACCGGCTGTCTTCTTTACGGGATCTTTTGGATTCCGCATTTCAATTGCCAAATCCGGCCCCTGGCTGGGTTCCGGCCTTGGATGTTTTTGAAGACGGGGACAAGGTCACGGTTCAACTTGAGGTTCCGGGCCTGAAGAAGGATGACTTCGATATTTCGCTTGAAGACGATGCGCTCACCCTATCCGGCGAGCGAAAATCCGACGAGAGCGGAGGCGAAAGTCTCCGTATCGAACGGCAATTCGGTGCCTTCAGCCGGAGCATTACCCTTCCCTCGCCGGTGAAAGCCGACGCGGTTCGGGCGGACTATGAGGATGGCATTCTGACCGTCATCCTGCCCAAGGCTGAAGAAGCCAAGCGGAAAAAGATCCAAGTCAGTCTCAAATAAATACCTCAATCCGCTCTGCCTGCCTCTTGGCGGGTGGAGCCAACCCAAAAAAAAAATATGAATACATTGGAAACCAAGGAAAATTCCTTGCCCGCTGCCGGGCGACGGATCGAGTATCTCACCCCGAGGGTAAATCTGCATCAAGATGGCGAGGGCTTCACGCTTGAATTGGAGATGCCTGGAGTGGGCAAGGACGGTGTGGAAATTGTGGTCGAGGAGGGAAAACTGATCCTCGCCGGGCACCGAAACACCGAATCTGCGGCGGGCGCATCGGTTTATGCGGAACGCAGTACCTGCGACTACCGCCGGGTATTTGATCTCGATCCCAGTGTTGATGCGGAGCGCATCCAAGCCCGGATCGAACAGGGGGTTCTGGCCGTTCATTTGCCCAAGGTGGAAACTGCCAAACCGCGAAAGATCCCGGTCTCGTAATTACGATCGGTGAGGTCTGCAAGAGACCCCGTTGACCAAAGGGTGGCGGTTTTTTTTTGGGCCTCGCAAAATGTCGATAAGGAGACTTGCCGAAAGAAGGCAAAGATGCTGGCATGGCCCAATGTCCGACCCTTCTCCCGCCGACCTTAAAGATTTTTCCAGCTCGCAATCTCCCAGCGGTCGAAAGATCCGTTTGCTCTTGGGGCTTGGTGTGGGCGGGTGGTTGCTTGCGACGCTGGTCATGGTCGCCTGTTCCTGGGGGGAGTTTTTCACGATCTTTGATACTCTGGGTCGTCTGTGGCCGCTGAACTT
>CALBXK010000128.1 GCA_937890535.1 uncultured Spartobacteria bacterium
GGGCATCACCATGTCTTGCAAGTCGCAAAATCGCCGCAGGTCATCGAACCCCAGAATATGGTCGGTGTGGGAATGGGTATAGATCACATCATCAATGTGGGTCAGTCCCTCCCGCAGACATTGAGTACGAAAATCCGGGGTGGTGTCCACTTGGATCGTCCGATCCGCCGAGCGCACTTGGATCGAGGCGCGCAATCGTTTATCCCGGGGATCGCTTGAGTGGCAAACCCGGCATTGACACCCGATCATGGGAACTCCATGGGATGTGCCTGTACCTAAAAATGTAATTTCCAACTCCCGCATCGTAAATCTTTCATGCCATAGTCCGATCATGTCCGCAACGCTCACCTCCCTGCGAATTCGCAATCTTGCTCTCGTCGAGGATCTTCTCTGGGAACTCCGTCCGGGTTTCACCGCCATCACCGGGGAAACCGGGGCCGGCAAATCGGTCATTCTGGGAGCCGTCACCCTTCTTCTGGGCGAGCGCGCTGATAGATCCCTCATCCGCACCGGTGCCGAAACCTGCACGGTGGAGGCAGTTTTTTCCGATGTGACCGAGCCGGCCATCGCCGCTCTCCTCGACGCCCATGGTGCCGAGCCCTGCGAGGAAGGTCACCTTCTTCTCAAACGCACGCTTCCCGCCACCGGCGCGGGTCGGCAATTCGTCAATGGATCCCCCGGCACTCTGACCCTCCTCCGCGCCCTCGGCGACATCCTCCTCGATCTCCATGGCCCCCACGACCATCAAAGCCTCTTCTCCCGCGAACAACAAACCCGTCTCCTCGATCGCTTTGCCGGCAGCGATGATCTCCGCAGAGAGTTTGGCGAAGCCCGACGGACTCTGATCCGCCTGCGTGAAGAAGAATCCGCCATCAACACCGGACAGGAAGCCAGAGCCCGCGCCCTCGATCTGCTCACTCATCAGACGCATGAAATCGCCACCGCCGACCTCCAGCCCGGCGAAGAAGACGTTCTCATGGCCCGTCAACAAGCGGCCGCAAACCATCAACGGATCACAGAACTCAGTGCCGGCCTCTCGGCCGCAGTCTCCGAGGATGAAGATTCCCTAACCTCTCGGATGGGTGGGATCTCCCGCCTCAGCAGCGAACTCGCCCGTCTCGATCCTATCGCGAAAAGCATCACCGACGCCGCCGATGCCGCCTTCACAGCCACGGACGATCTCGCCCGAAGCATCCTCTCCCACAATGCCAACCTGGAGAACGACCCAGCCGAACTCGCCCCCATCGAGGCCCGAATTGATAGGCTCCAGGATTTGAAACGCAAATATGGTCCCAGCATCGACGCCATCCTCGCCTTTCACGCCGAGGCCGCGGATCAACTCGCCACCCTGCGCGGGCGGGACGAACGCCGCGACACCCTGGGAGCAGAAGTTCTGACCGCCGAAAAATCCCTGCGAGCTCTGGAGAAGAAACTCACCACGAAACGGCGATCCGCCGCCACCAAACTGGCGGAACGCGTCCGCTCGGGTCTGAAAAACCTCGGATTCGCCAAGTTTGAGTTTTTAGTCACCCTTGAGGCCCACGAAGAACCCCTCGCGCACGGTGGTGAGACTGCAGAATTCGAGTTCGGTCCCAATCCCGGCGAACCGACCCACCCTCTCCGCGCCATCGCTTCCAGCGGTGAGATTTCGCGGGTGATGCTGGCCCTCAAAAGTGCCCTCGCCGACGAGGATGATGTACCGGTTCTCATCTTCGATGAAATCGATGCCAATGTCGGCGGCGAGATTGCCTCCCGAGTTGGCCTCTCCATGCAGGCCCTCGGGCGCAACCGTCAGGTCCTTTGCATCACCCACCTTCCCCAGGTCGCGGCCGCCGCCTCCCACCAATTCGTCGTCACCAAGGACGTTCGTCAGAATCGCACCCGCACCCAGCTGGACGAGGTGCGGGACCAGACCAGGGAGGAGGAAATCGCCCGGATGCTCGGCGGACAATCCGCCTCCGCTCTCGCCCACGCTCGAACCCTTCTCACGCCTCCTTGAATCCCTTCAAATCAAAAAGCACTCTGCGGGCATCGGCCGGACTTTACGACAAACCGGACGGCACGGCATGAGAGCCAGCACCTGCGACTCCTGATCGATACCGGGAGCGACCTCGATCAATTCCAGTCCTGTCGGTGTCAGTCGAAAAACCGCCCGCTCCGTGACATAAAGAACTTCCTGCCCGCGCTCGAAGGCCCCTGCGGCGTCAAAGGTAATTTCCTCCACCCGTTCCACAAATTTGCAATGCCGGCCTTCCTGCAAAATCCTCAGTTCGCCGCCATCGCGTCCGACCTTAAGTCCGCCCGCTGTAAAGGAACAACAAAACACAAGCTTACGAGCGGTCTGGGCGATGTTCATAAACCCACCCACGCCCGCCAAGCGCCCGGCCATGCGATGGACGCAAACATTGCCCGCTCCATCAATTTCCACCGCCCCCAAGGCGGAAAAGTCGAGTCCTCCGCCATCGTAAAAATCGAATTGGGACGGCTGATCGATGATGGCCTCCGGGTGACTGGCGCATCCAAAACTCAATCCAGAGGCCGGCACTCCGCCGATGGGACCACTCTCCACCGTGAAGGTGAAGCGATCCAGTTTTCCTTCTTCGGCGGCCACCGCCCCGATGGCTTCGGGCATGCCAATACCCAGGTTGATAACGGCTCCACGCGGAATTTCCCGTAACGCGCGCCGTCCGATCACCTTCCGCTCGGAAAACTCCAGCCTGGGGATCCGGTCGGACGTCCCCCCCCCGCCGGATGTCATATAGGCCGGATTATGCACCTCCGAAAAAGTTTGCCACTGCGCCGGATCGTTCCGATCCACAACCACGAGGGCATCCACCAGGATTCCCGGGACCCGCACGCTCTTGGGATCTGCGATCCGGTCCACCACCTCCGCGACCTGGGCGATGACGAGGCCTCCGTGGTTCCTGGCCGCTTGGGCGATCGGCAATCCCTCGCCAATGAGACCCTCCTCCCCGACGGCAATATTGCCGTGACGGTCAGCCACGGTTCCACGGATTAAGCCGACGGTCACAGGAAACGAATGATACCAAAGCCAGTCCTCATCTCCCAGATGAACGCGGGTGACCAATTCCTCCCGGGTACACTCATTCAGTTTCCCCCCACCCTGCCTCGGATCGATGAAGGTATTCATTCCGATGCGGGTGAATACCCCTGGGCGTTTGGCAGCAATTTCACGCAACAATGTGCAGATAACGCCCTGGGGGAAATTATAAGCTTCAATCTTGTTCTCCAGAGCCAGTTTTCCCAAACGGGGCGCCAGATTCCAATGCCCCCCGACCACCCGCCTGACCAAGCCGGCGTGGGCGAGATGATTTAAGCCTCGTGATTCCCGGTCTCCCTGGCCCGCCGCATAGACCAGGGTCAAATCCTGCGGACTACCGGTTCCCAAGAATCGTTCTTCCAGCGCGGCGGTGAGTTTCTCAGGGTGCAGGGAGCCAATGAATCCGCCCACGGCCACCGTGGCCCCGTTCGGGATCAGCGCCACCGCCTCGGCGGCAGACAAAATCTTGGCCGCACCCCTCATCCTCTCCAGCCTCCATTGACCTCCAATGTCTGACCGGTGATGTAAGACGCCAGCGGCGAACAGAGGAACAGGGCCGCATCGGCGATCTCCCCCGGTCGTCCAAAGCGGTTCATTGGTACATTTTTGACCATCTCCGCCCGCACTTCCTCGGGAATTTTCTCCGCCATGGCGGTCTCGATCACCCCCGGCGCGATCGAGTTGGCCCGAATTCCACGCCGCGCCGCCTCCCGGCTCACGACCCGCATCATCGACATCACCCCGGACTTGGCTGCGGAGTAGTTGCATTGTCCAAAAAATCCCTGAATGCCGGCGATACTGCCCATGCTCACAATCGCCCCGCCATCCCGCAAAACGGGCAGGCCAAATTTACAGCAATAGAACACGCCCGAAAGATTCACATCGATCACGCTCTGCCATTCCTCCACCGTCATCTTACTGAGGGTGCGATCACGCAGGATGGCGGCATTGTTGATCAGAAAATCGAAGCCCCCGTGATCCCGGCGGACAGCCTCCATCATTTGTTCCACCTCTGCGGGCTTGCTGATGTCGGCAGCGAGGACATGAGCCCGTTCTCCCAAAGCTGCGGCCAAGATCTTCGCATCCGTCGCGGTTTGCTCCAGTCCGGGATGATTGATTAAGACCGTCGCTCCCGCCTCGTGAAATCTCCGGGTGATGGCGGCTCCGATTCCCTGGGATCCTCCGGTGATGAGAACGGATTGGTCGGTAAAGTCGATGGATACAGGCATGAATTTTGAGATGAAAAAGTAAACCCGGAGGATGCCGGGGCCTCAGGACGACGCAAGAATATGTTTCGCCCCACAGGAAGCCCGCACCACAAGCTCGCAAGGAAAGCGCACCGGTTCGAGAGACACCCGACCGCCTTGAATTTTTTTGAACAAAAGGCTGACGGCATGTTCCGCCATCGTCCGACCAGGCTGGGCCACCGTGGTGAGCGGAACCGCGAGGTAGGCTCCCACCGAAGTATTGTCGAATCCCGTCACCGCCACATCCTCCGGCACCCGCAGACCCACCTCGCGCAACACCGCCATGGCGCCAATCGCCCAATCGTCATTGCCGCAGACAATGGCATCCGGGAGAGCATTCTCAGCAAGCTCCCGCCGCAACACCTGGCTCGCATCACGAAAGGGATTGAAACGATCTCTCTCCAAATTTCCGCTGACAAGACATCCCTGCCGCCCTCGTCGCGAAGCCTCAAAGCGTGCCACCAAGCGCCCTCCCCCCTCCCTCAAGGCCGAACAAAATCCTTCCACCCTTTCCGCTCCGGACAAATCGACCCCATCCAGATCCTCCTCATCCGCCAATCGAGCCTCGCGACCCAGAGCCAGCAGCAACATCAGCCGTCGCCGTCCCTGCCCAAGCACATGAGTCGTGAGGCCATGAAACGCCGATCGGGTATCCGCCCGCACCTGCGGAGCCCAGGGCACCTCACTGCCGCTTAAAGCCACCACCGGGATCTTCGCTTTTTGCAGGATTTTGAAAGCTCTTCCATTCATCGCTTCGTTCCACCCCGCAACCAGCACCCCCTCCACCCTCGCATCCGCCATGGCTTCGCACCCCGCCGCCACCCCGCCGGACGCCCACGACGCATCATTGGTCAGCACCTGATAACCCGCCGCCTGAATGGCATTGGAGGCGTGCCAGACCCGCTCCGCCGCCACCTGCGAGAGCCCCCCAAAATGAAAGAGCCCCACAACACCGCTCTTTCCCACCCTCATGATCTGGGCATATCGATGAGGGCGATAACCCTTCCGCTCGACGGCTTGCAACACCCGCCGCCGGGTCGCCTCACTCAAACGCACCGTCGAATGAGGATTCAACACCGCCGCCACGGTTGACCGCGATAATCCCAGCATCCTCGCCAGTTCCGCCTGAGTCGTGCCAGCCTTCCTCATCGCGACTTCCCAGTACTAACAGACAGTTGAAAAACCCCGAAACCAAAAATCGGAGGAGGAAGAATGGAAAGAATGCGGCTAAGCCGGAAGCGGTGGGAAGAAGACCCTGACGGGCGGCAGCCCTTTTGTGACCAGGCCGCGTTGCGGATCGGGCGCGGGGTGCACCCCGCTTCCTCACCGCGCCTTGCCGGACCCCAAAATGACCCGCAGTTTTTCATTCCCCTCTTTTTCAACAGTCTGCTAAGGGGGGCAGTTCTCCCGGAGCCCGGACAAATTCTCCTTGCTATCCTCATTTTCTCCAAATAACTATCACGTGTCATCAATTAACCAAGAAAAGAAATTTCTCACCATCCCGCATCTCGCTTTCAATGAAAAAAACTAAATATGCCGCCGTCGGCACCGGAGGACGCATTCCGATGTTCATCGATCCCATCGTCAATCGTTTCCATGATGACGCGGAGGTGGTCGGACTTTGTGATCCCAGCGCCGTTCGCCGCACCTATCACCAAAAACGTCTCAGCGAAAGATACGGCATTGCGCCGATCCCCACCTACGAAGATTTCGATACCATGATGGCGGAGCAAAAGCCGGATGTGGTCATCGTTTGCACGCCCGATTACCTGCATCATGAATTTGTGGTCCGGGCTCTGGATCTTGGGGCAGATGCCATTTCCGAAAAACCTCTCACCACCGACGCGGAAAAGTGTGGGCAAATATTTGAAGCCGTCCAACGCACCGGGCGCAGTGTGCGAACCACTTTCAACATGCGCTGGACGCCCGGCGTCAGCCTCGTAAAGGAACTCATCGCCAGTGGCGAGATCGGAACCGTCAAGCACATCAATTTCGAGTACCTGCTCAACACCTCGCACGGCGCCGACTACTTCCGGCGCTGGCACAGCCATAAGGAATGCTCCGGAGGGCTCCTGATTCACAAGTCAACCCATCACTTCGATATTCTTAACTGGTGGCTGGACGCCATTCCCGAACGCGTCCACGCCCAAGGCGGTCTCGTGTTCTATGGCCAGGAAAATGCGATCGCCCGTGGAGACGAGAAACTGACCCGCTACCCGCGCTACACCGATACCCCCGAGGCTGCGGAAGATCCCTTCCGCCTCTCCCTCCACGATGACCCCAACATGGTGGGCCTCTATCACAACGCGGAAGCCGAGACCGGATATATCCGCGACCAAAATGTGTTCCGCGAGGGCATTGACATCGAGGACTCCATGAGCCTGCTCATCAAGTACCGCACCGGGGCAATGATTAACTATTCTCTCAACGCCTATTGTCCGAGGGAAGGCTTCCGCGCCTGTATTTCCGGCGACAAAGGTCGCATCGAGTACGATGTGCGTCACGCCTCGCACATCGTCACCGGCGGCACCGAGGTGAAGATCACCGATGAGGACGCCGGAGAAACCCTCTGCGTCCAGAAGATGTTTTCCGAAGCCAGGCAGATCGAGATTCCAAAAGCCGAAGGAGGCCATGGGGGCGGCGATCCGCTTCTCCAGGAACAGATGTTTGCCGCCCATCCGCCAGCCGATCCCCTCATGCGCAGTGCCGGTCACGAGCAGGGTGCCGCCTCTCTTCTGATCGGAGCCGCCGGCAACAAAGCCATGGCCACCGGGCAACCCGTGCTCATTAACGACCTCCTCTCGCTGAAGCCAGGAGCCATCCACCTGAGTGAGCTGATCTAAAAAAACCTTAAAAATTCTGACATAAATCGCGCTCGTTTTTCCGTCCGAATTGTCACATCATCCCGGGGATGACGGATCTGCTGCAAACTCTAAAAAAGACATTTGGGTATTCCAAATTTCGTCCCCAGCAGCGGGAAATCATCGAGTCCAGCCTGGCGGGGCGCGACGTGTTTGCCCTCCTTCCCACCGGCGGCGGCAAGTCCCTCTGCTTTCAACTTCCCGCCCTGCATCGGGAGGGATTGACCGTGGTCGTTTCCCCGCTCATCGCCCTGATGAAGGACCAGGTGGACCAACTCCAAGCCTCGGGGGTGGCCGCCACCTTCCTGAATTCCTCGCTCGGTGCCGCCGAGTCCCGGGCTCGCCTGCGCGGACTCCACCAGGGCGAATACCGACTACTCTATGCCGCTCCCGAGCGTCTCATGCTGGACGAATGGCAGGAGAATCTCCGGAGTTGGAACATCACCGCTCTCGCCATCGACGAGGCTCATTGCATTTCTGAATGGGGTCACGACTTCCGCCCGGAATACCGCCAGATTGCCCGGCTTCGTGACCTCCTGCCCAACATTCCCGTCATGGCACTCACCGCCACGGCCACCGAGCGCGTGCGGGAGGACATCGTCAAACACCTGCGCCTCATCGATCCCGCACTCTTCGTGGCCAGCTTCAACCGGCCGAACCTCTCTTACCGGGTCACCCCCAAGGATCAGCCCCTCAAACAAATTCTCGATTTCATCGCCAAACGCCGCGACGACAGCGGGATCGTCTATTGCGCCACCCGGGCTGCCACCGAGCGCGTCGCCGAATCTCTCAGCGACCGCGGCCTCTCCGCCCTCCCCTATCATGCCGGGCTGGATCCCGCCACCCGCGCCAAAAATCAGGAACTCTTTCTCCGCGATGAGACCCCTATTATTTGCGCCACCATCGCCTTCGGAATGGGGATCAACAAACCCAATGTCCGCTGGATCATCCATCATGACCTGCCGAAAAACATCGAAGGGTACTATCAGGAGACCGGCCGCGCCGGCCGCGACGGACTCCCCTCCGACTGCCTCCTGCTCTTCAGTCCCGGCGACGCCGCCAAACAAACCCATTTCATCGAGGAAATGTCCAGCGCCCGCGAACAACAGGCCGCCCGCGCCCAGTTGCGGCAGATGGTCCACTACGCGGAATGCGCTTCCTGCCGTCGGCGGGAACTTCTCACCTACTTCGCCGAGGTGGTCACGGTGGACAATTGCGCTTCCTGCGATAATTGCCTGGAACCCCGCTCAACCTACGACGGCACCACTCACGCCCAAAAGTTTCTCTCCTGCGTCTACCGCATCCGCCAGGCCGGACGCTTCGGCGTGGGCATGAATCACATCATCGAAGTCCTCACCGGGGCCGACACGGAAAAAGTCCGACGCTGGAATCACCAGTCTCTCACCACCTACGGCATCGGACGCGACCTGGCCCGCCCCCAATGGGCCGCCATCGGACGCGAACTCATGCGCCTGGGATTCCTCGGCCAGTCCAGCGGCGAGTTCCCCACCCTGGAAATCTCCGAAGAAGGCATCGACGCCCTGCGCACCCGCCGCGTCATCATGCTGACCAAACCTCTCGTCCTCCCAAAATCAAAATCCTCCCGCCCAACCCGCCGCACCGGAACCATTGAGTGCGACGAAGTCCTCTATGGGCGACTCCGCGATCTGCGCAAACGTCTGGCCGACGAACGCAGCGTGCCCGCCTACGTCATTTTTGGCGATGCCACCCTCCGCGACATGGCCCGCCAATACCCGGACTCGAAGAACGCCATGCGCGGCATCTTCGGAGTGGGCGAAAAGAAACTCGAAGAGTTCGGCACTGTCTTCGCCGCCGTCATTGCCGGGCACCTGGAAACCTATCCCCGCGTGAAATTCGAATCCTAAAACCTGAACGGAAGCGGGCCTCGCATTCCTTCGTAAAATTCCTTCGATAAAAATGAAACTCCAACAAAACCAAACCTGGAACCTAAACGGCGAATTCCTCCGCATCGTTCGACTGGATCGAAAAGAGGTCGAGTACAAGTCCCTCCTCACTCCCAGCAGTCGCGACGGCGACCACCATCAGCTGAGCAAGAAGGAATTTTGCCGTTTAATAAAGAACGCCACTGTGCTCCCCATGGGAACGCCGAAACAGGATCCCTCATAATCCCGCCCGATCCCCCACGAAACTCCGACCGAAGGAATCGTTTGCCCCTCCGGAATCCGATTGACTTTGCGAGGAGACGTGAAAAATAGAGGATGTGACTATTTCCAAACTTGCGCCCCTCGCTGTTGCCGTCCTCACCCTCTGTTCCTGTTCCCAATCGGTCGAGTTGCCGACCGGAACAAGCCGTGGATATCAATCGGCGCGCTTTGTCGAAACAAAGAGACCCGACCGGACCGCTTCGCCCGACGCGCTGGAGAAGGATCCGGAATTCAACGCCTCGATCCGGCAGGCCATCACGCGGAAATTTGACGCCAACGGGGTCCCCGTCACAGGGGGCTCGACCGACCTGATCATCGCCTACATGCTGCTCCGGCAAAATTCGGCATCCACGACCATGAATAACGACTACTTCGGAAATGGCCGCGATCCCATGGCCATCCTCGACGAAGCGCACACCAGCGGGGTCATAAAAAACAAGAGCCCTGACGATTTTCACCGAGGAGCGATCGTTATTGATGTCCTCGACGCGAAGACCAACAAACTGGTCTTCCGCAATTTCGCGGTTCGACCCGTCTTGGGTGGTCTGGGTGCGTCCGCTCGGCAGAACCGGATCGACTCCGCTGTCTCCGAGGCGCTTACTCCATTCTTCAAGCGATAGACGGGCGACGGGCGGGCTCCCGTTCCAGAGCCGGAAGTTTTTCCGGCGGAACCGGAGGTTACCGGGCGCTTGCTCCCAGCCTCTCCGCGTTCAATCAAGCGATCAGGACGCGCAGGCTCGAATCAATAAACGCCGCCCGGAATAATCCAATCTCCTCCGCGGACAAGGAACTCAATGCCTTTGGGACATTGTCCCCACCTTCGAGAAAATGCCGCAAGGTTCCCAGCAGCAGATCCGGCTGATCCTCATCCGCCACCTCCACACTCTCGGGAAAATACGCATCAAGGATCGCGGTACCAAAGTCCGTTGTCTCCCCCAGCTCCTCCGCCCACCGCAGAATGGTCTCGATCGCAGGAGCCTCCGGGAACCGCTGGGCCACCAGAGCCAGGAGATCATCCCGGTCCGGACCATTGAGCAAAAGGGCCAGAAAAAAACGGTGCTCCGGCTCGGCGACCGTGCACCGCAATTCCTTAATGATATCCCGCCGCGCACATTCCTCCAATGTCACCGCGACGCCCGCCGCTAGCGCACCGTGTTTCTGCTCAAAGACCGCCAACGTCTCCTCCCAACAGCACAAATTCAACAAATGTCCCCGACCATGCTGCAGGAGAAAAAATCCACGTTCGAGGTCCAGATCCGCCAGCATCTCCCGGACAAGCTGCGGGTAAGTCGGATCCTCCGTCACTTCCAAGACGTCAAGCAATTGCTTGCGACGCATCATGAGGGCGTCTGCAAAAGCCGGATCAAAGGCAAGGTGGGGAGGCAGATAATTGAGTTGCGGACCGGTGCCGGGATCGTTCTGGGTTCGAACCACGACGGTGATCGAAGGGGTCTCGAGATGAAAGAGTGAATGGATGTCTCCCGGCCCCGAATGAACTTGGACGGTGCGCCCCGTCTCCAGGAGTTCGATCCCGGTCATGCGCACCTCTCCGGTTCGAAAGTGGGGATTGACCACTTCGACATTCTCGAAACTGAAATTCGCATGGATGCTCGAGCCCGCCATGACATGGAAGGCGCCGGAGAACTCGTGCTGATGAATGTCCGTCGTTCCATCCAGCCAAAACAAGACCTGGATGTAGAAGCGGGGATGATCGTAGGCCACCAGCTCAGGCTGACCAAATCCTGATTCGGTCTGAGAGGCCTGATCGTCATTCCTGAGAAAATCACAAAGAAAGGCCGGAAGGTCGACCTGCTCGCAGGGCGGCCGGGCCTCAAGCGCTTCCTGGGCAATTCCGGGAAATTTCACCAGCGAAAAATTCTCCCCCTGCCACTGCGTCAATATCGTGCACCCAAGCTCCTGAAAATAAGCGTTCATTTTCCACTCTCCCACCATGGCTCCCCCCTTCACAAGCCTCATTCCTAACCTGATCATTCTTAACCGGCTCCCGGGGTGAGGTTCCCGTGTTCCTGGCGAGTCCTTTCGCTCCTCACTCCTTCAATTCGTCGCCATTCATCGCGTTGGTGATGACGAATTTTTCCTCGTGGAAGGTCGGGTCGGCCACGAAGCTGAGACGACCGGCGTAGCGACGTTCGATATCCACCAAGTGTTCCTCGTCGTCGGTGCGCAGGCGGGCCAAGAGGTCGGGATGGACGATGACTTTGACCTCATGAACGGTGTCCTGGTGCTTGCGCATAACGGCATGCAAGGAACGCTGCAGCTCCACACTCATGGTCATGGGGCTCTTGACCATCCCCTTGCCCTGACAATGCGGACAGGGAATGAACTGGGTGCTGGCCAGACTCTCGGCGGCCCGCTGCCGGGTCATTTCCAATAACCCGAGGCTCGAAATCGGCAGGACATGGGTGCGGGCCTTGTCGCGCTTGAGGTGGTCGCGCACCCGCTGATAAACCGCCTGCTGATCGCGGCGATGTTTCATATCGATAAAATCTCCAATGATGATCCCACCGATGTTGCGCAGGCGGACTTGACGACAGATTTCATCCGCCGCTTCCAAATTGGTCTGGAGGATGGTCTTTTCCATATCGCGACTCCCCTTGTTGCGTCCCGTATTGACGTCAACGGCAATGAGAGCCTCGGTTTCGTCGATGACGATGTAACCGCCACAGGGCAACCACACCTGCCGATGGAAGGCAGAATCAATCTGCGCCTGCACCCCGAAACAATCGAAAATTGGCTGTGCACCCGTGTAGTGCTGGATGCGTTTTTTGGCCCGGGAGGAAATCTGCCCGACGATTTCCTGCATCTCCTCGCAGGCCTTGGTATCGTCAACAATGACGGCATCCACCTCGTCGGTAAGAAAGTCACGGATGGTCCGACCGATGAGCCCAGGTTCTTGGAAGAGGCAGGCGGGGGCGGGATCTTCCTCCAGGCCTCGTTGGACCTCATTCCATTGATCAATCAGTATACTCAGATCCCGCACAAAGTAGCGGGCGCGCTGTCCCTGGCCAACGGTCCGGATGATGACGCCCATGTTGTCAGGGATTTCGAGCTCGCGGAGGATGTTGCGCAGGCGCTCTCGCTCCTTGGGGTCGTCGATTTTTCGCGAAACGCCGCATTGTTCGTTGAAAGGCATCAAAACGAGATAGCGGCCCGCCAGGCTGATGTCCGTGGTGATGCGGGGGCCCTTGTTTCCAATCGGTCCCTTTTTGACCTGGACCAGAATATCCGAGCCCACCGGGTAGATATTGGGGACATCCTTGTGGGTGATCTTGTTGCCTTTCTTTTTGGCCGTTTTCCCGCCCCGGTTCACGGCCTCGATCCCACTGTCGAGGGCCGCCGGAATGGCGTCCCAGAACTGGAGGAAGGCATTCTTTTCAAATCCGATATCGATGAACATCGCCTTGATGCCCTGCTCGATATTGCGGACCTTGCCCTTGTAGATGGCCCCGACGATATTGCGGTCGGAATCGCGTTCGGTGGTGTACTCCTCGAGGCGATTATCCTCAAGCAATGCCACTCGCGTCTCGAGGCGCTCGCAGCTGACAATCAATTTTATGCCGGTGCTTTTTTTGCCCAGGCCCAGTAGTTTTTTTACAGATTCGATCATATGAAAATAGGTGATGTTCTCCCCAGAGGGAGGAAAGTGATAGTGTAAGGGTGGAGTTCATCAACGTCGCGAACGGTTTTCGGATTTCTCCGATTTTGCCTTGCGGTCACCGCCGCGGAAGAAGTTGAAGAATTTTTCGAGACCGGACGCTTTTTTCGTCTTGTTTTGCACGCGCCCGCCGGCGTCCGCATCATCGCGGACACTGGGGGCATCCGGACGGATCTCCTGGCTGCCTGACAGGGACCCGTCCCCGGCGCCTGCATCCAACGGAGCGGCCGTCGTCGCGGCCGGAATTTCACGGTCAAAGTCCACGCTTTCCACAAATTTAAAGTTTCCCGGGGCCGGATCGAGCCAGGCGAGTTCGTAAGAGTCCTCGGCGCTCTCGCTGGATTTCGCTTCTTCCCTGGTGGATTCGTCGGTCGCAGCGACATCCGTATTTTCCTCGGGAGCTTTGTCGAGGGCAAAGGCTTGCTCAAGAATTTGCGCCGCCACGGGGGCAGCGACGCCACCGCCGGATTTTGCGCCTTGAACGATCACGCAAACAGCATACTTCGGAACGTCATAGGGTGCGAAACAGAGAAACCAGGTGTGGTTGTCTTCGATGCCCTTGCGCTTGAACTGGGCGGTGCCGGTTTTGCCCGCGACCTCCATGCCTTTGATGCGAGCCCGACGGGCCGTGCCCCCATCCTCGTTGACGACCCGCCTCATCCCGTTACGAACCTTCTCAATTTGTTCCAGGGTGAGCCCGCCATCCGTGATAAGGCTCGACCTCACCCGGGAGGGTTCCTCCAAAACCACCGTTCCATCCTGGGCCACCACTTTGTCGATCAATCGCGGGAAGTAGCTGGTCCCCCCATTGGCGACTGCGGCCCCGATCATGGCCATCTGGATTGGGCTGGCCAGGACCAGGCCCTGACCGATGGAGGTGTTTGCCGTATAGCCCGAACTCCACCGCTCTCTGGGGCTGATTTCCGCCAAAATGGCCGGGCTGGGAAGGACCCCCGGAGCTTCGCCGGAAAGTGGGAGCCCGGTCTTCTGACCAAGGCCCAGCAGATTGCCCATGGCATCAATCTGATCAATGTTGGCGGCATTCCCATACTGAAAGAAAAAAGCATTGCAGGAATCCTTGATTGCATCGGAGAGTGACTCTGAGCCATGGGAACCGCCCTTGGCTGCGATCCAGCACTTCATATAGGTGTTGCCGTAAGTGACGCCGCCAGAGCAATGAAAGACACGATCTCCCACCCCGGCCCGCAAGCCCGCCAGTCCCACCGGAATCTTGTAAATCGAACCTGGCGCATAAGCGCTAATAGCCCGGTTGAGCAGGGGATTTGTCTCGTCGTCGAGCAATTCCTTCCAGTCCTTTGAAGCAATGGAGGGAATGAATTTGTTCGGGTCATAGGATGGCACCGAAGCCATGGCAAGAATGTCTCCATTGTTGGGATCCACCACCACCGCCGCCCCGCGACCCACCGCCCGAAGGGCCTTTTCCACGATGTATTGGATACGGGCGTCGATGGTCAGATAGACATTATCGCCTTGAATGGGCTCTTCGATCTGAACATCGTCCTGTTTGATAACCCCCTTCACATCACGCTGGAGAATCTTCACACCGGGCGTCCCCTTCAGGTAATCGTTCATGTAAAGCTCGACCTGGGCCCGGCCCTCCATGTCCGGATCGTAAAAATTGAATTTCTGAATGTCGGGCAATTCACTGAGGTCATTCGGCATCCCGACATAACCCAGAAAATGCGCCCCGAGGGCACCATAGACATATTGCCGCACCGGTTTCTTGGTCACATCCACACCCGGAAGACCCAGATTGCGTTCTGAGAGGACGGCCATCTTCTCAAAATCCAAATCCTGCATGTAATTAAATGGCACCTCACGGTTGTTGCGATAATGAATCTGCAATTGCTCGGCGTTGTAGTCCTCGGCGACCTGCAGTTCCTCCAAGCGCGGGATGATGGTCTCCGAAACGATCTTCTTCACATCGGCTTCTTTCATGTCCCGGGGCATGTTATGAATCGTGCCGCGATAGGTGACCTGCGGGGTCCCGCCCTTTCCATCCCGATAGGCTCGGACCATATCTGGAAGATAGAAATCCACATCGAAGCTGGAGCGGTTCTGTACCAGAGGAATTCCGTTCCGGTCAAAAATCTCGCCCCGCACGGCCGGGATCCGAACCGTCACTCGCGATCCGGAGGCAATCCTGGCAGTGAAGGCAGCCCCCCGGGCGATCTGGACATACCAGAGCCGAAAGGCGATCCCTCCCATCGCCAGCAGAATCACCAAGACAAGAAACAGCAATCCTTGAAATGCCTGTCCTCGTCTCATCGTGGGGATCGATACCTCCCGGGCTCCTGAGTGATCTCAGGAAAAAAGTGTCTGCATTGCACCACCAGAAGATGCACGAACGGAGCCAATACCGCCGCCACCAGACCCGGGGCCAGGATGCGCCATGCCACCAACTCGTTAAGAATCAGTCCCTCGCGACGAAAACTGATCATGGCGTATTGGAGGGCGAGGAAGGAGCAGGTTCCAAGCGCCGTCAGCCCGACGTGTAACCACCAACGTCCGCGAAGAAAGGCGGGTTGAAATCCATGCGCAAAGAGCCCGAAAAGCACAAAAAAGACAATAGACCAACCCAGCCCGATTTCAACCTGTCCGTCCACGAAATGAAGATACATCAGATCGGTGAAAAATCCGGTGTACACCGCCGCCAGCAACATCGTCCAGGCCGGAGCAGCCAGTGCAAAATAACAAAATACCATGGGAACAAGCACGATGCGCGCTCCATGCAGCGACAGCACCGGCGGAAAAAATTCCTGGAGAATCAAGAGGAAAAAAACCGCCATGAGGAAGGCAAAAGATCCGGCGAGGAGTTTCATTGCGCCCCCACCACGACAAAGACATCCTCCACCGAGGACATGTCCACACTGGGCGTGACGAGCGCCTGACCGTCCAGGGCGCGGGCCTTGAAACTCGCCACCGTGCCCAGAAGAATCCCGGAAGGAAACACGCCGCCGCTCACGCCGGCAGTGTAAACTTTCTGACCTGGCTGTAAATCTGCCGTCTTTGTCAAAAAATCGAGCTGCATCTCGCCGCTTTCCCCGGCTTCCTGGACCCGCCGTCCCGAGAGAATCCCTTGTTCCTTGGTACCCTCGATCTTGACCGCGACCTTGCAGGTTTCGTCCGTAATCAGGAGCACCGTAGAGATATTTTTCCCTACCGTGATGGTCTTCCCCACCAGCCCCACGTCTGTAAGAACCGTTTGATCGCCGACATCGAGCCCGTCCTCAAAACCCCGGTTGATCTTGATCGTGTTCCACCATGTTGAGGCATCGCGGGATATCACCTGCGCCGGAATCAGTCGAAACACCGAGCGCTGTTTATATTCCAAGGCGGCCTGCAAAGCGTTATTTTCGGCTTCGATGTCGCGGAGAATCTTATTCGTGGTGCGCAGTTCCTTGTTCTCCGTCGCGAGGCGAAGATTTTCCTCCTCCAATTCCTCCAGAGTCTGAAGTCCCTGCCCCATCGATCCGATCTGTCGCTGGACAGCGCTTCCAGTCTCCACGAACGGCGAAATCCAACCAAAATATTTCGCCTGGAGGTTTTGCATCGTCTGCGAACTCCGAGAGGAGATCGCCACCGCCGCAGCGATGATGACCACGACGATGATGACAATCAACCGTTTCATCTCAATTCTCAGCTAGCCGAGTTGCAAGTGGGCACCCGTCACCGGATTTTCCCCTTAGTGACTGCCACCGAAGGTGCGATCGACAGCGGCGACGGCCCGGAGGAATTTGATTTCTTGCAACGCTTTACCAGTCCCTTCGGCGACGGCGCTGAGCGGATCTTCGGTCACGTGGACCGGGAGGCCGGTCTCCTCCTGCAGAAGTTTGTCCAGACCGCGCAGCAAGGCCCCACCCCCGGCGAGGACCAGGCCACGATCCACCAGATCGGCGGCGAGTTCGGGCGGACAGCGTTCGAGCGTCACTCGCACGGAGTCCACAATGGTTGAAATGGGTTCGGCCATGGCTTCACGCACCTCCTGCGAGGAGATCGTGATTGTCTTGGGTAATCCGGCCACCAAGTCACGTCCCTTCACCTCCAGCGTCATTTCTTCTTCCATCTTGTAGGCCGACCCGATCTTGATTTTAATTTCCTCCGCGGTGCGCTCACCGATCATGAGGTTATAGGCCCGCTTCATGTAGTTGATGATGGCTTCGTCGAGTTCATCACCGGCCACTCGCACACTGCGGGAAAACACAATTCCAGAAAGCGAGATCAAGGCGACCTCGGTCGTGCCCCCTCCAATATCAACAATCATATTGCCGGCCGCATCTTGTACCGGCAATCCGACGCCAATCGCCGCCGCCATCGGCTCTTCGATAAGATAGACTTCCCTCGCTCCGGCATGGGTGGCGGAATCCTTCACGGCCCGCTTCTCGACCTCCGTGATACCGCTGGGCACTGCAATGACGAC
>CALBXK010000129.1 GCA_937890535.1 uncultured Spartobacteria bacterium
CCCACATTCGACCAGATGATGACCACTCCCGCAGCCGTTGCCGAGAGCAACCCGGCGGTTACCATACCTACGCAGATGAAGGTCACCGCCGTTGCGCTCTGCATCAAAGCGCCGGCAGACAATCCCAACATCCCCCGCAAGACCGGTCGCTGGGTCGTCCGGGCAATGCCAACCCGAAACCCGCCGGAGCACAAGCCCTTCAGGTTGTCCCCAACAAGGCGCATCCCCAGAAAAAACAATCCGAGTCCGAAGACCAGGGCGTTGAGGGGCGACATCGCTACCAAAACACCCTCATTCCCCAGCCAGAGCCACAAAGCGCTGCAGTTTCCCGGTGCGTTCAATCCTCTGCAAATGGGTCACGGCTTGCACCTGCACCACAGGCTCGGCTAGGCCTGCTTTGCGGAGGGCATGGATCAGTGACTCCTGATCGGTGGCCGGCACATAACCGTTCCGGGCCAACACATCCACTCGGGCGCCGTTCGTGGTCTGAAAGACCTGGTATTCGCCAACCAATGGATTCTGGCCCAGCACGCCACGAAACACCATCGGATGGACTTTCGTGGTTCCATATCGAAACCAGACATCCGCCCTCCCACAAATCTCCGTGATCCGCCGGTAGCCAGGCGCATCGGGATTCGGGGCGACACTGAAGATCACCGAGTCGGTGACTTCATAGCGGATCAAGGGCATCACACCGGGAATTAATTTCGTCAGCAAAATCCGACTGGCGATATCGCCGGCTTTTACAACCTGAAAGTCATCATTCACAAATTCAAAAAGATTATAATCTTCGGCGAGGGTAATCCCTGAGAACGAATCCCCTTCCACTCCGAGAATTCCCCCTTCCACGCAACCCCAGGAATTGTGGATCTCGATCCCAAAGGCCTCCCGTGCGGCGGCGCGGATCTCCGGCAGGAGGGGTTCCGAATTGGTATAAATTCGCCGGGGCGAAATCGAAAGACGTCCCTGCAAGGCTTCCAAGCACACTTCCTGCACGAGGGAGGCATAGCCCACAATCACATCCGGTTGATAGGCCTGAAGCTCCTTGATCAAGGTATCAATGGGAAGATCGGCGGGAAACACTCGCATTTCGCGGTCCGGGTTCACCGGGGTGGGAAAGAGGAACCGGCTGGCATGCGAGAGGCGGGGAGCGCAGATCACCGCGGTTCGTTTCGGTTCGTCGCTAGGTTCCCGCTGTTCCTCCAGGATCTGCTGCCGATAAGTGATCAGCGGATTGATGGTGGCCAACCCTTCATCCCAGACGAACACCCCACGTTTTCCGCTCGAGCCGCCCGTCGCCGAAAGGTAGTAGCGGTCGAGAAAATAGTGAGGGGCCTCCGCATCGGCATGGAGCCGCTCCAGGTGTTCATTCGCTCCCGCCAGAGTGAGGGCTGGATCGGTGACGAGCGCATCCCAGTTTTCCATCACAGTCTCTTTCGAGACCGGCGGCGCGACCGTCAGGGATTGTGCCGTTACGGTGGCGGCATCGACCTCATCCAGCCATTCGGCCCAAAATGCAGACCCGTTTTTCGCTGCGGCCACCACCTGTCGCAAAGCGCGCTGCTGCTCGGCTTCCACTTGCTCGCGCGACCACGACAACCTGGCAATCGCCTCCGGCAACACGCGACGCCCCTCGACGATCCGGCGGACGTCGAGGGGATGGGTCCACAGGTTCTCGGCCCCGCTCATTCGAAAAATTCCTTATCCTGGCAGGCTGCTGAGCAACTCCGCATTCGTCGAATGCTTGCGGATGAAGAAGAGGAGGCGCTCGATGGCTTCGATCGGCTTGTGGCCGGCCAGACCGCGACGGATGACACCAATTTTGTGCAGGTCTTCGGGGGGCAGGAGCAATTCCTCGCGGCGGGTGCCGGAGAGGAAGATATCCACCGCCGGGTAGATGCGTTGTTCGCTGATGTTGCGAGCGAGGACGAGCTCCATGTTGCCGGTGCCTTTGAACTCCTGAAAGATGAGGTCGTCCATGCGGCTGTTCGTTTCAATCAGAGCCGTGGCCATGATGGTGAGCGATCCCGCTTCTTCGGTATTGCGGGCGGCAGCAAAGATCTTGCGAGGAATCTCGAGCGCGCGGGAATCGACACCGCCGGACATGGTGCGTCCGCCGCCGCCCTGGGCGTTGTTGAAGGCGCGTCCGATGCGGGTGAGGGAGTCCATGAGAACAAAGACATCCTTGCCCATTTCCACGAGGCGTTTGGCCCGCTCGGAAGCGAGTTGTGCAATCCGGGTGTGGGTTTTGATATCCGAATCGTTGGAACTGGCCATGAGTTCCGCCTGGGGAACGGTGCGGCTGATTTCTGTGACCTCTTCGGGGCGTTCGTCCACGAGAAGAATGATGAGCTTCATCTCGGGGTGATTTTTCACCACCGCCTCGGCGATGTGCTGAAGAAGGGTGGTCTTGCCGGTGCGGGGAGGTGCGACGATGAGTCCACGCTGTCCTTTGCCGATAGGGGTCATCAGATCGATCACCCGGGTGGTGTGCCGATTGGGATCGGTTTCCAGAACAATGCGCTTGTTGGGATTGATGGTGGTGAGTTCCTCAAAGACCGGGAGGTTTTGGAAATTATCGGGATCCTCGCCTTCAATTTCGAGGAGCTTGTAGAGTTGGGGGCCACGGTTGCCGCGCCGGGTCTCGCCCCGGATCCAGGTGCCGTCGCGCAGGCCATACTTGCGGACGACTTCGGGAGTCACGAAGACATCGTTGGTGGACTGGGTGAAGTTCCGCTTGGGTTCGCGCAAAAAACCAAAGCCTTTGCCGGAAACCTCAACGATCCCCTCGGCGAAAGTCGGAGGCTCAGGCGGCCGCGGGGGACGGGCCTCGGCAGCGTCGTCGGGGGCATTGTTCGTCTGGGTGTCTTCATTTTCCGGGACGTCCTGGTTGCTCGCGCTGCGGGCTTCCGGGGCTGGACGGTCGTTTTCGCCCTGGGGAGGACGGGGAGATCTTCCCCGGCGATTGGAGGATCCGCGGGAGGGAGAACGTCGCTTCCGGACGGGTTTGGGGCCGGAGGTGGAATCGGAGGTGGACGAAGTGGAGGGTTCCACGGTTTCGGAGTTGTTATCAGTCATGGGTACGTAGGTGATGAGTTTCAGTTGTCTTGCCCGCAAGCAAGGAGGTCTTCAGGGATTTTAAAATTGGAATGGACGGCGAGCACATCGTCGCAGTCCTCAAGGGCATCGCAGAGGTGGACGATCTTGTCGGCGGTTGGTTCGTCGGAGATGGAGACGGAATTTTGGGGAATGAAGATGAGTTTCTCGGAGTCAGGTTCCATACCAGCGGCTTTCAGGGCTCCGGCGACTGCGTAAAGCTGGTCGGGCGGGGTGGTGACGAGGTGCTGTTCATCGTCGCTTTCAAGTTCCTCGGCACCGGCTTCAAGGACGACTTCCAAGATACGGTCTTCATTCGCTGCGTCAAGCGGCACGGTAATCTGGCCCTTGCGGTGAAAGAGGAAGGAGACGCTGCCTGTATTGGCCAATTGACCCTCGTTTTTGGTGAAAATCAAGCGCATGTCCGCAGCGGTGCGGTTTTTATTGTCGGTGGCGGCTTCCACGATCAAAGCGACGCCTCCAGGGGCATAGCCCTCGTAGAGGATTTCCTCGACGGCCTGAGCGCCGGATTCTCCGGTGCCTTTTTTGATGGCTCGATCGATATTATCATTGGGCATGCTTTGGGCCCGGGCGCCTTGGATGGCGGCGCGCAGGCGGGGATTGGTGGAAGAGTCGCCTCCGCCGAGTTTTACCGCGACGACGATCTCCTTGGAGAGTCGAGAAAAGAGCTGCCCGCGTTTGACATCGAGAGCTCCCTTGAGACGCTTGATTTTCGACCATTTATTGTGGCCGGCCATGAAGGTATAGGGTTATGGGAATCCATTAGCCGACGGGGGAGAGCCTTCATGGGAAGGACTGCACTCAACCGGCTACGGATTGGTTAAAAAGGATCCTGACGTTTCTTGATGAGCTCGATTGGAAGAAGGCCTCATGCGGAAGGCGCATCGGATCGACTCGACTGAGACAATAGAAAAATCCAATGCTGCCACCTTGTCAACGTCTTTTCAGGAAAATCGTGACGGCGGGGTGCAACCCCGCGACCAACTCAGCCCAGACGCTGGCGCTGACAGCCCAGCCAGGCGACAAAGAGACCGATGACGATGTGGGAGCAGAGGACCCAGAGGCAAAGGGAGACGGGCGCCAGGGCGGTTTGAATGACGGTTTTAACGATGTCGTAGTAGCGCTCGGCTTGCAATGTCTGGAGGACGCCCGACCAGCTCCAATAGGCGGCAATGAAGGGGCGGGTGACGGAGCCCACCCAATCGGGAAGTGCAAGCACAGCGCCGGAGAGGGGGAGTTGGAATCCGACCAGATAGATGGAGACAAGCGACGCCTGCTCGGAGGAATTCATCAGACTGGAGATGGCCAGGCAAACCGAGGTCATGGCCCCATTGACGAGGATGAGAAAGAGCAACTGGGTCGGCAGGTCTCCAGGAAACCCGCAGACCAGATGGACAAAGAGTCCCATCCAGAGCGACTGCGCCAGCACAAGGACGGTGAGGAAAACGACCTTGCTCGCGATGTAGCTGGCGGGATTGAGGCCCGAGAGTTTTTCTTTTTCAAAGATCAGACGTTCTCCCGCGATCTCTCGTCCGGAGTTGTTCGCTCCCATGAGGGTGAGAAGAATGACCTGAAACATCACGATTCCTGAGACGAGGCTGCCGATCTTGCTGCCTTGGACGAGGAACTGCATGTTCTCCTGCAGTTGCTGCAGCATATTGACGCCGAGGCCCATGGAGAGGTCTTGAACAGCGGGGAGACCATTCCAAGCGAAAATGGCAACGAGAAAGGGGAACCCCAGAATCAATCCCAACTGGAGAATGATCTGGGCCGTGTTGCGGGAAAAGATGCGGAAGCGGCGCTTGGTCAGCGTGACGAACTGGCTGAAGGCATCGGGAGGCACGGGGGCATGGGATGCCTCCGGCGGAGGCGACAAAGTTTCGCCCGTTTCCTCCGGCGGGTCAGCGGTCGGTTCGTCTTGGCTGTCTTGGAAGAGAAGCTCGGAATCTGGGCCAAGCATCGTTTCCAAAAAGGCGGCCCGATGTTTTTTCCAGGATTGCGACCAGTCCCGGGGTTCGCGTTGGCCCAATTGGGAATAGAGATCCTGCGGATTTTCGCAGCGAAAATAGTGGGAGAGAAACTCTGGAGGTCCGTGGTAGGCGACTGCGCCCTGGGTCAAAACAAGCACGGAATCGTAACTGGAGAGATGACGAAGGCTGTGGGTCACTGAGAGGACGACGCGTCCCTCCGAGCGGGAAAGCCCATGCAGGAGCTTGACGATTTCGTCTTCGGATTGAGGATCCAGTCCGCTGGTGACCTCGTCCGCCAGCAGGATGGCCGGCTTGCTGGCGAGCTCCATCGCCAGCGCCAGGCGCCGTTTTTGTCCGCCGGAGAGCACTTGAACGAGGCGGTCCGAAAACTCGGTCATGTTGACCTGATCAAGGATGCGGGCGACCGCTTCGTCGAGGAGGTCGCCGCCCATTCCGCGCACCCGGAGCTTAAGCGAATAGGAGACGCATTCGCCCACAGTCAGTTCATTGTGGGCGATACTGAATTGGGGCACATAGCCGATTTCCGCTGGCGAAAAGTCTTCGTCCATGAGATTGCGTCCATCCCAATGGATCTCGCCCTCTTCTTCACCGTGGGCGATTCCTGCGATGGTTTTCAACAGGGTGCTCTTGCCGCAACCGGACGGCCCGATGATTGCGCAAAAATGGCCGCGGGGAAACCGGACCGAGACATCCGAGAGCAGGGGGCGGACGTTCTCACCCTGACCAACAAAGAGAGTGATGTCGCGGAGATCAAGCACCGGGCGAGACTTGCGAAATCCAGGCGGGTTGACAAGAGGAAGCTGGCGCCGTCGCGAGAAAGTGTCCCCACCAAGTGAGGAGTGTGCTTTTTTTGCTGGCGAAGCTCCGCGAGGAAGGGTGTGCGAAAATTTCCCACTTGAAAGCCTGGCCGTTGCTACGCATCCGTTGCAGCCGCAATCCCACTTCCGACTTCGAAATGTGCTCACGAGAGGATTGCTCCGCCTGCGGCGAAGCTCCACTGAGAGGCTCCGCCGCATGGAAACTGCGCTATCGCGCTTGGTGGTCGAACTGTTCAAATCCTCCGGCACGAGGAAGGGTGTGCGAAAACTTCCCACTTTCGATATCCCACTTCCGACTTCGAAATGTGCTCACGAGAGGATTGCTCCGCCTGCGGCGAAGCTCCACTGAGAGGCTCCGCCGCATGGAAACTGCGCTATCGCGCTTGGTGGTCGAACTGTTCAAATCCTCCGGCACGAGGAAGGGTGTGCGAAAACTTCCCACTTTCGATATCCCACTTCCGACTTCGAAATGTGCTCACGAGAGGATTCGAACCTCCACGAGTTACCCCATACGCTCCTGAGGCGTACGCGTCTGCCAGTTCCGCCACGTGAGCTAAATTGAACGTCCACCATCTCCCCGCTGTCTCATGGTGTAAATCCGAAAATGCAAATTTCCACTGGTATTGCCAACCCACTCATGAGAGAAAATCCCAAATCAACAATGAAAACCACCGTATTGTCCCTATCGGCAGCAGTTGCTGTTGCCCTTCTTCCCGCATGCAAACCCTCCAAACCCGCAGAGGGTTCCCAAACCCCACCGGATCTGGCCTCGCCAGAAGCAGCAGCGTCCGTTGCTCCCGCCGCATCTGCCGCCCCGGCTCCTGCTCCGACTGAGGTCGCAGTGGCGATCGAGTTGCAGGATCCGGTCGCCGTTGTCAACGGGGTGCCGATTTCCAGCGCCGAGCTCCGCGAAGCCTTTACGAACGCGGTGAAAGCTTCCGGTGCCAACCTGGCGGATTTAAGTCCGGAACAGCAAATGGAAGGCTTTCGTGAATTGCTTGACGACTTAATCATGGACAAGCTGGTCAGCGCCGCTGCCGAAGGGGTCGTTGTTCCGCAGGAGGAAGTGGATGAGGAAATCGCCAAGATCAAATCGCAGTTCCCATCGGAGGAAGAGTTTCAACAACAGATCACTGCCGCTGGACAATCTCCGGAAAAGCTCGCCGAGGCGATGGGCAAGATGTTGAAACAACAAAAATGGATGGAGAGCCAATTTGGTGAAGAGATGGCCGTCACGTCCGAAGAGGCCAAGGCATTTTACGATAGCAACCAAACCGAGTTTGATGAGCCGGAAACTGTCAAGGCCAGTCACATTTTGATCCTGGTGAAAAAGGATGATTCTGAAGAAGTGGTACAGGAAAAACTCGCCACCGCCAAAAAGGCCGCCGCCCGCGCCAAGAAAGGTGAAGACTTCACAGCGCTGGCCAAGGAACTTTCCGAGGAGCCCAACGTGGAGCAATCCGGCGGGGACCTGGGATTCTTCCCCAAGGACCGCATGGTTCCGGAATTCGCCGAAGTCGCGTTCGTTCAGGACGTTGACACCATCAGCGACCCAGTGCGCACCGAATACGGCTGGCACGTGATCAAAGTCACAGACAAAAAAGCGGCCGGCGTTGTCCCCTTCGACGACGTGAAGGATCAGCTCACCGCCTACCTTCAGACCGATAAGAAACGCAAGGCCGTTGCCGGTGTGCTGAAAAAGATGAAGGATTCCGCCAAGATCGAAAATTCCCTTCCGGCTCCAGTGGCGCCTGCTGTCCCGGCTCCAGATGCTTCGGGAGCGGCCGCGCCCGGCCAATAATCCCGCATGGCGCGAACAGCGAAACCCAACGCCGGGGTCATAGGGCTAGGGATCATAGGAAGCCGGGTCGCCACCAACTTGCGACGGGCCGGTTTCCAGACCTGGGTTTGGAACCGAACTCCGCGTGCGGAACCGAATTTTCTGTCGTCGGCTGCGGAAGTCGCCGATGCCGCAAAGATCATCCAGATCTTCGTTTCCGATGGACCAGCCCTTCTCGAAACGGTGAAGGCGATGGCCCACGTCCTCGGACCCGAACACATCGTGGTCAATCACACGACCACTTCGCCAGGGGAAACCCTGGAGGCCTCCCGGATTGTCTGCGATCGCCACGCCCAATATTTGGACGCACCGTTCACCGGGAGTCGTGACGCCGCCGAAGCCGGAGAGCTTGTTTTTCTCATTGGCGGAGATGCGGCGACTCTGGAGAAGGCTCGTCCCCAGTTGGACGTGAACGCCCGCGAGATTTTGCCCATCGGAGAAATTGGTCAAGCTGCCGCTATGAAAATTGCGACAAATCTGGTCGCCGCCGTCATGGTAGGGTCCCTGGCCGAGGCCATGTGCCTGCTCGATAAAAGCGGCGTCCCGCTCATTAAGATCGGGGAGGTTCTCCGCCGTCACGTGGCCCACTCGACACTGGCGGAAATGAAGGTGCCAGCCATGATCGGCGATGACTTCGATCCGCGATTTTCCCTCAAGCACATGTTTAAGGATGTGCAGATCGCGCTGGCCATGGCGGAGGAATACGGAGTGGATCTTCCCGAGACTGCGGCCTACGCCGGCTCGGCCATGGCGGGGCTGCAAAAAGGCTGGGGAGATATGGATTTTTCCAGCGTTGCGAGACATTACGGATTTCCCAATGAAAAGAACGAAGTGCCTGAAGCGCTCCTGAAAAATGGAGACGCCGTGCCGGCCGATGCGGAAAGAAAGAAAAAGCGATTTTCGCTGTTTGGGCGAAAGGATTAGCGTTCTGTGTCCGACCTTCCGAGTCCTTTGGCAAACCTTCGCCGCGACGGGGGATATTACGCCCTTGGTCTTCGCACCAGCTTTCGCATCACCGGGGAAGACCGCATCCGTTATCTCAACGGGCAGGTCAGCAATGATCTTGGGAAACTGGTTCCAGGGTCCGCCTGTCACGCCCTGATCTTAACCGCCAAGGGAAAACTCTGCGCGGAAGTCTTCATTTGGGCGGAGGGTGACAGCCTCCGGATCGATGCCGATCCGGCCGTGGCAGATTCTCTCCCCGCCCGATTGGAACGCTATGCGGTGGCGGACGATGTGGACTTCGACTGGCAGGTCCCCTCCCCGCGTTATCATGTTTTTGGTCCCGCCGCCGCTCTTTGTGACGGCTTGCAGGTCCGGCGTTTGGGTGTCAAGGGAGTCGATCTCGATGATGTCCCGCCGGGCCCAGCAGAAGCCACCCCGGAGCAGGTCGAGTGTCTGCGCATCGAGCGGGGCGTCCCCCGATGGGGTTTTGAGTTGGGAGAGAACACCCTGCCTCAGGAGGCGGGATTGGAACGAACGGCAGTGGATTTTCACAAGGGATGTTATGTCGGACAGGAAGTCGTCTCGCGCATTCAGAGCGTTGGCCGCACCAATCGCTCCTTATGCGGATTTCTGGGGAATTTTGATCCCGCCAACTGCCGGTCCGCCACCCTCCTGTCTCCAGCCGGTGCAAAATCCGGCACCCTCGAAAGCGCCATATTTCATCCCGATTTGCAAAAATCGATTGCACTCGGCTACCTCGATCGCAGGTCCGAGGGCGAATCTTTCTCGGTATTTAATGAAAGTGGTGCTTGCCTTGGCGAGGCGGAACGTTCTGAATTTCCCCTCGTTTCCTGAATGAAAATTTGTCTGACAGTTTTTGCCTTCCTGAGTCTGATTGCGACTGACCTCTCTGCTGCGCCCATCGGTCCCGATGTGGCTGTATTGGAGATCAAATTCGACGGTCAAAAGGAACTTCAGCGCGTCGTCATCGGACTCTACGACAGCGCGGCCCCTCAGACCGTGGCCAATTTCAAAGCCCTCAACGAAAAAAGATTTTATCGTGGCATGCGCTTTCATCGCGCTTTCCCAGGCACTCTGGTGCAGACCGGGGATCCGGACAGTCGCCATGGCGAATCTGATCGTTCTGGAACGGGTGGACCGGGTTATACCCTGCCAGCAGAGCTCGGCCTCAAACACGTTCGTGGCACCGTGGCGATGTCCCGGTTGCCTGACACCGTCAATCCTGCCAGGGCCTCGAATGGCAGCCAGTTTTACGTCTGTCTCACAGCCATGCCGAATCTCAATGGGAAATACACCGTTTTTGGCGAAGTGCTGGAGGGAATGGACGTGTTGGATGCGATCAGCAACGAACAAACAGACAGCAACGATTTTCCATTGGCAAAGATCGAGATAAAATCCATTGTCATTCAACCGCGTTTCGCCGCTTCGCCCGGCGAGTAGAACGCGGCGCTCTTTTTCAGAGTAATGGGTAGGTACCGAAGCGGTCAAACGGGGTGGACTGTAAATCCACTGGCTTAGCCTTCACAGGTTCGAATCCTGTCCTGCCCACCATTTCGAAGTCGGAAGTGGGAATGCGGCTGCAACGGATGCGTAGCAACGGCCAGGCTTTCAAGTTAGAAGTGAACGCACACCCTTCCGCGTGCCGACAGGATTTGAACAGTTCGACCACCATGCGCGATAGCGCAGTTTCCTTCCGGCGAAGCCTCTCTGTGGAGCTTCGCCGCAGGCGGAGCAATCCTGTCCTGCCCACCATTTCGAAGTCGGAAGTGGGAATGCGGCTGCAACGGATGCGTAGCAACGGCCAGGCTTTCAAGTTAGAAGTGAACGCACACCCTTCCGCGTGCCGACAGGATTTGAACAGTTCGACTGCCACGCGCGTTAGCGCGCATCGTCAAAAGCGAAGCCTGCATGCAGAGCGCACCGAAGGTGGGATCATCCTGTCCTGCCCACCATTTCGAAGTCGGAAGTGGGAATGCGAATTCCTCACCTAAAACACCAGCCCTACACACCAATCCATCACCCTCCTCAAATCACTCGTTTTTCTCTTTTAGAGATAAATTGTTGCTTAAACTGTCCTCCGCAAAATTCGGCCGAAGATAGATGTTTTGGGACACTTTTTTGCCATCCTGTTGGAGGTCGATGAGTTCGATGCAACTCTTGAGGAACTCCGCGACGTCTATTCCTATATTTGAGAGGGTGGAGCTTAAAGCAAATCGCAAATGAATTGGCGTCCATCCGGAGATAAAGCCGATTCTACTCGCTGCAGCGGGAATGCAGAATATCGAAAGCGCCGAACGCCTTGGAATTGACCATTTCAAAGTTGGGCATTGGCGCTTGCGCTACGGCCAGTTTGGACCGAACGGAATCGAATAAGACGGCCTCGTTCGGGGCGTCGTCCGATGGTGCCCTCGCACTCCAAACTGCCCGTCAGCGGGGACCGTCATCCTTCATGCCCACCAGAAAATTCCGGCTGGCGAGAATAGCGGCTTCACCGGCGATCTCGAGGGTGGTGTGTCCGGAGAAGCCTTTGATATCCAGTTCCTTCACCACCTCCGCGATGCCGACGACGCCGTCGCCGAGCGCGATGGTGGCCATGCCACAGCCGAACGTTTTACCCCGTTGGGGTTCCATCTCGGCCGGCATGTCCTTCCAATGGACGTGCTCGATCTTCTCGCCGAATTTCCGGACATAGGCCACGGGGTCGCCGCCACCCAGCCAGAGGTTGCCAGTATCGAGATTGAGAGCGAGGGCTGGGGAATCGCAGGCATCAAGGACGCGTTCGGTGAGGGCGAGGCTATCGGTCACCGGCCCATGGGGTTCGATGAGGACTTTCACTCCGAGATCTTCCGCCAGGCGCAGCGGCTCGTTGAGCTTTTCCCGGATGCTAAAGATTTGTTCATCCGCGCTGAGCGCTTGCCCGAACGGTGTGGATGGCTCGCCCTCAGTGGTGATGACGTGTTTGACGCCGATGAGCGCTGCCGCGCGGATCGCCTTGATGATCTGCCCGGTGCCAAAGCGCCACGGAGCGGCGGGGTCAAGCAGGTTGGCGTGCGCACACCAGGAGGTAATCTCGATCCCGTGCGCTGCGAACTGCCGGCGGATGTCATGCGGGTTCGCGTCGAGACTGGCGACAGCGGCAAAACCGAACTCGACTCCGAGCGAGGCGCCGTCGCAGTTGTCCGTGATGTCCGCGTATTGGAATCCCCAGGCCGCGATCTGCGCAAGCTGGACGTCGAGCGGACTAAAAGGCGTATTGAGGGCGAAGCAACCGATATTCATTTTGCCCCCCTTCCTTCACTGGCGATGC
Organism: uncultured Spartobacteria bacterium; assembly: GCA_937890535.1. Lineage (GTDB taxonomy): Bacteria > Verrucomicrobiota > Verrucomicrobiia > Chthoniobacterales > Terrimicrobiaceae > CAMASH01. Next base: position 12,040 of record CALBXK010000129.1, read on the forward strand.
GGATCATTTCGAGGAGACCGGTGGACATGGCGGGCACCGACCACATCTCTCGCCGGTGGCCCGGCACCCAGGCCACTACGCTCGGACGGGATTTCAAAATCCATGCGACCGGAAAGGTCCCGTGCGGAATGGTGGTTTCGACGATCACCTCCACGTCGGCCATGGCACCGAGCTTAATGAAGACCTCGTCATTCGGCAGCCAGGCTTCCTTCCAGGCGAGGAAGCGCGGATCGGTCGCAATGAGCCGCGTCTCCTCGTAGGGATGGTCTGAGGTTCCCCAGACCCAGATCCTGCCGGCCCATTGATGGTATTCCGCCCAGTTCTTGTAACCGCCGAGCGCGGCGTGAACGAACACCGTCGGCTTCCCAGACTCGATCCAGGTGGTGAGCGCCGCCTTGGTTTCCGACGAGGGTTCCTCCTGGGTGTGATACAGGAGAAGCACCCCGGCATCGGCGAGATCCGCGTCTGTCAGGCCCACTGCGGCTTCGATCAACTCAGGCTTGCGTCCGGTGGCGCTCTCCAGGGCTTCGAGGATGCCTTCGCGTCCACCTCCTCCGAAATGCTCATCGGCAAAGAGAACGATGCGACCATCCGGAATGCGCGGACGGGGCGGGTTTTGGACAATTTCCAGCGGGGCGTATCCAGAGGTGAACGGAGCTTCGATCTTTTTCATCAGGCGGGCCGATTCGTGGGCGGCGAAAGCGGTCCGTGTCGAAATCGCCGAGCGGGACGCGTCGAGTTGCATCGGAGTCCCGGAATCCAGAGCGCCGAATAGTTCCAGCGCCATTGCGTGCATGCCCTGCGGCTCTCCGACCGGGAGCGGGAGCTCGCGATACCCGTCCGCTTCGTTCCAGACGCGGAGCGGGAGCTCGAGGTTTTCGTTGATGGCGATCATGCCTTCCGAGCCGCGCACAAAAACCATCTCTCCGCGCTGATGATGGTTCGGGCCGGTGATGAAGATGGCCTGCCGTTTCTCCGGATACTCGGCGAAGACGACCGACCCGTCCTCGATGGCATGTTGGTAAACCCGCCGTCCGCGGTGGCTCGCACCAGCCAGCACCGAAACAGGCGTGGCATCGAACAGCCAGCTTGCCATGTCGATCCAATGAACCGACCAGGAAAGCATGTCCCATCCGTCGCCGACCCGGCCCTCGAAAACCCAGTCTATACCGATGGCGCCGTCGTGGAGGAGTTTTTTGGCGAGTTTGAAGTTCGGGTTGTGGCAACGCTGATGCGCGATGGCGAGGAGGCTGCCGGACTTCGAGCACGCCTCAAGCATGGATTCAATTTCCCTGCCGTTGAGCGCCATCGGCTTTTCGCAGAGGATTCCGCGCACGCCGCGATTTGCGGCGTCGATCACCTGCGGTGCGTGCAGCTTCGGCCAAGTGCAAACGCTCACCATATCGGGCGTCACCGCCTCGTAAAGTGCCTCGATGGAGGCAAACAGATCCCCGGCCGGAACACCAAAGCGCTCACCAAAGGCGGCAAGGTTCTCGGGGTTGGGATCGACCCCCAGCAACCGGATGCCGGGATCGGCGAGCCTGTAGCCCTCTGCATGGGCATGCCCGATCGCCCAACCTACCTTGCCAGGATGGAATTTTCCGCAGCCAATGACGGCGGCGACACGTGGTTCGGAGTGCTTATGCTGGGTCATAAACTTTTTTGTGTTTGGTCTCGAATGGTTTTTTGGAATTGGGCGACTTGCATCGAATTAACCATAGTGATATTCCAAAGGTAGAGCCAATCCCATTCAATTAGCGCAACAAGCAAATAGTTTAACAAAAATGCCAAACTTTCAAACATCATGGTCCGCGAGCGAGCCGGAGCTTGGAAGTGTGATGGACGGGATGCAGATCGCAATCATCGGGCATCTGATGAGGAAAACGGAAATGGTGGACACGCGATTCACCTTCGACGGTTTTGGACTGGTGCTGGATGGGCGGGGCACGTTTCAGATCGATGACGGTCCGGTGCTTCCGATTGAAGCCCCGGCGGTGTTGTACATCTGGGAGGGACCAAGGTTTCGCTATGGCCCGCTGCACGGGACAAGCTGGGAAGAACGGTATCTGTGTTTCACGGGGCGGCGGGTTGACGATTGGGTTCGGTGGCACTGGCTTCCTCGATCGCGCGTGCCAAGGAGTTTGCTGGATGCAGCCGGTCACACCGATCATCACGAACGCGTGGTGCAGGCGTTCAAGAGAATTGGCGCCGGAGCACTCGATGAGGCCAAACTGGAAGCGGAGCGCCTAGTTTTTGAGCTTCACCGGGAAGCCGAGGCGAGACAAGTGCGGCAGGATCCGTTGGACGCCTTATTGACAGACTGGAGGGAGCGGTTGCCGGTGAAAGTGGATCTTGTTCAGTGCGCAGCCTCTTTGAATATGAGCTACAGCGGGTTTCGGGGGAAATTCCATGAACGAACCGGTTTGAGTGCCTACCAGTATCTGCTCCGCCTGCGGTTGGATGCGGCCTGTCGTCTCTTGATTGATACCGAGCAGCCGGTGAAAGCAATCGCCTACGCCTCTGGCTTCGCCGGGATGGAGAGTTTTTGCCGGGCGTTTCAGCGCCTGAAAGGGATTACCAGTTCCGAATATCGCGCCCGTCACCGGGCGATGCAGTCATGATCCAAGCTCAGGCGATGCGTTCCGGCCAGGCTCGAGCCAAAGAGGATTTCCGAAAAGGTGGCACCTGGCGTGATTCATCAATCTATTTATGCAGGACTTGCCAATTCAACTTAAATCCAAAAGCATTGCCACTTACGACGCCAACATGCCTCCTGGTGATTCCCTGATTCACCGCAAGAAGCCTCGCATCGAGCGCCGCTTACCATTCTCCGTCTCACCTTCCAATGTCTGAATTGCATTCATCGCCCGAGCCACTCACGAAACGTTGGGTGTCTTCCGCATGTCGTCTTTCTACTCAGGCAGGCTGGAACCAGACAGAGGAGGATTGGTCCCGTTTGTCGCGACTGGCCGGAGCTTCGGTAAAGGTATTTGTCTCCGACGGAGAGGTTCGTGCGAGTTACTCCGTTGTGGGCTACGAAAGCCGAATCGGATGGATCGGCATGGTCCTCGTCGACGAGGCCTACAGGGGGAAAGGGCTTGGCAAAACTGTCTTTACGAATGCCCTTCGCGAGGCAACAGGCTTTGGAGCCGTTGGCTTGGATGCGACCGATCTCGGGGAGCCGATTTATCTCAGGCACGGATTCGAGGCGGTTCATCCGATCGTCCGATGGCTCGGAAACTCGCACGGCGGCCACCGAAGCGGGATACGGACCGGTTTGCATGAGGGAATTCTTACGCTCGATGCAGAAGTGACTGGGATCGACAGGAAGAATCTTCTCTGCGATTTCTCGATGTCCGGGGCAGATTTTTTCAGCTTAGTAGAATCAGGATCCACTCTGGCATACGGAGTTCTTCGTGCGGGGCGCACCGCGTGTCATCTCGGCCCGGTCGTCGCCCGTTCCGCAGAAGGCTTCCAGCGAATTCTCGACTGTGCCTCAGGGAAAAACCTGGATACTCCCATCCTTTGCGATGTCCTAAACGCCAACGCAGAAAGCATCCTCGCCGCTCAGGGATGGCGTTCAATGCGTGCTCTGAAGCGAATGATTAAGCCCCCCCTTGCAGCATGCCTCTGTGCGGACGAAATATGGTGCGCTGCTGGATTTGAGCTCGGATAAGGCCCGCCTATCCAATCTGCTCCGTGCGTCCGGCGTCCGCCGCGTACCGGGCCGCAATCGCCGCCCCGGTAACATGGAGGCATTCGGAGGTGGAGATCTCGCTTGTTGAGATGCCGCAAGCGGCCTCGGCAAGATCTGATGCACGCTGGATCGCTGACGCATCGGGCGTTTCGAGCTTCCAGTGCTGCTCTCCCTGACGATTCGCAAGATAGACATCGCTGTTGCGAATTTCGAGAACTCCATCGGATCCCGTCACCCGCAGCCGGTCGTCTCCATGGGATGCCGCGCCTTCCGGACGAAGGAAATCAGCGGTGATCGTGCAGGGAATTCCGCCTGTCATTGTGAATAGCATCGCGGAGTGGTCTTCCATTTCAGGGTAGGCAGGGAAGCAGCGGTTTCCTTGAATGGCGACGACGGATTTGTAGCGAAGCCCGGTGCACCACGAAGCGTAGTCAATCGCATGGACGGCAACCCAGGGGATAATCCCTCCAAACAGCTTGCGCGACTTATAGAAATCCGGACGGGATGCACCGAACTGATACGACTTCTGAGCGTGAATCATGACGACGCTTCCAATCGCTCCGTCATGAATCAAATCTCGCACTCTTTTGAAGGCCGTATTCCAGCGCATGGCGAACTCCGCTATAGCGCGGCGTTCACCCGATTTTGTCAACTCGGACAGCCGCAACAAGTCCTCCCGGCTTGCTGCCAAGGGCTTCTCGCTCACGACATCGAATCCGAGCTCCAGAGCTTGAATCGCAAGCCGACCATTGCCGGCATAAAAGGTGCCCGTGTAAACGATGTCTGGGCGGAAATCCGCAAGCATCTCTTCCATCGAGAGATAGGTTCTCTCACACCCAAAGGCACGTGCCCGTTCCAGTGCTTGCAAGTCATAACCATCGCAGGCCCACGCCAGTTCGGCACCGGGGAGAAATTTGATGCATTCATGCCCGTAGCCGCCGACGATTCCAATTTTCATTTCGCTACTGTCACTGAATTCCCAGCAAATTCACGCCCCGATCGAAGTCGATGGCCAAGAGCGTGAGACTGTGACTACCTAATACCCTAGGATAGCTGCTCATTCCCTGACACTCATGACAAATCCCGAATGACTTCAGGCACCTTCAGCCTCATAGGGAAATCGCGAATGCCAGGGGGCCTGACTCAGGGCCACCAGGAACCGGGAAAATCCGGTCACATCCGCCTCAAAAAATTCCTCGCCTTTTTCCGGAGTCGCAAGATCCGGACGCCCGCCGCAGGCTGCGGGCATGAGGCTGGCCCAATTGCGCACCCACGTGATCTTTGCCTCCGCCAAGCCCGGCACAGTCGGCGTGTACATGGCTGACTTGGCGGGCGCTTGCGCCGGCATTTTTTCTGGAGCCAAAAACTGCATCAGGCTGGTTTCATATTCACCGGCATGGGGCGATCCATCGGAAAACAATTTTTGGTAGATCTCACCTCCAAAGGCTCCAGGCCCGCACAGTCCGACAAAGACCTCATTCTGAAAACGGTCAAAAATCTGCCGGGTGGAGGCGGCCAGAGTCGAATCATTTCCACCATGGCCATTGACGAGTACAAACTTGCGAACCCCCTCCTCCCTTCCGAAAGTCACCAAATCCAAAACCACCGCCATCAAGGTCTCAACGCGAATCCGACAGGCAAAAGGAAAATCCTTAAAATTAACATTGTTGCCAAACGGCATCGCCGGAAGACACATCACCCGTGCCCCCTCCGCATTGGCGCGCCTCACCGC
>CALBXK010000130.1 GCA_937890535.1 uncultured Spartobacteria bacterium
GACAAATCCATCCTCGCCGGTATCCTTAACCGGAAATTTTCCCTGAAAGGTGTTGGTGAGAAATTTCCCGTCCGGTTGGAACTCATTGCCCCAGCCATAGAGTTGACCCGTGAGTCCGCCGCGTTGGGCAAACTCCCACTCCGACTCGGTCGGAAGGCGTTTGCCTGCCCACTTGGAGTAGGCAATGGCATCGGGATACGCAATCTGGACGACGGGGAAATTCTCCCGGCCCTTGATGTCGCTCTGCGGTCCCTCGGGATGTCGCCAGTCGGCCCCTGGAACATAACTCCACCACTGGAAATGATTGTCCAGCGGAACGGGTCCGGAGGTTGGTGCGTAAACGACGGAACCGGCCACAAGGTTCTCAGGAGGCGCCGTAGGGAATTCTTCCTGGGTGGGCGCGATCTCCGCCACGGTCCGATATCCTGTGGCCTCAACGAACTGCGCGAAGTGCGCGTTGGTGACTTCGGTGGCGTCCATCCAGAATCCATCAACCGCGACGCGGTGGATTGGGCCGGTATCAGACACTGTGGAAGGAGAACAACAGGAGACACCGTCGACGGTCCCGCTCGCGCCCATCGAGAACTCGCCGCCAGGGATCCACACCATACCTTTCGGAGCCGGGCCGGGTGCGGGAGTCTTATTGGGAATCGTGGGCGCAAAGTCGACCGGAGAGGCGGCTGCCGCGAGATTCGTGAAGGCAAGGGAGAGCCCGAAACAGAGCGCAATCAAGGGACGAAATAAAACGGAGGGGCTGGAAAGAAAATGGCAAAACATGGCTTTGATGAAATTCGATCCAGGGACTGTGGGGTGTCAAGGTGAGGCTTCGCAATTCTTTCGTTGGAACGAACCTGCCCAAGCCAAATCAATGGCCGGGTCGCAGGTCATGGCCGTACTTTATTGCTTTGCAATTTCGGGAAGGGTCACCGTGCCGGGCGGAATCTCCGGGGACGGCAGGCGCACCAACAACCAGGTTTGCGTCTGATCCGTGCCGAAGTGGACAAAGACGCTGGCGACATCATTTTGTAATTCCGAGAGCCCGGTTTCATAAACTGTCTGCGTGGTCTCACCGACATGCCAGGCCACTCGCTGGGTTTCCTTGTCGAGCTGACCGACAATCGGCTGTTCGTCGCCGGTCATTATGTTCTTATACGCCCCGGCCACGAGGCCTTCCTTGTCGATGCTAAGCTGGACGAACATGGTGGCATCGCCCTGTTCCTGCTGGGTGAGCGCCCAAACGCCAACCGGCAGCCATTCCTCGGGCTGACCGTCCATGGGGGGATCCGGCACGGGAATTTCCGCAACCTCCGGGGTGGCAAGTTCCCTCGCCTCCTCGCGAGCTTCCGTGGCCGTACCGGCGGGCTCGCCATCCACATAGTAGGTATCGCCCTCGTAAATTACGGTCGTTCCGGGATTGTAAATGATCGGCTGTGGAGCCACGGTTGATCCAAAAAATATCCCAACTCCGGTCCAGGCAAACGGTCTCCACCACCACCAGGGAGAGGCCGCAATCCCGATAGGAATGATGGGACGCGGACGCCACCAACAGGTGCCCCACCAGTGATTGTCGAAGCAGTTGTCCCAGGCCCCTCGTCGCTGCCCCCAGATCTCGGTGCCCCGGCCGATCCGGAAGGAGCGCACATTGCCACGCCAGCGGTAATAATCGTTGGTCCCGTATTGGCGAGGCCATCCCGGTTGACGGTAGCGGGTATTGATCGTGTTCCAGTTGTTTGTGCGATTGACCTGAAAATTATTGATCGTGGGGTTGTTCTTTTGGTTCCACTGGTTCCATTGATTGTTGCTCTTGTTTTGCACGTTCTTCCAATTATCCGGACGATCAGGCCGCGCCGGACGGGTCGGTTTTCCTGGTCGATCATCGAAATTTGGAGGGCGAGCGCCGCCGGGGCGGGTTTCCCCAATGTCCGGCCGGTTCCCTGGATTCGGACGGGCGGGGTTTCCGTTTCCAATGTTGCCCGGAAGCGTGGTTGGCCGGTTGCCCGTCGCGGGGCGATTTGCGTTACCCGGTTGATCCGGCTTCATTCCAATGAAATCGCCGCCACCTTGCGGGCGCTGGGAGGGGACGTTGGCAGGTCGATTTTGCGGCTGCGTTGTGGGACGGTTCTGCGGTTGCGTCGCAGGGCGGGTTTGGGGTTGCGTCGTGGGACGGTTCTGCGGCCGGGACGGATTGCCGGAGTTCGATATTCCGGAGCTCCCAGAAGGACGCTGGGGTTTTGTCTGAGGTTTCTGAGCGGGCTTTGTCGTTGGCATGCGGCTTCCCCCCGAAGAAGGGCGCGAAGCCTTTTGGTTCCCTCCGCTGGGTCGGGACGCTTGATGTCCGCCTCCCCCGCGACTGCCACCACCCCCACCACCGCCGCGACTACCACCGCCGCCGCCTCCTCCGCGGCCAGCCAAGGCGACGGGTTCCAAAACCAGAGCGGCGAGGATGATCGCCAAAGATGCGAAAGAGATTTTCATGGTTCGTAAAAAAGTGGGGGGCCGAGGGAGTTATTGGTCCGGGGTGCGAACCACCTCAATCTTGTCAATACTTGGCAGCAACTCACCGTCCTTCTGCCGATTCACACTTTCCCAAGTGTATTTTTTGTCGTCGATATAGGTGATGACATGCTGGGCCGAGGAGGCTGTGCCATCGGGAAGGGTGGCCGCATAGGAATTTATCCATTTATTATTTTCACGGGTCCAGTTCCCCTCGCCGAATCCGCCCTTCGAATCGAACATCCATGAGCGGATCGCCCCGCCGACGGGATCGTAGCCGATGACTTCGGTGCCGGTGATCGGATCCTCCCCCTCACGATCGATGGTGAACGAGCGGCAAAGAAAGTGGCCGCTGTTGGTCCAATTGACGGTTGAGGTCACTGCGGCGCCTTGGGAATCGTCTTTCCAGGCTCCGACGAGCCAGCCCAGGTCGCCCAGTGCCTGTGCACCGGCGTCCATGGGAGGAAGGGTGGTTTCATCCAATTCCGCGATCAACCACTTCCCGTCCGTTTGGACATAACTGCAGACATACCGGGTGGTTTCGTCACCGACCGTCGCGAGGCCTTTTTCCAAGAGGACATCCGGGGTGAGAAAGCGCGCCGATTCCACTTCCACCGCAAGGTTGGCATCTTTGTTCTTGGCGAAAAACTTCGTGAGATTTTCGAGGATCGTTGAGCGACCCGAGACGACAACACCAGAGTCGGAGGTGTATTGTGCGTCTTCGGCATAAAGAGCAGCCAGCGCCTTGGCGTCTCCTTTGTTAAAGGCGGTGACGTAGGCATCGACCTGGCCTTGCGAGGCCTTTTCGGCGGGGGGGGATGGGGCGTCCTGTGCCTGGACGACGGTGATTAGCGCCAGCAGGGCCAGCGTCGCAAGGGTGTGGGTCGATTTCATGGTATTGGCGATTGAGGTTTTGGGAATTGCGGTATTTTTACGGAAGGTTGGATGGGCCAAAGAGTTCAACTTTACAAAAATACAATACTCTCAGGGCTGTTCTGACTCAAGGGCATTGAGGGCCTTGTAGGCTTCCTGAATGAGCTTGAGGTTCGCCTTGAAGTCCTGTGGGTCCGGCTCGGTGGATTTCTCAACTTCCGCTTCCTCAGATTCCTTAATTCCCTTAATTCCCTTGGCTCCCTTGGCTCCCTCGGTTTCTGCGCTCTTGGCCACTTGGCCGGGTCGCGCACCGTCCAACAGGGAAGGGGGGATTTTAAGCGGCGGCAGGTTGGACGAGAGGCTCTTGAGCCATTCGACGAAGGCCAGACCGGTTTGTTTATTTTTTTCCCGGAGGGCAACTTCCTTTTGAATCTCAGAAGCTGGACGTTCGGCTTCTTTTCTCCAGGCCGCTTTGAGTGGCGCGAGATGGGCGCGATATTTCGGATAGCGGGCATTGGTGAATTCGATGACGGCCAGCGCCTGCTGAGGAGTGGCCTCGCCCTTGCCCGGATACGGAATCAGCAGCAGGCTCGAGCCACGAACGGGAATGGTAAGCCTCGTACCTCCGGCCGTGACAAGGTAGGAAACCCGGTCATGCGCCGTGAAGGCCCTGTATTCGAGAAGGATGGCCGAGTTGTCAGAGGCAAAATCGTTTTTTTTGTAGATCGCCAGTCCGCGGGCCGGGCGGGACGCATAGTCAATATCCTTGGCCAGCAGTCCAGCGAGGCCAGAAAGGAACACCAAAAGAATCAGCACCCGGGGGAAGGTCATTGAATATTATGGTATCCGATTCTTGGAGGGCACGAAAAGAAGAAAGCCCGCCATCGGCGCACGCATACTCAATAAGGACAGCAAGAAATGCCTCACGCAAAGGATGCAAAGGATGAGAAGGGTTGGGGTATCGGAGGAAAATCAACTTCAGGAACTCTTCATGTGCAGGTTTCATCCTCCCCGACAATCCTCACGCCTTCTTGACGAAGCAGGTCTTGAGGCTGACGGAAACACCGTCGATTTTGCAGGAGATCCCATAGTCACCATCTCCTATCAGACTGGAGTCTTCACACCGCGCTGCAATCGCTCTTTCACTGAGCAGGTTCTCGAAAAATCCCTCCTCCGGTGGGTATCATTGGGGGAAAAGCAGTGTGACTTGGAACTGCACCCCCCAGTCGGGACCACCCCTCGGTTTGGCGGGATATCCGAAGACCTGCAGCTTGGTGTTAATGTGCTGATTGCCCAACTTGAAGACCCGGCCGATACCGCCGCCCAGGAGAATCGTTCCGCGATTGCCGGTGCGGGCTGGTGCTCGCGCATGCGCCGAGGGTGAGGGTTAAAGACAGCGTGGCGAGGAGCCTGATGGTTGTTATTCTGTGAGCTGCGGAAACCGCGCCTTGGCGTCGCGGATGAACAGCGCGCGGCCCTTGTCCCAGAAATCGCCCTCTGGGTGGAGGCGTAAAGGGTGGATTTTCGGCATGGTTCATGGCTGGCTGGGAATTCCTAGGAGTTTATTTCGTCTTCTCGATGTCGGGCAGGATCCAAGTGCGATCCATAAACGCCTTCTTCGGCGAGTAGAAGCGAAAGTAAGGGAACCGGGCCTTGCCGGCCACGGTCGGAACCCAATTCTGCTCTTTGCCCTTGGGTTCATCCGGCCCCATGTAGATATCAATAGAACCGTCCTTATTTTTGAGCAGGTCCATGCGGGATGAACGGTCGGCGATCTTCTGTTCATTGATGATGAGGCACCTGGTTGCCACGTCATACAGCGTGATCGACCAAAACGCCTCAGCCGGGGCATCCGCCGGAACATTGAGCACGTAGTTTACTCCGCCATCGATCCAGTCGCCGTCCTTGTCCTTGGAGGCCGCCATGTAGACCTGACCTTCACCGGTTCGTTGGCCATGCATGGCCACATCGTTGGTCACCGCTTCGTAAAGCCAGTCGGCACGCTCGTCGAGCTGTTCGCGGGTGAGAACCTCGGCCAGCCTTTCCCAGTATACCATGCCGCGCGGATGAGCCGCCAGCCATGGTTTTCCGTCCGGTGTAATGTAGCCGCGCGGCTTGGGGTTCTCACGCTCCGCATACGGATAGATTTAGATCTTCTTCAGAATGCTCATGCGTTCATCTTTATCCGTCGACATCAATCTGATGCCTAGCATCACTGTCATGGTGGGGGATTGAAAGACTCGATACCCCTCCTTATCGGCACCCTCGGGCACCTCTTGCCCCGGCCCCACAAACAGGTATTTGTCCGGCTCGGTCATCTTCGTGATCCCGATCTGCCACATGTCGTGAGCCGCACCGCGGCGAGAAGGCTCAGAGCGCGGTTCGGTGCCATGGGTTTTCGGTGGGTGACCTTGTTCATGTTGTTGGCGGTTTGAATTGAGAAAAAGGTGATTCCGTTATGATGGCTCCGGGTCAGGGGGATTGATTTGGCAGGGGTTCCATGCCCTGGATCGCCCATTCGAGCGGTTCCTGCGAGACCCGGATCAAGCCGCGGCGGGGGCGGTCGAAATCGATGATGAGGAGCATGACCACAGCCAGCACGAAGGTCAGAGCGCTCATTCGCCAGCGGCTTATGAAGCTGCCGAGTCCGGCATTGTATCCGGCGACACTGATCGAGGCGGAGGCGATCAGGATGAGCATCCAGAAGACGGGCGAGGGCAACCGGTCTTTGTTGGTGGCGAAGCGGATCGTGTGCTGGTCGATGACCTCATTGATCGAGTTGACGAGGGTGGCTTCGATGGGGTCGATTCGCCCGCCCCTGATGATTTCCTCGGTCAGTGGCCAGAGCCGGGATTGAGCTTCCAAGGTGCGGCGGAAGTATGATTTGGCGCCATCCCGAGTCGCCCACTCGTCCTCGTCGACAACCCGGGTCCGCGCATAGTCGAGGATCGCGGCTCGAAGGGTGGCCGCTTTCTCGTCGGGGACGAGTCCGGCACGCAGAAAGGCGGTTCCGAGGGCATTGGCCTCGATGATCACCGCCACCCGACGTTCATTGTAGCGGTTGACGGTGAAGCCGTATGTGAAAGCAAGGATCAAGCCGAGCAGGGCGAACATCGATGTCAGAACCACCCCACCGCCTCCCGCCTCTCCATCTTTGAGTTGTTTCCGCCGTGCCAGCCCGACCCGGTAACCGATCTCGAGACTTGCGAGCAGGATCAACATGAATCCGATGCCGACCACGAGGATCGGAAGGTCGTAGAGGAGGGGAAGCTGGAGGTTCGTGGGCATGAGGAGGATGTGCCGGGTGGCGGGGAAATTAGGATTTCGGAAAGATGAACTGCAGGGTGATCGCTCACACGCCGCATGCGCGTTCGACTCCGGCATGGCGAAAACTAGTTCTGCGGCGGTTAGTTTTTCAAATGCTGATTCAGGAACTTGGAAATCTTCTTCAGCGAGACCTCGGTCTCCGGGATCGCGGTATACTGGAACACGTGCCACATGCCCTCATAAATGTCGAGCGTGGCGTCCTGGCCCGCAGCCTCGAGGTTCTGGAACAGCCGCACGCTGGTGCTGAGAAGCGTGGATTTCGTGCCGTCGGTGATCAACGCGGGCGGGAAGCCTTTGGGCGGCTTTCAGCAGGCTATTCCGCCGTTCCCAACGCTTCCGTTCCTTTGCCGGCGGCTCACTCTCCTTTCATCGCCACGCTGAGTTTGAGGATGCGAGGGCCCTTATCCCTCCATCGCTCGTGGCGGAATATCGCGGGGCTCTGACCCCTCGCGGAGTGAGTCCGCGCCGAGGCACCCAACAGCCACGGCCATGCGCGCATCGAGAGGTGTTGCGCCCTGCGACGGTTTTCCCTGCAAAAAATCGACAAAATCATCCAGCAGCCGGGGATCCGATCCGCCATGAGAACCGTCGAGACTGGGGATCCGGAAGACTTCGTTGCCCTGCTCCTGGTATCCCATCCGGGAATTCCAGAGATGCACGGTGGCGAGTTTTTCTTCGGAAGAATGATCTCCGTAGTTTTCGATCCGACCCTCGGTGCCAATGACGGTGTAATTGCGGACATCGTCCGGGGTGTAGTGACATTGTTGGTAGGAAGCCTGCACTCCGTTGTCCAATTGCATAAGCAGCATACTGTGATCTTCCACATCAATGACCGGACTCATCTTGGTCTGACTGAGAGGAGGCCAGTTGTCGCGATTGAATGCCACCGAAGGCACCTCACCCTCTGCGTGGCGGTCTTTGACTTCATTATACACACTGAGCTTACCCATCCCGACGACCCTGCGGGTGGTTCCGCCGGCCAGATAATGAATGACGTCGATATCATGGGCCCCTTTTTGTAAGAGCAGGCTGGTGCCATTTTTTCGTTCGGAATGCCAGTCCTTGAAATAAGCGTCGCCGCCATAGCTAATGAAATGCCGGCACCAAATCGCCTCGACCCGACCGATGCGACCCGCCTCGATGAGTTCGCGCATCTTCTTTATGACGGGAAAAAAGCGCATATTGTGACCGACGTAGAGCTTTCCCTTGCTGCGATCTGCCGCCGCCAGGATGGCGTCGCACTCCGCAATTGTGATGCCCATCGGCTTTTCCAGAAACACGTGTTTGCCGGCATCGAGGGCGGCAATGGCGTGTTCGGCATGGCAATGGTCGGGGGTGCTGACAAAAACGGCATCAATCTTGGGATCGGCCAGGAGTTGTCGGTAATCGGTGGTCAAAACCAGATCGGGACCACATTTTTCCCGGAAGGCTTCCAAGCCCTCCAGATGCGTCGCACAGACTCCCACAATGCGTAAACCCTCCTCGGGACGGTGAACGTGCAGGGCCATTTGGCCCCGGCGATGGGGACCGAAAACGGCAAAATTCAAATTTTTGGACTGGCTCATTTCAGGGTCCTACCGCCCCCACTCACATTGTCCATAATAATTGTGTCTAAATTGAGGGCACGCTGCGTCTCGACTTTTTTCAAATCGTCACTCCGAACGAATCCCCTTCCTGCACTTCCCGGCAAAAGGCCGCCATCAGTTCGGCCACCGCTTGCAAATCCGCCAGTTCGATGACCTCCACCGAGGAATGCATGTAGCGGTTGGGCAGTCCAATCGAGACGGAGGGAATCCCGCCTTTCTGCAAAAAGATGGCGTCGGTATCCGTGCCGGTGCGGCGGGGAGCCGCCTCGAATTGGATCGGAATCCCTTTCCGCTCCGCCACGGCCCGCAACCGCTCAACCAGGACCGGATGATTCGAGCTCCCAATACTGAGCACTGGCCCGCCGCCCAATTTCACGTCCCCGTGCTTGGGTTTGGAACAAATCGGAATGTCCGTGGCATGCGTCACATCCACGACGAGGGCGGCATTCGGCTCGGCCCGGTATCCGGCCATAGTGGCCCCGTACAGCCCATTTTCCTCCTGGATGGTCGAAACGCCCACCACACAGGCCGCGAGATCCTCTGGTTTCTCAGCCAGGAGGCGGAGCGCCTCGGCCACCGCCCAAGTCCCGATCCGATTGTCACATCCGCGGGCCGCCAATCGATCCCCGGCCAGTCGCACGACCGGAGCATCATGCGTAATCGGATCCCCCACCCGGACCAACTTTTCCGCCTCGGCCCGGGAACGTGCTCCGATATCGATGAAGACCTCATGAAACTCAGGCACCTTTTTGCGATCGTCAGGCTCCTGCATGTGAATCGCCAGATGCCCGGTCACGCCCGGCACCGATCCCTGGGCCCCGTGAACGAGCACCCGCTGGCCGCGTAGCATGGCGCGATCAACCCCCCCGATCCCCTGAAAAAACAAGAACCCCTCGTCATTGATGTAGTTCACCATCAAGCCAATTTCATCCGCATGGCCAGCGAGGAGAATCTTCGGCGAGGCCTCAGAATTGAGAGTGGCATAGACGTTGCCGTAGGGGTCGCTGCGGACTTTTTCGACCAGAGGACGCACATAGTCCGCCCAGACCCGCTGCCCTTTGGTCTCAAATCCGGAGGGAGAGGGGGTTTCCAAAAGAGTTTTGAGAAAATCGAATGATTCGTCGCGCATGGTTTCAGTATCCCCTCAAAAGCATCGCGTGCAAAGTCCGCGTTTCCTCGTTTAACGATGTTCACAAAAAATAGGCAGAAGAGCCTCACGCAAAGGATGGGAAGGAGGGAAGGGTCGGAAGAAAATCTGATCCCGGATTCCTTCCAGAGCAATGCCTTTCGTCCCCTCCTTTCCATCCTTTGCGTGAGGCTCTTTCAAGGGATGATGGTTTCGGCTCGAAATCATCGACCCGATCTGATTTAAGGCCAGAAGGCGATGAAGTTCACGATTTTCAGATTCGGAAAAAACCTCCAACTCTCAAAAGCCTCCGGCCCGGGCCGTAAGATCGGAGCCACCCTGTTCTTCGGCTTATTTCTGGTGATCGGTTTGTTCGCCTCTTATTTCGTCGGAGGCATGGTTCTGCAGTCTCTGGCCACCTACACTTGGAAGGCCACCCCGGCAAAAATTCTTCACAGCGCCGTCGGGGAAGACTCCGGAAAAGATTCTCCGTTCTCGGTCGAGGTACGGTTCCAGTACCAGTGGGAGGGTCAGACCCACACCTCCACCCGGTATTCCCTTCAGAATTTCCACCAAACCCACTACGCCGCCGTCCAGAAAAAAGTCAATGCCCTCCCGGTCGGCCAATCGGTGACTTGCCTGGTCAATCCCTCCCGACCAACGGAGGCCATTTTGCAACGCGAACCGCCCTGGTTTGCGCTCTTTGTCCTCATCCCCCTTGTTTTCGTAGCGGTGGGAGGAGGCGGAATCTTTTTCACCTGGTTCAGTCAGAGCGCCCGGACTGGATCGGTCAGCCCGGTGTCTCCGGGGAAAGACTCCGGAAAAAAATCTCCTGCCACCTTGATTGGAGTCATTTTTACTCTCGTCGGAGCCGGCCTCCTCATCTTCTGGTTTCTGCCCACGTTCACCAAAGCGCAGGCCTCCCGGAACTGGCAGAAAACTTCCTGTACCATCATTTTCAGTCGGGTGAAGGCCCACGCTGGCGATGACAGCACGACCTACAGCGTGGATGTTTTCTATCGGTACAAAGTGGCGGGACGGGAGTATAAATCGAACCGCTACCGACACTTTGGGGGATCCTCCAGCGGCCACGAAGCCAAGGCGGAGGTGGTGCAGCGATATCCGCCCGGCTCGGAGCAGGTTTGCTACGTCGACCCGGAATCCCCTGAAGATGCCGTGCTCAAACCCGGAGTGGGCTGGGCGGGCCTTCTGGGTTTGATTCCCGGAGTGTTCCTCCTGGTGGGAGTTGCTTTGCTCATTGGGCGAATGCGAGCGGCCGCGTCAACGAGATCCCCCTTCGGATCGCAGCACCTCCCCGACGACGCGACCGGAGGAACAGAACCCGTCGTCCTGAAGTCCACCGTCTCCCCGTTGATCAAGCTGTTGGGCATCTCCGGCGTGGCGATTTTTTGGAATGGGATCACTTCGATTTTTCTCTGGCAAGTGGTGAAGAGTTTTCAGCGGGGACATCCGGAATGGTTTCTGACCGTATTTCTCATTCCGTTTGTGCTCGTCGGCTTCGGTCTCCTGGGGGCGATTGTCTATTTTGCCCTGGCGCTGACAAATCCGCGCTGCCGCCTGCAGATGGACCCGGTCGTATTGAGGCCGGGAAAAACGCTGACTGCCACCTGGGAATTCCGCGGATCCGTGCACCGCCTGCACCGCCTGCGCATTTTTTTGGAAGGCCGGGAGGAGGCGACCTATCAACGCGGCACCTCAAGCTACGTTGACCGGGAGGTGTTTGCCCGCCTGCTCCTGGCGGAGATCACCTCGTGGATGGAAATGAACCGCGGCACCGCCCAATGTCTGCTGCCGATGCACACTCTCCCCAGCTTCACTGCGGAACACAACAAGGTGATTTGGGCACTCAAGGTTGAAGGCACCATCGCCCACTGGCCGGATGTAAATGAGGAATATCTCATCACCATCCTTCCCGGAAAGGTCGTCCCCGCATGAACGCCACCCTCACCACCGAACGCAAAAACTACCGGCCCGGCGAGGATATCCGTGGGACGGTGACCTGGTCGCTCCCCCACCTGCCTGGTTCCGCCGCCGTGCGACTTTTCTGGCAGACCCGGGGCAAGGGCGACCGCGATGCGGCCACCGTCGAGGTACAATCCTTTGCCTTGCCGCAGGCCCAGGAATCCCGTGACTTTTCTTTTCGTGCCCCAGATTTTCCATACAGTTTTTCTGGGAAATTGATCTCGCTGGTTTGGGGTCTGGAGCTCGTCCTCGACCCCGACGGATCGCAGACTGTGGAAATCATCATCTCACCAGACGGCGCTGAGATCGTACTCCCATCCGATGGGACCGCTTCGCTCGCCGATTCCAAGAAACAAAAATTTCCCTGGATGTCCGTGAAATGAAGGCCCGGGAAAATCCCTTTCGCAGCGAATGCGTGGAGGCGCTGCCCTATCGCGCGACGGGGTTCCACTGGAAAACTCTCGAGGACCGGCTCGCTGCCGCCGGAGGACGCGGTGCCATTGTCGGCCCGCAAGGCCACGGCAAAACCACCCTCCTTCTCGAATGGAAAGAACGCTGCGAGCCAACACACTCCCTCGGGATTAAATTGGCCGAAGGCCAACTCAGCCTGACCCGCGAACAAAAACACGAAGTCAAAACGAGAAACTGTATCTTCCTGGACGGGGCGGAACAACTCGCCTGGTGGGGCTGGAGAAATTTCCTTTGGTGCTCCCGCAACGCCCGCCGCATTGTGATCACAACCCATCGCCCCGGACTCCTGCCCACCCTGTTTGTCTGTCGTACCGACCCACACCTCCTCAACGAACTCGTGGCCGAACTCTCCGGAGAATTGATGGCATCCCCTACGCTCTGGGCCAGCCACCACGGCAATCTGCGACTCGCCTTCCGCGAGCTCTACGATACCTGCTCCGACTCCCAATACAAAACCCGTTGCCCGATAAGGAATTGACCTGAATTCCCGGATAAAAATCGACAATTTTATCCAATTTTCATTGAAACCGCCGTTTCAAATCCGCCCTCACCAAGTCGTATTTTGCGCTCTTTCTGAACCAATAATCTCCTAAATCGCGCAAAGAAATGCCTTTATGGGAATTTGATTAGCGGCTTAACTAACCACAAGATGTAGTGGTTATTCACATTTTATCCCCCATATATGGATTTCTATTGACGAATTTCAGAGTTTTTCGCAATTTGCAACTCGCCGCCAGATTTTAGGTTCAGGGCGGAAAAAAGGCTTCCTACCCCCTGAACCAACCCCAAAACCTTAACTTTTAGACCCGACCGACCTGCTGCCATGGCCACGACCACCATTACCCTTGGAGACCGCGAATTTGTCCTCGACCGCGACAAAGCGGAAGCCGCTTTTAACGCCAAACGTGTGATTAATGGGCGCGACACGATGTTTTTTAACATCCTCCCCCTCAAATACCAGTGGGCCTACGATCTCTACAAAACGATGAAGGCCAACCATTGGGAGCCCGAAGACATCCAGATGCAGAAGGACTGCGAACAATGGCGCGACCTGAAGGGCGTCGCTGAGATCGAACGCTGGATCATCAAAATGGGGATCGGCTATTTCTCTGCCGCCGAAGGCATCGTCGGCGACAATATCCAACACGTCGTGCGCGAACTCGTCACCGCGCCGGAACTTAAACTCGTGCTTGGTCGCCACGCGCATGAGGAAAATATTCATGCCGATTCGCTGGTGTACATGATCAGTTCGCTCGGGATCAACCCGCATGAGTGCGAGGCCATGTTTGAGGACATCAAAACGATGAAGGAAAAAACCGATTTCGTCGTCACCAACAGCCGGAATTTGCGCCGCGACATCGACCTTTCAACTATCGAAAACAAGCAATCCTTGGCCAAAAATATTTTTCTGTTCGGGCAGTGCATGGAGGGCACCCAGTTTTACGGTCTTTTTGGAATGGTCCTCGCCCTCTATCGGCAGAACAAGTTTCCCGGGATCGGTCAGATGTTTCGCTATACGATGCGAGACGAATCCAACCACATTGAGGTTTTTCGTAAGCTCTTCATCGAACTTGTGGACGAGAACGCCGAAATTTGGACTCCGGAATTCCAGGAGGATCTCCGCGATACCATGGCCGAGGCGGTGCGCTTGGAAAAGGCGTTCATCCGCGATTGCCTGCCTGTCCACGCGGTCGGACTCACCGTCGACGAATTCCTCACCTACATTGACTACATTGGGGATCGGCGCCTGGAGGGTGTCGGACTCAAACCGCTCAATGCCCCCATCACCAATCCCCTGCCTTGGCTGGCCGAAATGATGGATATCAAAAAAGAATCCAATTTTTTCGAAACCAAGGTCACCGAATACCAGAAAAAATCCAATCTCGTCTCCGCCCACGACGACGATCTTTAATTTTCTTCTTTTCGCTTTTCACACTCCGTTTTTCACCACCGCCTCCCGCCTGCCCCAACCATGATTCGCAACCTGTCTCTCAAAGAAGATCGCGCCCTCAAGCGCCTCGCCACCACTCCCCTTGATCAGAAACCGGGCTTTGCCTGGCGCGATGCCCTCGGCGATGCCCCGCTGGAGTCTGCCCTGCCAGAAATTATCGTCACCCGCGATAGCGGCGAAGAAGGTCAGTTTAATCTCGCCGAAGTCGCCGATGTGATTGGTGCCGCCCTCACCGACCTCATGCTCTCCCGCGAGGAAGAGGACATCTTCAATGAGGAAAACCGGGCCTTCGTTGCCAACGTCGCCCATTCGGTTTCCACCCGACTGCTGGAACACATCAGCGAAGGTCATTCCCTCAAACTTTCAGACTACGACCTTTCCCTCCTTATCGAAAAAGCTCTCATCGAAAACGACGCCCACGATGTCGCCAAAAGCCTGGTTTTCAAACGTTCCGCCGGGGGAAGCCCTCCCGCACCGGAATCCCCCAGGGAAACCACCCCGCTCTCGGTCCGGCTCATCCGCCGCAATGGCACGGTCGTGCCCTGGAACGAAAACAAAATCGAAATTGCCTGTCGCAAGGCCTTTCTTTCCGCCCGGGAAGATCCCGAGGCGGCCGTGAAAATGTCCCGCGCTGTTACGGCCCGCATTCGCCGCATCGAAAGCGCCTTCGTTCACATTGAAGACGTCCAGGACATCGTCCAGGAGGAACTGATGCGCCAGGGCTTCTACAAGGTTGCGGAGAGCTACATCCTCTACCGCGCCCAGCGGTCCCGCCAACGCGACGACGACGAACAACCCGCGCCCGACGCCGAGCAGGACTCCCTCATTGTCGTCCGCACCGCCGACGGCGAAAGCGTCTTCTGGGACGGCAGCGAACTCAAGCGACGCATCCAGTTCGCCGCCATTGGGCTCGACCTCTGCTACGACGAGAGCCGCATCGAACGCGAACTCCGCCGCTCCATCGGATCGGAAATCACCTCCGAGGAGCTCCGCAGCACGATTGTACTCAATGCCCGCTCGCTGATCGAAAAAGATGCCGACTTTGCCAAGTTCACCGGCCGTATCATGTTGTCCTACATCTACGAGGAAGTCCTCGATTGGAACATCATGCACGACGGCATCGAAGGCCTCAAGGAGGCCCACGTGAAAGCCTTCAAAAGTTACCTCCGCCATGGCGTCGCCATCGAACGCCTGAGCCCAAAGCTTCTCCAATTCAACATCGCCCGACTCGCCGAGGCCCTCGACCCCTCCGCCGACCTCGACTTTGAGTATCTCGGCATCCAGACACTCTACGACCGCTATCTCATCGTCGATAAAACCGGAAAAAAATCCCGCCGCATCGAGACGCCGCAGTTTTTCTGGATGCGGGTGGCCATGGGGCTTTTCACTCACGAGTCGAAGGACCGCGAGGATTGGGTTGTTCGTCTCTACAATCTCTACAAGTCTCGCCGCTTCTGCTCCAGCACCCCGACGCTATTCAATTCCGGCACCCCGCACAGTCAGCTCTCCAGTTGTTATCTCTACAAAGTGGACGACAACATCGAGTCGATCATGATCCGCGGCATCGCGGAAAATGCCTTCCTTTCCAAGTGGGCCGGTGGCCTCGGCGGCTCCTGGACCTCGGTGCGCGGCACCGGCAGCTACATCAAGGGAACCAATGGCGAAAGCCAGGGCGTCATCCCCTTTCTCAAGCTCCACAACGATCAGCTTATCGCTGTCAATCAGGGAGGAAAACGCCGCGGTTCCGGGTGCGCCTACCTCGAGACCTGGCACAACGACATCGAGGACTTTCTCGAACTCCGCATCAACACTGGCGACGAACGCCGACGCACCCACGATCTCAATACTGCGAACTGGGTGCCGGATCTCTTCATGAAGCGCATGGAAGCCCGGGAAAACTGGACCCTCTTCCGCTCCAATGAAGTGCCCGACCTGCACGAAACCTATGGTCGGAAATTCGAAGAGCGTTACGCCCACTACGAGCAACTTGGCCGGGAGGGCAAGATCCTGGCCCGCGAAGTGCCTGCCATCGACCTTTGGAAAAAGATGCTCAAGGCCCTTTTCGAAACCGGCCATCCCTGGATCACCTTCAAGGATCCCTGCAACCTGCGCTCGCCGCAGGATCATGTCGGCGTCATTCACTCCTCCAACCTCTGCACCGAGATCACCCTGAACACCAGTGAAGAAGAAACCGCCGTGTGCAACCTGGGATCGCTCGTCCTCGACTCTCATATCAAAGACGACGGCACCCTCGATCTCGACATGTTGCGGGAGACAATCACCGTCGCCATACGGGCTCTCGACAATGTCATCGACATCAACTTCTACCCCACCGAGGCGGCCAAACGCTCCAATATGCGCCACCGCCCCATCGGGCTTGGAGTCATGGGCCTGCAAAACGCCCTCTTCAAGCGCGACACCAACTTCTCCAGCCCCGAAGCCGTCGAATTCAATGACGAATTCATGGAGGCCATCGCCTATTTCGCCTACTCGGCTTCCAGCGATCTCGCCGCCGAACGCGGCACCTACTCCAGCTACCGCGGTTCCAAATGGGATCGCGGTCTTCTCCCCCAGGACACCATCGAACTTCTGGAAAAAGAACGCGGCATCAAAATCGACGTGCCCCGCGGTGGTCGCATGGATTGGAACCCGGTCCGCGACAAGATCAAGGCCCAGGGAATGCGCAATTCGAACGTGCTCGCCATCGCCCCCACCGCCACCATCTCCAACATCACCGGCACCACGCCCTGCATCGAACCCAATTACAAGAACCTCTACGTCAAATCCAACCTCTCAGGGGATTTCGTTGTGCTCAACCGACAGCTTGTTGCCGACCTCAAAAAAGAAGGCCTCTGGAATGAAGCCATGGTCGATCAGCTCAAATATTTCGACGGGGAACTCGCCGACATCGAAAACATCCCCCACGCACTCAAAGAGAAGCACTCCACGGTATTTTCCGTCGGTTACAATGCCATCATTGACGCCGCCGCTCGCCGCCAGAAATGGATCGATCAATCCCAGTCGGTCAATCTCTTCCTTGCGAAGCCTGACCTCAAAAATCTGAGCCACATGTACCGCCGCGCCTGGCAGGTGGGATTAAAGACAACCTACTATCTCCGCTCCATGCAGGCCTCCAACGTGGACAAAGCCTCCATTTCCTCCCGCAAGGAGGTTAGCGGGATCGCCGGAGGCAAACGGGAATACACCTCGGATGAAAAAGCCGCTTGTTCGATTGAGGCCCAAAGAAACGGCGAGGAGTGCGAAGCCTGCCAGTAGAGCACCCACACCCAATTTGGTTAGGCAGCCAGCGGGGCGGTGGAACCACTCGGTTCATCGCCCCGCATTTTTTTGGTAGATCAGCCCTCTCGCGCCCGCCGGCAGATGCATCGGTTGTCCGAAACACCCTGGACGCGATTCTGCAACGGGGACATCATTCTTCATCTTCCTCTGCTGTGAAGCCTTCCATTCCCTCAGCCTTATTGAGCCTGCCCGTCCCGATCGAACGGAGATAAAACCAATCAAGATCCGTGATGCCAACAAGCGTTCAGCCCCTTCCGCCCGCGACGATCCGATTTCGGTCCCTCACCTCAGCGCTGATCTTCCTCCTCGGCACTTCGCTTTTGACGTTTTACATCTTCCA
>CALBXK010000131.1 GCA_937890535.1 uncultured Spartobacteria bacterium
GTCGTAGGGCAATTTTCCGGCGGGCGAGCCGATAAACATGAAATTTGTGGGGATTTCCCATTTCTTCGAGAGCTCGGTGATTAAATCCGGGGAGAATTTATCCGTGATGACGACAAATTCGATGTCCATTTCCGGATAGATCTCGTCGAGGACCGCCAGATTATCCTTCAGGTTGCCGGGGCATTGGCTGGGATCCTGGACCACGGTGACGACCTTGATCCGCTTGGTGTGCTCATTCTTCAGGACATAGAGAATGGCGCGGTTCAGGTTCGCCAGATTGTCGCCCCGGGTGAAGAACACCATCTGTTGATCGACAATTTCCTGAATGGTTTCGCGAATCAGCCAGGTTAAACCGCTGGGGGGACGTGAGAAAAAGGCGCTGATCCGCGCCAGAGCGAACATGATCGCTTTCAATATTACGATCCGTTCGAGCATCACAATCACCACCAGGGCGGTGGGGATGAAATACTGTAAAAAGACGATGAGGAAGGTGGGATTGAGTCGGGCATTGCCCAGCAAACCGATGACGACGGCGCTGATTGCGACGAGGACGGATATCCAGGACGCCCGCACCGGGCGAGGCAGCGCGGCACGCTTAATTTTCAACAGCAGATTGCCTCCCCCGAAGAGCGCCATTACGGCAAGAAACGAAATGGTGTAAACTCCCGCCAAGGCCCGCCAGTCCCCTTTCGTAATTAGGAGCACAGACACCGAAAGGATGAAAAACGCGATCGTGATTCGGTGGGTGGTTCCCCGACGGTTTTTTTTGAGGAGAAGTTGGGGCAGGCAGCGGTCCAGAGTCATGCGGCCGACCAGTCCGTTGACTCCGACAAAACTGGTCAAGACGGCGCCGCTGAGTACCAGGACGGCATTGACTGAAATCCAGGTCGCCATCCAGTGTCCGCTGGTGACCGTGCCCATATTGGCCAGCATGGCCGCCTCGTCGTGCGAGGCGATTTCACCCAGCGGTAGAACGCAGAGGGCCAGAAGGGCAATGAGGGGGTTAAACACCATCACCGCCAGCCACATGTTTCGCAAGGTCTTGGGAAAGACGCCCGGGGCCTGTTCCTCGACAAAATTGGCGGAGCTTTCGAATCCTGAAATTCCGAGTAGTGACACGCAGAAGCCGAAAAAGATGGCCGCGGCAAATCCCCCGGGCGTCGGCGTGTGAATGTTCAACGAAAGCGTGGCCAGTCCATGGGTGATGACATACCATCCGCCCGCAGCAACCAGGCAGGTGAGGGTGAAGATGTGGAAAACAAAAATTCCAATGGCGACCATTGCTGACTCGGCGATGCCCAGGATGGTCAACCCGGTAAAGATTGCGAGAAGGACGACCGTCATTGGAATCACCGGCCACGAAGGCCATAGGACCGCCACATAATGCATGGCCACAGTGGCGGAAATCACCGCGGTGGCCATGTAGGAGAGGATCGTCAGGCAGGCCGCCATCGAGGCCCGGAATTTGCTCGTGGTGTTGAGCAGGGCATTGTAGGCGCCGCCGTTGAGCGGCAGGGCACCCACGACCTCTCCATAGATTGAGCGGAAGAGGTACAGCATTCCTCCCACCAGCAACAAGGCCACCGGGGCCCACACTCCGGCATACAAAATCGCCAGGGCGGAAACGTAGAGGCAGGACGACGTGATGTCGTTTCCACAAATTGCGGTGGCCGCCAGCTCGCTCAACCGCGGACGATGTGCCGGAGTCTTGGCGGCATCAGTATTCGCTTCGGGAGAGGTGGGTGTGAGATTTGCGGACATCGCTGGGGCGAATGATGCCTTTCGGACTTGCGGCAGCGAGAAAAAAATCGGCGATCCCTTTACGGATGTGGCCAGATTTGCTCAACGCAGGGTATTCTTTACAGGATCAGTTGATCTGAAATATGAATCCCCCCATGCATACGGCCCTTGGCATCGACTATGGAACCAATTCGGTCAGGGCTTTGATCGTCGATTGCGGCAATGGCGTAGAGCTCGGAACCTGCGTGGTGGATTATCCCAGTGGTCAGCAGGGTGTCCTGCTGGATAGCAACGACCACCATCTCGCTCGGCAGAATCCCGCCGATTATCTTTACGGTTTAGAAAAATCCGTGCGCGGAGCGCTGGCGCAAGCAGCCCGGACGGTGGGTTTTTCGCCTCAGTCTCTGGTGGGAATTGGGGTGGACACCACCGGCTCCAGCCCGATCCCGGTGGATGCCGAAAATCATGCCCTGGCCCTGGATCCGAAATGGGAGAAGGATATCAATGCCCAATGTTGGCTCTGGAAGGATCACACCAGTCATGAGGAAGCGGCCGAGATCACCCGGTTGGCGGCGGAACATCGTCCGCAGTTCATCGCCAAATGTGGCAATGCCTATTCCTCGGAATGGTTTTGGTCGAAAATCTGGCATTGCCTGAAGAGGGCGCCGGCGACGTTTGACGCGGCCTTCAGTTGGGTGGAACTGGCAGATTGGGTGCCCTCGGTGCTGGCGGGAGTGACCGATCCGCGTGCGATCAAACGGGGTATCTGCATGGCGGGACACAAGGCTCTGTATTGTGACGAATGGGGTGGCCTGCCGGATAAGGAATTCCTTGCCCTGATGGATCCGAAGCTGGCCGACCTGCGCGATCGCCTTTACGAAACGGCCTACGACGCCACCACGGCGGCAGGTTCGCTGGCGTCGGAATGGGCGGAAAAGTTGGGTCTTCCGCCTGGTCTCCCCATTGCCATCGGGGAGATGGATGTCCATTACGGAGCCATCGGCAGCGGGGTGTGCGAGGGGACTTTGGTGAAGGTCATTGGCACGTCCACTTGCGATTGTGGAGTGGTGGCGGCGGACAAGGAGATTCCCGACATCCCGGGAATCTGTGGGATCGTCAAGGGAGCCATTTTGCCGGGATATTACGGGATCGAGGCCGGGCAGTCCGCAGTGGGAGACATTTTTAAGTGGTGGGTGGAAGAAGTCTGTCAGGGTGATGCGACCTTGCATGGTCGGTTGACTGCCGAGATTTCCAATCGAGGGCCAGGCCAGAGCGGT
>CALBXK010000132.1 GCA_937890535.1 uncultured Spartobacteria bacterium
GAAAAAGCTGCATTTTTAGGGATGACTGGAGGGGAAGGGGCAAAGACTCGATTTGTCGCGGTTGATATTATCGAGTATGCGCACCACGTATTTTCTTTTTTTCGGCACTGCGAAAAAGAAGGGATAGGGATCATTTATTGCCAAAAAGTTAGTCGGACCGGACTGGGCAGCGCCCTGATGGATAGGCTCGATCGTGCGTCCGCTTGAAACTTAGCCGCTCCTCGTTCCCCCGCGACCTACCATTTGAGCGTCATGGAGATTGTATTTGGAGCTACGCGAAGAGCAATTTTTGAGTCCGGAATTCCTGTTTCTCCATTGACTCGTCGGATATGCCTTCTATATAGCCAGCTAGAGGTTGAAAAGCCTACCAGGGCCCCAGCGACCACATCACTCGGCCAATGAAACAGAAGAGGTACTCTTGAGAAAGCTGTTCCAGTGGCAACAATGACAGCCAAAACAGTCACCGAATTTGGGTAATAAAGCAACCAGGGGGTTATGGCAGCAAAAGCGGTGGTTGCGTGGCCGCTCGGGAAGGAAGTGCGACCCGAGAAAGGTCGAAAAACAAAAGCATCGTCCCCTTGAAACGGTCGTGATCTTCCGAATCCAAATTTGAGGGCGTTCGTCAATACATTTGCATACAAGAGCGACTGGAAACTGGTAAACGCTGCGTCTTGAAATCGGTGATTGTCTGAAAAAAGGGAACCGGTGAAAATGACAAACGCCAAGGGCCTCACAGCATTGGCATCTCCCAGCTCCTCCAAGACCCGCATCAGCTCCCGCTTTCTCCAATTGACAGAGCGATTTGAAATGGATTCATCAAATCGGGAGACTGCAAAAAGGGAACTGACACCTATAGCAAGTTTTGTCGGAGAGGTCATCAATAGTGATTTCGGAATGGCTTGTGTGTCCTGGGACAGCCAAATCAAAAATCGCAAAGGATCATCTTCCCCAGTTCCCGTCTGAGCTTTGGCAAGATTACCCCATCCAAATATCACACAAATCCCCATCAATATGTAGGAAAATGAGAGTATTTGAGAATGATATGGACGGTTGGCAGATGGCAATGCGGTAAAAACTTAATATCGTGTATCTTCAGCAGGAGATAACAAACTCAGAGTTTGCGCTTGTTTTTCAGCACAAAAAATTAGGCCAATTCTAATTAAAGGGAATATACGCATGGGGATTACATTCGAAGTTCGTAGAGCAGATTTGAATGACCTCTCTCAATTGGCCATGCTATTCGATAAATATCGTCAGTTCTACAAACAAACTCCAAATTTGGAAGGTGCTCGTGCGTTTATTGAAGACCGGATCAAAGCAAACGAATCTGCTATTTTTATAGTAATGGACTCCAGCGGACGTAGCGTTGGGTTCACCCAACTTTTCCCCATGTTTTCATCCGTTCGAATGAGATCAATTTGGGTCTTGAACGATCTATTTGTGCTTGAAGAGGCACGAAAAATGGGAGTTGCTCAAAAATTGATTAAAGCAGCGGAAGTTTG
>CALBXK010000133.1 GCA_937890535.1 uncultured Spartobacteria bacterium
CGATTACTGTGAAATTTCGCGAATCGGAGGCGGATGAGTGCGGCGGAGCCCAACACCCAAGTGACCGCGGTGGAATGGGCCAAGGGGATCCGTACCTGCGTGCAACTGCATTAATGCACGGACCGATTTTTTCCTCAATGAGTCTCCGACTGTATATTCAACTTAATTTTTGCACCCTGACCCCTCTGTAAAACTGAAGAGTTTGGCCAATCGAAAGCTGCACGAATTCCCGTGGAAAACCGTCACAAATGGAGTATTTTGCTGTCGTTTGAGTGTTTCGGAGTCCAAAATGTCGCAATGAAATGCTGGTGGGGAAGTCTACGCTTCCGTGCCGCATTTGTAGGAGTTATACAGCGCGCGGATCAATAGTACTGTTCGCCATAAAATCATGAGCACATACCCAAAAACCTTCTCGCATATTGGCATCTCGGTCCCAAACCTCGAAAAGGCAGTCGAGTTTTATGAGGACGTCATGGGCTGGTATACGATCATGAAACCGACAGTGGTGAATGAGGAGTCCGAGTCAGCGATTGGTAAGATGTGCATCGATGTGTTTGGCGAGGGCTGGGGTTCCTTCAAAATTGCTCACGTTTCCACCGGAGACAAAATCGGAATCGAGATGTTCGAGTTCCAGAACAATGAGAGACCAAAAGACTTCGAGTATTGGAAGACCGGCACATTCCACTTCTGCGTTCAAGACCCGAACATTGAGGCCTTGGTTGAGAGGATCGTCGCCCATGGAGGTAAACAGCGTATGCCAATCAGGGAATACTATCCGAACGAAAAGCCTTATAAGATGGTCTACGTGGAAGACCCGTTTGGGCTGATCTTCGAGATCTATACACACAGCTACGAACTCACCTACTCCGAAGGTGCATACTAAGGCGAACAAGCGCATAGAGAGCAACGGCCGACCGCTGCGAGCTCGAATGACTATTTTATTCACCAGTTTATGAAAAAACGCATCCTCATTCTCGGCGCCGGATTCGGCGGAATGGAACTCAGCACCATGCTCTCGGAGGCGTTTGGCGACGCCATCGAAGTGACGCTGATTGACAAGAACGACTCGTTCTATTTCGGCTTCTCGAAGCTCGACGTGATGTTCGGGCGTGCGCAACCCAACGCCGTGCTACTGCCATACAAGAAGTTCGTGAAACCCGGGGTGCGGCTGCTCCAGGAGACCATCTCGTTGATTGATCCCGTCGCGAAGCGAGTGACAACGGATCGCGGAACCCATGAGGCCGACTTCTTGGTCATCGCTCTCGGAGCCGACTACGATTTTGCCAAGACGCCGGGCATGGCAGAGGCCACGGAGTTCTATACTCTGGAGGGTGCGACGCGGCTGGGTGAAATCCTTCCTTCGTTCAGCAAGGGCCGGGTTCTTATCGCCGTGGGCGGGGCGCCTTTCAAATGCCCGCCGGCACCCAGCGAAGCGGCGCTGATGATGCACGATTACCTCTCGACCCGCGGCGTCCGGAGCGCGTGCGAGATCACGCTCATCCTCCCGCTCGAAGTTCCAGTCCCCCCGTCGCCCGAAACCTCGCGGGCGTTGCTCGCCGCATTCGCGGAGCGAAACATCACTTTCGTCGGCGACCGTGAAATGAGATCGGTGGACACGCAGCGCCGGGAAGTGACCCTCGACGACGGGCGCGTGTTTCCCTACGACCTTTTCCTGGGCGTGCCAGCCATCCATGCCCCAAAGATGCTTGAGGTGAGCGGCATGACCGAAAACGGCTATGTGCCGGTCAAGCCCAGGACGCTCGAGACGTGCTTCCCCGACGTTTACGCCATCGGCGACTGCGCGCGACAGGGCACGCCGAAAGCTGGCGTTTTCGCCGAGGGCGCCGCGCGTGCGGTCGCCAAGGCGTTGATCGCGCGCCTGCGGAACGAAGAGGTTCCGGTGACCCACGCGGGGACGGGGGTGTGCTTCATCGAGTTCGGAGCCGGGCGGATCGGACAGGTGGAAGTGGATTTCTTTTCCAATCCCGATGGTCCGACGGGCACCTATCACGAGCCGTCGGTCGCCTTGCGCGCCGGCAAGGAGCATTTCAGCGCGAGCCGCCGTGCCCGCTGGTTCGGACTGTAGCAATGAATGCGGCTAACAAAATCACTGGAGCGAACGCGGGCGGGTCACGTCAGTTGGCAATGCGGACGCGCTGGGCCGCCCGCGTCGCTCAGTTCTGGCGTTAGTCAAAAAATCACTATGAAACGCGTGTATTTACTGGTTTTCTTTATTTCAGAATAAACAGCCGGGGTCAGTCCGTGCAGATGTGCAAAGAATGTTTTCAGTGCCACAAGTTCCGGTCCAAGGTCCGGTATTGGATCGCTTCCATGAGATGAGCGGTTTGGATCGAAGGCGTCCCCGCCATATCGGCGATGGTTCGCGACACTTTCAAGATCCGATCATAAGCGCGGGCACTGAGATGGAGTTCCTCCATGGCATGACGCAACATCTCCTGACCATCGGAGTCCAATTTGCAATGGGTTTTGAGCATGCCGTGGGACATGCCGGCGTTGGCCCGGCAACGTCCCCTTCCGCCGAAGCGTTCTCTTTGAATGGTTCGCGCTTGGATCACCCGCTCGCGGATGTCGGCGGATGGCTCGGCTGATTCCTCGCTGCTGAGTTCCTTGAATTCCACCGCCGGGGCTTCGATATGGATGTCGATGCGGTCGAGGAGAGGGCCGGAGATGCGGTTGCGATAGTTTTCGACTTGCTTGGGGGAGCAACGGCATTCCCGCTTGGGATCTCCAAAATATCCACAGGCGCAGGGGTTCATGGCGGCGACCAACATGACATTGGCCGGGAAGGTCATGGTGCCGGCCGCCCGGCTCACGGTGACTTTGCGATCTTCGAGGGGCTGGCGCAAAACTTCCAAGGTGGAGCGCTTGAATTCGGGAAGTTCATCCAGAAAAAGCACTCCATTGTGGGCGACACTGATTTCTCCGGGACTGGGGTTGCTCGAACCTCCGATGAGCCCGACATCGGAGATGGTGTGGTGCGGGGCGCGAAAGGGACGGTGGGTGCAAAAGGCATGTTCGCTATCGAGCAGACCGCAAACGCTGTGGATCTTGGTGGTTTCGATGGCCTCCTCCAGCGTCATGGGCGGCATGATGGTGGCGATGCGTTTGGAGAGCATCGATTTTCCACTCCCCGGCGGGCCGATGAGCAGGAGGGCATGGTTGCCGGCCACCGCCACCTCGATGGCCCGCTTGACGGCGTGCTGTCCCTTGACTTCGGAAAAATCTCCCTCGTCGGCGGCGGTGTTTTGGAAGAGAGCTTTGACATCTTGCTGCACAGGTTTGAGTTCCGCCTCCCGGGTCAGAAATTCAATAACCTCCCGCAGGGTCTTGGCTCCGTAAACCGCAATCCCCTCCACCACCGCCGCCTCGCGGGCATTGGCGAAGGGTAGGATAACGGCTTTCTTTCCCCGCTTGCGAGCTTCCAAGGCAATGGACAACGCTCCCTTGATGGAACGAAGTTCGCCATTCAGCGCTAACTCTCCCGCCATCAAACAGTGTTCCAAACGGGGGATTTCCGCCTCCCGGGAGACGGCGATCATGCCCACCGCGATGGGGAGGTCGAAACTAGGCCCTTCTTTTTTCAAATCGGCCGGGGCGAGGTTGACCGTCATGCGGGAGCGCGACCAACGAAAGCCGGAATTGGCGATGGCGGTGGTGACCCGGTCGCGGCTCTCTTTCACCGAGGCATCGGGAAGGCCCACGACCACGACCTGGGGAAGGCCCGCCCCGGCATTGACCTCCACTTCGACTTGAAGAGCCTCGACGCCCTTGAGGGCGGCGGAGAACACGCGGGTGAGCATGGGAACAGCTTATAGGGAGCGTCCTGTTGATGTCGAATCCTCGCTTGAGGCAACACGTGGGGTGCCTGCCGGGGATTGCTCGGTCGCATTGATATCCTTCGCGGCTTTGATGATGGCTAATATCGCGATCAGAAAAAGAAAGATGGCCAGGGTGAGAAAGAGCCAGTGGAGAACAAACAAGCCGGGATAAAGAGACAGAAAGGAGGGGTTGGTTTTTAACCACGAAAAGAAACTGGCAATCAGAGCAAGAAGACTGGCAAGAAAGAGATCAATCCCGGATTGATAGACCAGTTTCAGAATCTTCTCCGAAGTTAACGCCGGAGAGACCCGGCACCAATTAAAAGCCAATGCACTAAACGAGAGGAGGACCACAAAGGAGGATAGCGACAAGATTTCACTTTTGGTGGCGAACTCTGTAAATTGAGCTGCCAAAATCGAGAGTGAGATCACGATGAGGAATGGTGGCAGCAAAAAAAAGGTAATGCGGCGGAGAAGTATTTGAAGTCCGAGTAAATGATTGATCATTGGAATGAAAAAAATGAGAAAAGACGATTTTTGAGGGATTAAACGGCAAATTTTTCATATTGCCAAGGGGAAGGCTTGATCGTCCGATCATGGAAATGGCCAGCTAAGAAAACACTAAAAATACAGTTTTCACCTCTGCCTCTCCCACTTTCCGTCTGTCACCGCGAGCCCCGGCCCCGTCTCGGACCTCCCGGCATGACGACACCCGCCGCTGTCTCGGCCCCGTCCGACGGGCCTTTGCTCCATAAATGTCGACTCCTTCCACCATGGCCGCATCCCCGACATTTGCCTGCAGCGAAATCACCGCTTTTTTCCGTGCTTTGTCGCCTAACCCAACCAATTCGCCGCTATTTTGCTCAGTCGCCGGGATCGCCGGCGGCCAGCCTGGGAATTTTTCTGGACGCCAAATTCATAACGCCGTGGATCCATCAAGTGGTGCGTGAATCGGAATTTTTCCGCCGAAACCACCAGGAATTGCCGCCGCGGAATTCCTGCGGCGGTCAACAGTTGTCCGTGCGCCAACCACACGGCACTGCATACGACGGTGTAAAAAACCAACTCGCCGCCTTCCACCAGGGAGCGCACCCACCAGGGGAGTTTGCGCCGGGTCATCGCAAGGTGTTCGCACTGGAATTGAATGTGCTTCACCTCGTCCTGCAAGATGCGTTTGCACTCGGCCTTGAGCCTTGGGCACATCGTGAGACGTCGCACGGCCGCGTAGTAAATTTCGGCCATGAATTCGACCATCACCACCACGGAAGCCCACACCGCATAGTTTGGAATGGCGTATCGGCAGATCCGGAAAAGGCTGTCGCCTAGATCGCGTTTTTTCCGTGGGATTCCCGCGAGGTCCAGCCACTCGCCAAGCGAGGCCCCGTGGCGTTGTTCCTCGCGGATGAATAATTCCACTGCGCTGAGAAATGCCGGATCGTCGTTCGCCTCGGCGTATTGCCGCGCCGCAGCTCGCAGGTGTCGGCCTTCCGAGGTTTCCCCGAGCTGCCAGGCCGGCAATGAATTGGCGATTGCCGTCCGGATGGCGTCCGGCATTTCAACCAACGCAGAGGGCTTTGCCCGCCTCGCGGCTGTCTGGGCATTTTCATAAAAATACGCGATCCAATCGCACGACGAGGTGAAAGGGTGTCTTTTCATTGCGGGTCAGCCTGTCGGGATTCTGTGAAGCCACGATGAAAGCGCGGTGAAAGTTTCGTGAAAACTGGGCTTTTCCTTGGCTCGTCGATCAGGGTGGGCCCCTTGGCGTCTCGGTAGGCCTTGTTGTGCCCGGCTGCGATCCTCTAAGGAAAC
>CALBXK010000134.1 GCA_937890535.1 uncultured Spartobacteria bacterium
GCGAGCATGGCCAGGACAATGAGAATCATGAGAGTGATGAGGAGGGCCTGGACGGGGATGCCCTGGCTGCGGGCAACGGACGATTCGAAGAGGGTGATGAGGAGTGGGCGCTGGAGGATGAGGAGGGTGGCGAGTGTGACGGCGCAGGTGGCCAGGCTGATGCCAATGTCGGAGTTCGATACCCCGAGGATGTTGCCAAAAAGAAACCCATCGAGGTCCACTTTGACCTTGGCGTAGCGGATGAGAATGACGCCGAGGGCAAAGGCAATGACGTAGAGCGAGGCGATGGCTGTTTCGTCCTTGATTCGAGAGCTTCGGGTGATGAGCTGCCCGCCCACGGCGACGATCACGGCCGCAACCAGTCCTCCGAGAAGGAGTCCGACGGGATTGAGTCCAATAAAGATGGCGGCAACGGCGAGTCCTGGCAGGAGGGAATGCGAGAGAGCGTCTGCCGTGAGGGCGAGGCGGCGGATGACGATGAAAGCTCCTAGAAATCCGTTGGTGAATCCAATCAGCACGCACACCAGGAAGGCGCGTTGCATGAATTCGTATTCAAAGGGTTCAAGGAGCCAGGTCATTTCCTACGCTTTCACCCGTTCGATGTGGGCACCGAGGGAATTGAGTTTGTCGTCAATGCTCTCATAGCCGCGGTCAATGTGATAGACGCGGTTGACTTCCGTGGTGCCTTCGGCTTGGAGACCCGCCAGAAGGAGTGCGGCTGAAGCCCGAAGGTCGCTCGCCATCACTGGCGCTCCGCTGAGTTTTCTGACTCCGTTCACGATGGCGGTGGGGCCCTGGAGTTCGATGTTTGCTCCCATGCGTTTCAACTCCGCCACGTGCATGAAGCGATGGGGAAAAACATTTTCCGTGATGACGCTGATGCCATCGGTGGTGGCGAGCATGGCGCAGACTTGCGCTTGCATGTCGGTTGGAAAGCCGGGGTAGGGCAGGGTTTCGAGGTGGAGGGGGCGGCAGGTTCCGTTGGATTTGACGGTGACCGTGTCGGCTTGAGAGGTGATCGAGACTCCGGCTTTCGTGAGAGGAACGATCAGGGACTGTAAGTGCTCGGGATTTGTGCGTGTGAGGGTGACTTCCCTTCCGGCCATGGCCCCCGCGATCAGAAACGTTCCGGCTTCGATCCGGTCGGGAATGACCTCGTGCTTGGCCCCATGAAGTTCCTTCACTCCTTCGATGATGATCCTGCGGGTGCCTGCGCCCTCGATTTGTGCTCCCATTTTGATGAGGAAGTTCGCCAGATCAACGACTTCAGGTTCTTCGGCCGCTCCATCGATGATGGTTGTTCCTTCGGCCAGCACGGCCGCCATCATGATGTTGTCGGTCCCGAGTACGGTGGATCCAAATTTTCCCCGCAAATTCACGGTGGTGCCCCGCAAATTTGGGGCGCGCATTTTGACATTGCCCTCCTCAACGAGGGTGGTGGCTCCCAGCGCTTCGAATCCTTTGAGATGAATGTCGATCGGACGGTCTCCAATGACGCAGCCACCGGGGAGAGAAACCATGGCCTCTCTTTCCCGTCCCAGCAGCGGTCCCAGGATGCAGACCGAGGCCCGCATCTTGCGGACAATGTCATAGGGCGCCACGGTGCGGATTTTTTCTGCCTTGACCGTGACTGTTCCACTGGCGCGTTCCACCTCGCACCCCAGTTCGCTCAGGATGGTGAGCATGTAGTGGATGTCGCTTAAATCAGGGACCCGCGAAATGGTGCAGGGCTCCCGGGTCAGCAGCGTCGCCGCCAAAATGGGCAGGGCGGAGTTTTTCGAACCGCTGATGCGGACCGAGCCTGCGAGAGTGGCTCCCCCGTGAACGATGATTTTATCCATATATTGCCATCACAAACCGTTCGTTGGCTTGATAGTCGTTGTGGACGGAGATGTCGCGATAATTGTGAGTCTGCAGGAGTTCCTTCACCCGGGGGCTCTGGTCGTGTCCGATCTCCAGAATGAGCCGTCCTCCGGGGTTCAACTGAGGCGGAGCGGTGCGGATGAGGCGCTCAATGAGAGCGAGACCGTCGGGTCCTCCGTCCAGCGCGGAGGCAGGGTCATGGTGGACTTCACGGGCGAGGGGAGGGAGGTCACCCGTGGCGATGTAAGGAAGATTGGCCACGATACGGTCGAAGGGTGAGGCCTCGGTGGGCAGGAGATCGGTTTCTTGAAAATCCGGGGGCGTGACAGGGGCGAGACGAAGGGCGTTTTCCCTGGCCAGCTCGAGAGCATCCGGGCTTATCTCGGTGGCGAGGATTCGGCTGTCCGGACGTTCCAAGGCGAGGGTGATTGCGATCACTCCCGAACCCGTTCCGACATCAAGAGCGGTTTGAAACGGACCTTGGGCAAGAACCAGCTCGATCAGTTGTTCGGTTTCCGGCCGGGGAATCAGGGCCCGGTCGTCGCAGAGAAAGGAACGTCCAAAAAATTCTGTCGTGCCGAGAAGATGTTGGAGCGGTCGCCCCGTCCCGCGAGCCCTGATCAGGTCCCGCAGTGGGGCCCGTTCCGCGTCCGAGAGGGGGCGGTCGAAGGCAAGATAGAGATCGAGACGCTTCTTTCCCAAAACATGGGCCAGCAAATGCTCGGCGTTGAGGCGGGCGCTATCCACCCCATGCTTCTCCAGATAACCGGTGGCGGCTGTCAGGGTTTCCAATACGTTCATGGGGCAAATCCCTCCGCCATCAGGCCCGGACGTGTTGCCGGAAACCGACCGGCATCAAGCGGATTGAAAATAGGGCAGGGTATCGGCGACTTTCTTGATTTCTGGTATTCCCGTCAGCAAGTCGGAGATGGCGTCCCATGTGCCTTCGATCAGAATGTCGCGCGCGTGGTCGGGAAGGTGGGCGGGAAAGTCCATGTCGGCGGCTGTGACTTTCCCCTCCAGCAGATCCAAGATCACAATGAGGTGTGGGTCGGCCTCAATCAGGCCGCTCAAAGCCTTGATGTCCTGCTTGCTCATAACGGCGCAAGGGATGCCCAATGTGGTGGAGTTGCCGAAGAAAATC
>CALBXK010000135.1 GCA_937890535.1 uncultured Spartobacteria bacterium
ACGAAATGCTGAGCATGGGGTTCCGCAAGGAAATTGTCAGGATCATCGAGCTGACGTCATCTCGACGCAGCACCTGGCTGTTCTCGGCGACGTTTCCGGAGAAGATCAAACGGCTTGTCGCGGACTCCATGTCGGCCACGCCGAAGGTGATCAAGGTCGAAAAATCGCAGGTCGTGAATCGCAACATCTCGCACCGCTATGTGAATTGCGCCCACGAAGAGAAGGACGATTGGGTTGCGAATTTTCTGATGACGCAGAAGACGGAGCGCGGGATGATTTTTTGCCGCACCCGAATCGGGGCGATTCGGTTGGGGAGCGAACTGGCCAAGCGCGGAATCTCGGCCGACGTGTTGCAGGGCGATCTGAGCCAGAAGGATCGGGACAAGGTGATGCGGGCTTTCAAAAAGGAACGCACCCGCTTCCTGATCGCCACCGACGTTGCCGCCCGGGGTATTGACGTGGAGGGGTTATCTTTCGTGATTCACCGTCAGTTGCCGGAGAAGCAGCAATACTACACCCACCGCGCAGGGCGCACCGCGCGAGCCGGTCGGACGGGCTTCTCGATTTGTCTGATCGAACCGGGTGAGCGCAGCAGAATCACCGAATTCGAACGGGAATTGGGGCTCACTTTCAAACCTTTGGATTGGGAAGCGCGCTGAGGCGACGGGTCCTGTCTCAACCCATCCGTTGGCCGAGAGTGAGGCCGATTGAAGCGCGAGGTCAAGTCCAAGGCTCCCGAGCTGGAGAGAGGTAGTCAGGACGTGATGGCTACGGAAGATTTGGTGATGGCGGATCCTTGTCACCTTCAAGATTTTCCCGTGGAAAAATGTGAGAGCTCTATCGGGTGAATTCCACCAAAGCGTCTGCGGGAGTCAGCCCTCGGAGCGGAGGATCATGTGGGGAAAGGAGTCCTGAGATTACCGCACAGGTATCCAGAACCCAAGAAGTCACGGAGCGCTTTGTTCTTTGGGATGCGTTTCAGTTCCATTCCATCGATCCGAAGTGCGGATCGTTCCAGTCCGCGACCCTTTTTTATACCAAGTTCAATATTTGCCAGACAGCCATTTTCGCCAGCCTCGCGCAGGTTCCGGATTCCGGCCTCCTTGGAGAATAGTGATTTTCGCCGTGAGAGCCGCAATCTCTCTCTCCCGCCGGGCAAGTTTGGTTTGCATTGCCGTGAGACGAAGTGCCGATACTTCCGAATGGGTGGCGCAAAGTTCCGACCAAACGAGGTCCAAAGGTTTGTCCAAGGGTGGCACCGGTAAGCGAAATGGGCGACCCGGGGCTCTACGCATGGCACTCAAGGGTTTTTTCGAAAGAAATAAATGAAACCGCCAGAAGTCGAAGGCGGCGTGGATTGGATCAAAATCTGGGAGGGACGTAGCGCTCGCCTCCCGGTAAATTTCTTCCAACCGATCCACTGTGTCCATGAGCGAAGCTCTCGAACGGATGCGCAAGGTAACGGCGGCTGAATCGGCAGGATCATAGCGGTCAATTTCAGCGCCAAGGTATTCCGAGGTGGCATCCATGGTCATGGATTCGAAACCGAAATTCAGTGGGCGGATTTCGTCAAAATTCGCGGTGGTAATTAACCGACCTGCTCCGAAGTGATCGGCTAGTACGACCGCGCAGCCGGAGGCGAGAGCTTCAAGCGCACATCGGGCTTTGGCAAAGACGAGGTCATAGCGGCGCAATACGTCGCCGGGAAATTCTGCGGGCCTTCCGAATCCAAGGCCGCATGTCTCCACGGCAATCCCTCGGCTGGCACAAGCCGCCGAAATTGCCAGCACCACCGGATGCTGAATAGTCATCTTGTTGGAAAATATGAGCGCCTTGCCGGGCTTCGCGGGGAGGGGTGGGCGTTGCGAAAAGCGGGCAAGATCGACAAAGTTGAGTAACACCTGAACGCGTTTGGCGGGGATATTCTCCTCTTCGACGAGGCGACGTCGACAGGATTCATCGACAGCAATCCAACGGGTGACATTGGGCAAACGACAGGGGGCTTCCTGCCAAGCTTCGGGCCCGTGACAGAAGGAGAGCACCGGAACAGCAGGAAAAGCTGCTGCAGCCAGAGTGGTTTCAATGGCATGATGACCGTGGATCAAGCTAGGAAATGCAGGCAGTTGGCGCAAGTCGTCGGTGACAGGAACGCCGGCGGCAATAAGTTCGGCGGCAACTTCACCAGGTTCCAAAGTGAAAACCATCGGCTGATGTCCGCGATCCAGCAAAGCCAAGGCCACATCGCGAACGTAGAGCTCCGTCCCTCCCCGTGCTCCCAAGGTATTGTTCGTGAAGAGAATGCGCATGGTGGAGGCCGGGATCACAGAGAGTCCGAGACTGCCCAGTCCCAAATCGCATTGGCGAGGGGCTGAATGTGAGAGGAGTAGGTAATGGCTTCTTTATAGTGTCCAGCCGCGACTTGACGACGTCCATAGGTCTCGTAAAACGGGGGCTCGGGAGCATCCCAAGACAAACCGGCAGGGGAACGGGCCGTCCGCAATGTTTCGATGCAGAAATCCGACTTACCGTATTTGGCAACGAGCCGTTCCACCTCTCCTGCGAGATAGGGAGAGAGTGCGAGTGCGGCCTGGCGTTTGCGGGCAAAGGCGGCCTCATCCAGTTTCAGGCTGATGACACCCGGGGACGTCGTATCCAGTGATTGCATTGATTCCAACCCAAACTCGAGAGTAGTGATCAGGTGACCTTCCTTGCGGATTTTCTCAACGGCCGCATTGATTACCATCCGACAAATGTCATGGGTGGTGCTAAATCCTTCCAACATGTCACCAGCCACGACTTGGATCCCTTCCTCTCTCCACTCCGAGGCCAAGCCTCGGGCGAACTCGATAAACGGGGCCGGTTCGCCGCCTTGGATTAAAT
This sequence comes from uncultured Spartobacteria bacterium, assembly GCA_937890535.1. Lineage (GTDB taxonomy): Bacteria > Verrucomicrobiota > Verrucomicrobiia > Chthoniobacterales > Terrimicrobiaceae > CAMASH01. The sequence goes on from CALBXK010000135.1 coordinate 2,881, forward strand.
CATAAAACGCCCGGTCGCTGATCCCGCCCTGAAGAAAACCAAACCGACAACCCATCCCTTCCAGCAACGAGCGCGTGGCAGAATAACGAGAGACGCGGGTGGCCCCCGATCCATCGGTGACCACATCGACAAGAGGCCGGAATCGTTCCACCCATCCAAATATACGAAGCTCATGCCCCGGATGCGCAATGCAGAGGGCATGACGCAATGACGGTTCCCCCATTCGGCAATGGTGAACAGATTCGATTTTTCAGGCAACACTTATGCGCATTCGAAGATCGTTCTCTTTGGGTTCTTTACCTTGGAAAGGATCTTTGCCTCTTCGATAAAGAATCACCGTGCTCTCCGCACCTGACATTCCTGATGTTTGTCGCGGAACTGGAAAGCGAGAAGGAGGAATGAGGGAAACGACAATAATTCCGAAGGAGGGTGTCGAACATGACTTGGCACGGTTGGGAAGCCAAGAACCGGCGAGGTAAAACCCCGAAGCTCATGCTGCGCTGGACATTTGTGGATCGATGTGCCAACTTTCACGGGTTATGAAGGCTCTTATTTTCTGCCTGGTTTTAACTGCGGGTTCTTTGATCGCGGGGGACGGCGTGCGGCTGGCCTCGGATGCGCTGCCCCGCACTATTCCTAGGGACGTTGTGCTCGGCATCCAGACCAAGGCGATGACGGATTATCCGAATCAACCGCAACAGCAGGTGGAGGCGGTGACCGAAGGTATTGAAGCCTATTTTGCGCTGCGTCGCGTCCGCTCGAATCCCGATAAGACCCAGGCGGCCGAATTGTATCCCTTCAATTACCCCAAGCAGTTGTACCTCGCAATACGAGGAGCTTGAGCGAGGTGGGAAGTCGGAGGTCGGAGGTCGGAAATGGGAAGTCGGAATTCGTTATCGCCCGTCACTTCGGTTCGTACGCCTTGCTGGCGTCGAATGCCTTGGATTCGGTGATTGGTAGGGGCTGGGCCTGGCGGTCGAGTTCCTGGAAGAAACAACTTTGGTATCCGGTGTGGCAGGCCCCGCCGGTTTGTTCAATTTCGAAGAGGAGGACGTCGCGGTCGCAATCTGCGAACCAACGAACGATGCGCTGGGTATTGCCGCTGGTTTCTCCCTTGAGCCAGAGTTTTTTTCGGGAGCGGCTCCAATAGTGCATGAGGCCGGTTTCGAGAGATTTTTGCAGGGCATCCGGATTCATCCAGGCGAACATCAAAACTCGCCCTGGAGGCGTGTTTTTATCAGAGGCTTGCTGGACGATTGCGGGGATGAGATTGTCGGATGTGAATTTGAAGTCGAGTTCCACGGTTGCAGAATGGCTCCTATTGAGATAATCCGAAACCTCGCGTGAAACAACCCAAACCTCCAATTGATCCACCACCGTCTGTGACAACCCCTGCTCCGGCGGGTCCGCGCACCCGATATTTTGTGACGCCACCGGTCTCCGTGATCTTGCCGGCGGGTGATCTTGCGGGAGCCATTCCGGTGAACCACCGGGCCGGAGTGTTTGACCGTGAGCGTCTGGTCGAGGTGCCGTGCGAGGCGTTCCTCGGAGGACCGGCCCCTGGAATGTCTCTCTCGGTTCTCAACGAATTGATCCCGGAGTGTTTCGGTGATTCCAACTTTTCTGATGTACGAATTTCTCTCCCGGCTCAGAAAATTGCCCTGGCCTATCGTCTCGTGCCTATTGTGGAAACACTCCCCGAGCCAGAGCCCGAGCCAGAGCCAGAGCCAGAGCCAGAGCCAGAGCCGCCGGGGGCGATTTTGGAAATAGAGCCGATGGTGAGCGAGGTCATTGAAACGGTCGAAGAGGTCGAGGAATCCCTGGAAGAAATCACTCCGCCCCCTGTCCAGGCCGTGCCGGAGTCGGATAGCGAATGGGCAGAGCCGTCGGTCTCACAGCCGGTCCCCGACCTTGCGGAAAAGGGCGTGGAGGCGGAGGTGCCGCTTGAGGGTGTTCCGACCGAGCCGGTGGCCCCTCCCGCCACGATCCTGCCGCGAAGTCGAAAGCCATTTTCTTTGTTGCCGATGTTTCGGCGTCGGCAACCCGCTCCAGACGAGCCGGCCGAGCCGGCGGAGCCAGCACCACGGGCCCGGGTGCAGATTCCCAAGCCTCGCGCACCGCAGGTGCCGCTCGTTCCACGGCAAGCGGCCTTGAAAACTCCGGAAGGGGCAGATGATGTCGCTACGGAATTTGCAGAAAATGTGCCAGAAGAGATCGTATCTGGTCCATTGGAAACTGAGGACATCTCGCGTGGGGTGCCGGTCGGGGATCCTGTGGGGCCGGAGATGGACATTCCGCCGCCTGGGGAACCTGAGCTGCCTTCGGCATCGGAAGAGTCTGAAACCGTCATGATCGAGACTGTGCATGTCGCAACTCCTTCGGCGGGGCTTTTGGAACAGATCCCTCATCAGGACGGACTGCAGGCAGTTTTTATGACCGAGGAACTCCTCGGGGTGGAGCAGGTGATCCAGCGCTGCGGGGAGCTGCCGGGGGTGCAATCCTGTATTCTCTCGCATGGCAAGGCGGTGCTGGCCTCCCATAATGTTTCTGAGTCGGTGGATTTGGTTTCATTGAGCGCCCATGCGGTCGAGATGTTGGCGTCCATGCGGGGATCCGTTGCCAAGATGGGAATCGGGGCGGTGCCAGCCGTGACCGTGCATTCCGAGCGGGGTCCAATCACCTTTTTTAATCAGGAGGATCTCTGTCTGCTCATTCTGCACAAGGATAGGGGATTCGTTCCCGGGGTGCGGGAGAAGCTCCAGTTGGTCGTTGAAGAGTTGGCCCGGGCGAACCTGCCCCTGCCGCTCTCAGTCGGCGAATCCTCTAATTCCTCAACCCGCGACGTTTAAAAAACAAAGATATGTTGGACATCCTGCAAAAAGGCGGACCGGTGATGTGGATCATAGGGGTCTGTAGTATTATCGCGGTGGGAGTATTTCTGGAGCGGTTGCTTTTTCTTCATCGGGCCACGATTTCGGTCGGCGATTTGTTGCGTGGTCTGGCCAATATTTTAAGGAAGGAAAATTATTCCGAGGCCTTGCAGGAATGTGCCGGCACGCCAGGCCCGGTGGCCCGGGTGGCGCATGCGATCATCCTCCGGCATGGAACCTCCCGGTCCGAGCTGAGGGAGGTCGCGCAGGAGGCGGGTCAGCTTGAGATTCCCAGGCTTGAACTTCATTTGCCCATTTTGACCGCGGTCGCCTATGTTACTCCTCTGTTGGGGTTGATGGGCACCCTGCTGGGGCTTCTGACGGCCTTTCAGGAAATTGCGGCCCAAAGTGGCTATGCCACCGCAACCGATGTCGCAGGAGGCGTGTATGAGAGTCTTCTCACGGCAGCTTTCGCGCTGGGAGTCGCCATTCCGGCATACCTTGCCCTTTGTCTTCTCTCCGCCCGCATTAACGCCTTGATCCATGATATGGAGCGCGCCGGAATCGAGATCATCACCGTGCTGGACGAGGTGAGAAATCGCAAAGCCCTCGGAAACCCGTGAAGCTGCGGCGTTCGCCCCTGCCGCATCCGGCTCTGTTGCTGATGGCCCCAGCCCTCGGGCTGGTATTGATTCTGCTGTTTTTCCTGCTCCCGGGTACATCCTTCCTCCTGCAGCCCGGGGTGGCGGTGAGTGTTCCCGAGTCGCCCTTCCTGCTCTCTCCCCGCCGCAATCCACGAATCATCAGTATCACGGCACCACCGCTCTCCGCAGTTTTCTTTGGGGATCAGGAGACGAATTTGGCGGCCTTGCGTCAGGCCTTGAGCAAGCTGCAGGGCCGCACCCATACGATGATCATCAAGGCGGACAAACAGGCTCGATTCGAAACAATTTCAGAGGTGATGAATCTCGCCTTGGAAATGGGATTTCCCGTCGTGCTGGCAACCGCCGATGGAAGCTCTGATCCATGATCACTGGCCAGCAACTTTTCGATTGGCCGTCGCGGCACCATGTCCATTTGGTTTTGCCTCTGATGTTGGTGATTTCGTTTGGCCTTCATGCCGTCGCAGTTGTGGTTTTCCAGGCGTCCCACCATCGTGCCCTTGCCAGCCCGGAACGTCCGGCCCAGGTTTGGTTCTTGCCTCCGGGGTCTCCAGAAGCGGCCCGGGTGACTCCAATGTTGGAAGCCTCCGATCCCGCCTTATTTTCCCCGGGGCAGATCTCTGCCCGCGATCTTACGATGCGGTCTGAGACCGCCTATGTTCCAAGTTTTGATTCAGAGACTCCGGCGCTGGCTCCTCTGCCGCCGCCGGCGCTGGCACTCCTGCCTCCGGTTGCCCCGGTGATCACCATCGTGAGGTCAACCTCTGCCGCCCGTCCATCAGCCGCTCCGCAGTTGGGACGACCCACCGCACTGAAAGCGGGAGGAGGCCTCGCCGGAAGAGAGATCCTGCCTCCCGCCACCGCCGCTTACTTCGCTCCGCCCCGTCTCGGGCTCCTGCCTTTGGTATTTCTGGTCTCGGTCTCTCCGGACGGTCGGCCGCTGCACATGTTTCCTCAAAACTCCTCCGGGGATGAATCCTTGGACCGCGAGGCGCTTCAGGTTCTGGCCGCCTCCCGATTTTCCCGGGCGGACAGCGGAACGGAGCCGGTGTGGGGCAGCGTCACGTTTCTTTGGGGTGTGGACGTTCAACGCGACAAGCAACCCCATGACGGCTGACCGGACCGGCTCGAGAATTTTTGGTGGCCTGTCCGCCGGGCAATGGCCCGGCAGCTCCCGCTTCGCATCCCCATGATCACCCTCTCGCTTCCCGGTCTGATCTTTTTGTATGTGATGCTGTTTCTTGGCGTCATTTTTCTAATTTGGGTGGCGTGCGAGATGGTGAGGAAGATTCGCGAACACCGGGCTCTTCAATATCGCCTGCAATGCACGATATGCGGCATGATCTATGAGGATCGCAGCGCCGCTGTGTTGCCCCGTTGTCCCCGATGTCGCAGTCTCAATGAACGCCTGAAAGTAAAAGCGTACTGACAAGGGATTGGCGGGTGCATGACGGCAGAATTATAAAAAACGGATATGAGGGGAATTTTCCTTGAA
>CALBXK010000136.1 GCA_937890535.1 uncultured Spartobacteria bacterium
CAAAACGCGATCCAGAACTCCGCCTTGGGCGAGCGAGCGATCCTCGGTCTAGGGGACATTCTGGAAAATACCGGCACTAAAGGCTCATTTCTTGTCATCCCAGGCGATTTGGAGGCCCATGCAAATATCTACAAGGAACTAGAAAAAGCGGGGCATGAAATCGGATTGCATTACCACCCCTGGGAGGAAGGTCGCAGTGAATTCCTCGGATCTGAAAGCCCTGAGGTGCAGCGCGAAGTCCTGAGCGAAGGCATCGACCGTTTTGAGCAGGTTATGCAACGCCGTCCGCTCGCCTTTTGCCCCGGCTACGGGTCGGCCAATGACTTTACAGCAGGCATCCTCGAAGAATTGGGGTTTCGTCATGGGTTGTTGAGTATCCCTACGCGTGATCTGCCCCAGTGTGCCTGCGTTTGGGGCAGCAGTCCGCTCGATCCTCATTATCCGCATCGATACAACAAATCCATGGTGGGGAACGTTGACTTTGTGGACATTCCACCGACGATTGACCCTGCCAGCAGAATGTGGGGAGGCGCGCACCCTCAGGATTTGCGGGTGGAACTGGTCGATGCCAAAAACCACTACTACACAGTTCAGAAGTCGATTCGCCGACAGATTGATGCCAACACGCCCTTAATTCAGATCCATGCCTTGACTCATAATATTTTTGAATACAGCGATTTGAAAAATTTTCGTCGGGAAACGTACGTGGGCATTGTTGACGCGGTCAGAGAAATCTCCCGTCAGGAAAATCGAACGTTCCAGGCGGTCACACTTGCAGAAATTGCCATCGCCTACCGCCAGGCCGTTCCTCTCGACACAACCCAGGTCCCCAAACTCACTTTGGACACCCGAGGAAGAGCTTTCACAAAAAGCTGATCTGTGCTTCAGCTCAATAGTAGGAGGGAAAGGCTCTGTCCGGCCGAAGTCGGCATCACGGGATCTTATCCCAAGGGAGGGAACGGCACTGCGATTGTCAAATGTCGCCCGCCTGTGTAGAATCGGCTCAATGAGTACAAAAATTGGTAAGCAGACGCTCCTTCGTTTGATTCAGAGTCGACGCGCCACCAGTCAAATCGAACTCGCCCGGGCGGCGCAGCTCCCCGCCAATACCGTCCACGGCGTAGTCAAACGTCTGATTGATGATGGTGCCATCACGGAGGAACGTGTGCAGCGGGCTGGACGCGGACGACCGTCGAAACATTATGCGATTCGCATTCCCTCGAATATTCTTGCGGTGGAACTGACCGGGACCCAGTGGCACGCCCTGGTGGCATCGCCACACCCAGCTTTGGCAGAAAACGTCGTGAGTTTTCAAAGCGCCCAGATCCCGGATGCGAAGATCGCCACCACCTATCTTAAAAATATCCGGGACGCCGCCCTGGCGCGGGTTGGAAAAAAACAGAAAGATCTGACAGGCATCGTCATTTTCGCCAATGGACTGGATCTCAAAACCGGCCATTTCTCCAGCAGTTCCGTCCTTCCCTGGTTGGTGACCGTTTCTGAAGCGTCACTGACCAAAGAAATGGGATGCCCCGTGATTTTCACCGACCAGCCACCTCGGGGGGAATCCGAACTGCGAAACTGGACCCGGGACGGCATTCGAAGTTTGGTCGCCTTCAACGTAGGAGACGGAGTCAGTTCACACTTTTCATCAATAGTCGGGCCGTATGCCGAAATCATCAATTTGTCCGGCGAGATCGGCCACATCGCTTTCAAAACGGACCCCATGATCTGCGGATGCGGTCATCGCGGATGTTTGGAGACCTTTATCTCGGGTCCGAATTTTATTCGCCGGGTCAGGTCTGATATTGAAAACGGTGTTCACACTGCGCTAAAGGACTGCGTGGGAGCCCCCCCAGCGGAGTTTTTTCAGCATTTGGAATCAATCGAACGAACCAACGATGACCCTTATGCCACGACCGTCGTCAATGAGCTTCTTTCCCATTGCGCTTGGGGATTGTCTGTCGCATTGAATATGTTTCGCCCCGACACAGTCATTCTCTCGGGGTATGTACTCCATAAGCGTCCCCGTTGGAAAGAGCGCATCCAAAAGAAGCTTCCAGACTTTGCATTGACCAGGAACGCACAAGTTTTCACGTTAAAGTTTTCCCGAATTAAGATTGCTAAATTCCTCCAAGAATTGGCAGAAGAGTTTTTCATTCGATCTCTGTACTAATATCCCGTAGCAACTATAGTATCGGATGACGCCTTATCACTTGATGGCGGCATCCTCACTGAAGAAGCGCCCGTTGAGGGCGCTAAATTCAATCTCGCGGATATTCATGCGGAAAGAGCCGGTTGAGCATTTTCGGATTGCACGGCCAGTGAGGTGATTTTTTCCATCCCGGTGAGGAAGGGCGAGAAGATATCGACGATCTCCAAGGCTCTTTTTTTGTATTCGGACTCCGAAATCTCTGGATCGGCCAGCGCGTAAAACTTTCGGAAGATGGTGGCCTCGTCCCGAGTGAGGTGTTCACCGGTCAAGGCGTCTACCACCGCATTCCAGGGACGCTTCTCCCCAAGAATTTGCTCGGAGAAAATCTCCAACGGAGTGACCAGAAAACTCTTTTGGATGCGGCCAAGCTCAACCCGGATCAGGGGCAGGCTGTCGAACCACTCGACCTCCTGGGCAAAGAACCAAAGTCGCCCTTTCATGAAACGGGCAAATTTAACATTCTCAAACAGTACCGCCAGTGGGGCAGCCGACGGCAATTGCCCTACGGCGGCGCGCAACTGGGCCGGTGTGGGATCTCGGGGACACTCGAAATCCGCATCCATTTCCAGAAGCCCATTGATGGCATGGCGAAGGTAATCCTCAAGTCTTTCATCCAGTTGGGTGAGATCGGGTTCCTCATACCATTCGGGGACTTCATAATGTCCCGCGATGGCTCTCTCCACGTCGACCACGACATCTCGTTGAGGAAAGATTTCCCCTGCCCGGCGGAAGGCATCCAATTTCCCCGGGGTTGTCCGACGGTCGTGGAGACAAACAGCGGAATGCAGTGGCGGGGCCAGGTAATGCATGAATCGACTGTGGAGCGGATACTTACTTTCGTAGTGCCCCAGGTTGATGGGAGGGTCAATCGTCCGACTGTATCGATCGTAGTAAAGTGCGATCCGCTTCCAGTGATAGTCCGTGTCCTGGGCACTCCAGGAGCGGCTCGCAAAATGATCCGTCGCCTGCGAGACTCTTTGCGTGAGACCGTGGTAGAATGTCCACTGGCAGAACTCCGTATAATAGTTTTCTGGCGCAAAAAGTTCGTCCCACATCAGGTTCACCCCGGGGAGGTGCTCCAGGGTGCGAGCCCACTCGGGACGCTCCAGAGCAAGTTGGAAGTGGATCTTGCCGACGGCCATGGAAATGCGGTTCCAATCCTCGGCCCTCAGCCCGCTGCGCGTCAGGAAACGGGTGTCGAAATCGCTGAGTCCGGGAATCAAATCCTCGAACCGCCATTTTCCCGCGCTCCCCTCGATCTCGGGACATTCCTCCCGACACCGCTGGTAGTAGGTCGCAATGAACTCGGAAAAACTATTCTCCGGCTTCGGGAAAAAGGAAAGAAGGGCCATTTCGGTAAGGGGCTCAGCGGGAGGCTCGAATGGCCTCCTCCAAAAGCAAGGTGGTTCGCCGTCCGGCAGCGCCGTCACAGAGAGGTTCGCGACCGTCGCGACAGGCGGTGAGAAAATCGTCCACGCAAGGCAGGTGGGCATTCTCCGGAGGCGGTAGATCCAGTTCCTCACGGTCCCGGCCGCGAATCACAATGAGAGAACCTCCGTCCAGCGGCTCGGCGATGATTTTTCCCTCGCTGCCGACGATCTCGAACCGGTCAATCCAAGTCTTGGAATTCCAGGAGAAAAAGGCATGCACCGGAGCGCCATGGGAGAGTTTCAAAATCAAACTCGAGCCATCCTCCACATCATAAGAATGCACCAAATTGGTGAAGGTGGCACCGGTCACCTTCGACTCGCCCAGCCAATAGTCGAGCAGATCGAGGCGATGGACCCCAATGTCCGCCAAGGCCCCTGCCCCTCCGCTGTGTTCCGGTTCAACCCGCCAGTGTTTAGGATCGTCTGCGGCGGGAGCGAACCAGGAATGGGCGGCGATGTTGATCCAGACAGGCTGACCGAGTGCTCCCTCCTGAATCAATTTGCGGATGTGGAGCATCTTCGGAAAGGAGCGCCGATAATAAGCGACCCCCAGTCGCACCCCGGCCTTGCGGGCGGCGGCGATCATTTGATCGCATTCCTCGCCTGTTGCCGCCATGGGCTTTTCCACCAGAACGTGACAACCAGCCTCTGCGGCCCGGATCGCGTATTCCGGATGGGAACCCGGAGGGGTGCAAACGTAGACGCAGTCGAGTTTCCCGTTCAGCAATTCGTCCAGGGAGGCACAAGCTTTCTCAATCCCATGCCGTTCGGCAAAGGCCCGGGTTTTCCCCGGATCCCGGCCCCAGACTGCGGACAACTCACTTTCCGACGCATTCTGCAACGCGGAGGCCACCCGCTTCTCCGCCAGGTCGCCATAGCCAATCAGTCCCCAACGCAGTTTCATTGGGAGGAAGCTTGAAATGAAGCGAGGGTTTCGCGCAGCGCGTCTCCGATATACTCCACATCCTCCGGAGTGGTGGATGGGAACAAGGGAAGACTGAGAACGCGATCACAAGCCTCATGTGTGACCGGCGTGGCGGATTTATCGTAGTCCAGATTCTCGAAGGCGTCCCAGTTCCAAACCGCCGGGTAATGGAGGGCGGTGCCCACCTGCCAATCGTCTTTCAATTTTTTCACAAAGTCCGCCCGGGTGGTGCCGAGGCCCTGGAAATCGATCCGAATGACAAAGAGGTGGCAACCGTGATTCTCATCCAGACCGGCGGGAAGCGTGATCCCCTCCACTCCCCTGAGGTTCTCTGCCATGAGGCAGAAGTTTTTTAGGCGTGCCGCAATAACGCGGTCGATTTTCGCCAACTGGGTGATCCCCGTCGCGGCCTGAGGTTTGGTCATGCGATAGTTGTAGCCAATTTGGGTGACCCGCAATTTTGCGCCATAGACGTATCCAAAGGTCTTAAGGCCGCGGACTTTTTCGGAAAATTCGGCGTCGTCGGATGTCACTGCTCCGCCTTCGCCCAGCGTGGTCATGTTTTTATTGGACTGGAAACTATAGCAACTGGCCAAACCGGCGCCTCCGACGTTTTTTCCACGAAACTTCGTCCCCACCGCATGAGCAGCATCATAAATGATCGGAATCCCATGCTGGCGTGAGATGGCGTCGAAGGCCTCCACATCCGCGGCATGGCCCCCGAAATGCACCGGAATGATGGCCTTGGTGCGCGGCGTGATCTTGGCCTCCACCGCCTTGGGGTCGAGGCAAAGCGTGTCGGGATCCACGTCCGCAAAGACCACCTTCGCTCCTCGGGCGGCAGCTGTTCCCGCCGTGCAGACGAAGGTCAGTCCGGGCACAATCACCTCGTCGCCCTTTTCGATACCCAATGCGATCATGCACAAATCCAGGGCGGTGCCGCAGGAATTCACCGCCACGGCAAAACCCGAACCTTCATGGGCCGCCAGCGCCTTTTGAAAGTCCGACTCTTCCGGAAGCGGAAAAAAGTTTCCATCGGGACCGGCCGCAGCGGCGCTCACCCGATGAGCAGCCTGCACATCATCTTCCTCCCACAGGCCTCCAAGCGCAAGATAGGGGACGTTTCGTTTTTTCAGGGTCGTTGTCATAGTTGTCATAAAGTAATTTCCCACAGATAACTGCTTCGGGCGGGGTGATCATTTTCTCCGGCAAAAAGCACGCCATCAGTAGTAAGGGTGATATCGTGGCACTGGAACATGGCTTCGCCGTCGGCATCCACGATCCGGTCACCGAGTTCAAATTTCTCCGTCGCCGGATCGAACCGAAGGAGTTGGCATTGCGAGTCCCGGCCCGTGATCCCATAAGCCCATCCGTCCGCATGCATAACCAGGGAGGTCAGGCGTGAACGGCGATCGGAAATCGGGGTGCCTAGATATTTGACGGCGGCTGACTCCGGATCAATGCGGTACAGAGAACCATTATCGCCCGAGGCAAAGAGCATTCCGGTGCCAAGATTAAAGAGCCCCTCCACCCGCGCAAATCCGTGGGAACCATCCGCCCGGGGAAGCCCATGCGGGTAATAGATAATTTTCCCGGCCTCTGGATCATATTTGCAGAGCCTCGCGATATCGCTGCCAAGGCTCGATTGCCAGGCCTTGCTCGCATTCCATCCGCACCAGACACATCCGTTGTCGTCCATGACAAGATTTTCGCCCTGCGCCATCTGCATGCCACCGCTGATCGGTCCGAGCTCACGGCCCGTACCAGTTTTTAAATCGAAAACACTCAACCACTCCGGCGCAAAGTGCATGTTGTAGAGCGCCCCGCGCTTCTCATCGAGGACACTGGATTGAATGTAATTATGCGGCAACGGGATGCCCAGCTTCTCGGTTTTTCCAGAAGCGATCTCATGGCGATAAATGCCCCCACCCGGTGCCTCGAAAAAACGATCCACGTCATGCAACAGAGCCGTGGCCAGATAGAGGCTGCCGCCATCCGCCGACAACTCCATGCTACGATGAAACTTCGCATCGTAGCGGTCCATAACCGACTCAAACCCCAGGCTCTCAAATTTCTCCGTCGCCCGATCCCAGGCATAGAAAACATCCCCGTCAAAACGCGTCAGACCGCAATACACCCGATTCGTCCCGGCGTGAGACACCACCCCGTCAAAACTGATCCAGTCCCTCCCCCAGTCCGAATGATCAAGGAAATCCTGATAGTTCCAACGGTCGGAAATCTGCTGATCCCAAAAATTCTTGGAGTAGCGGCGGGTAACGAGCTTGTGGGAACGAATCTGCATTTCAGCCACGATTAGATCCCAAAATGGATTTTAATCAATAAGTATATTTTGAAATATCTGGATTGTATTTAGTTCTGACAGAATGGGACCGCTGCAAACTCCGCAATAAGGTTTGCGGGTTTCTCTTTGATTCGCCCAGCCTTCTTCCCTCCTTTTCCGTGGCGGAAAGTGTGGCGATGCCGCTCTTTCGTATTTGCGACGGGGATGCCCGCTCGGCCCGGTAACGCACCATGGAGGTTCTAGATTTTTGTGGTTTGCGGAAAGACGGGTCCGCCTCCGATTGCCGAACACGAAAAACGCCCAGCACCAAGGACTCCCTCATCCAGTGGCGCTCGGCTGGACACTTACCTTTCACCAAGACGCTGGGTTGTGGAACGCTCTTTTGCTTGGGCGCCTCGTTTTCGCCGACTGGCTAAAGACTATGAAAACGCCTTCCATCTTCTCTCGCGAGCCTCCATTGGCTCGCCTTCCTTGCCCTGATGCTCAAACTCTCTCTTCCGCTAAAGTTCATGACACGCCCTAGTGCCTCCGCCGCAGCCCCAACAGTACGCCGCAACCCAGAACCAGCAGTCCGAGCGTGGCCGGTTCGGGAACCAGCAGCAAGGTCGAGTGGTTCGATCCGTTGCTAACGACAAAACTTAATCCGTCCCCTCCTGCTAACCATTCGTCAAAAGACAGGTTCCCGTTTTCGTCTACACTCCACTGGGCAAGGATATTCTGCCCTAGGGCATCAAGGAAATTCAAGAGAAAGGTGTCGCTGTAAATGAGGGCTTCCGATTCTATTCCCAACGGAAACGATGTTCCATTCGGATGATTTTCATCAAAGATAAACGGCACGCTACCAGCCAAACCTCCAAGGTCCACGTCGATAATGCCCAGGACAGTAGGACCTGAATAGGACTGGAGCATCCAGACGTCCTGTGTCAAAGAGGAGCCGGCGGCTATCCACAGGGCTTCTCCGTTACCGTCGTCGTGAACGAAGACGCTGGCCGCGTGACGTGCTTGCAAATCCGAAGGTGTTGCGTACTGT
>CALBXK010000137.1 GCA_937890535.1 uncultured Spartobacteria bacterium
AGACCTTCTGCCCCCGGGCCGCCGTTGCAGAATATTTTCCATGATGCCCGCCGACAGAAATGAGCCAAGCTGGAGGTTTTCCACCAAACTCTGTGAGCGAGGCCAAAAACCGCTGGCCCGTTTTGGCGTGGTTCCCCTCGTAAATGTCCGGTGAGTCCAGCTCAAGAGCCCGTTGCCACCGCTCCCGCCAAGCCGGGCATTTCATCAAAAATCCCGGGGTGATTTTTCCGATATCGTGTGCGGATACCAGTGCAACCCCGCCTTCGGGAAAAAGACTGGCAGCAGGTGCAGGCAGAAGCTCCACGGCGCAATCCGCCACGGCTCCCACATTCAGGCAGTGATCGCGAACGGCCTGGCAGGGGCGGCCGCTGTCGTCGGTCTTTGCCCAGCAGTCGTGCAGCCGAAGACGCAGAGGCATTGTGATTCCATCGCGTGGCTCGGGGTAGGCTGGGTCGGTAGGGGCGCGAAATTCCATGCGGTCCGTTTAAACAGGATAACGATCCCGCAGGGCGAGGGAAGGTAAACCTGACTGGAAAATATTTTTGGCGACCCCGGCGCGGAGTCCAAAAATTTTGATGGGGCTTTGCTGGATGTTTGTCTGGAACCGGAGTACGGTTCAGTTCTGAAGTATGGACCAGCACGGACGCACCATTGATTATCTGCGCATTTCGATCACGGATCGCTGCAATGAACGCTGCCTCTATTGCATGCCCGAGGGGTACAAGGGCTGGGCCCAAAAAGCCGATCACCTGACCGCCAGGGAAGTGGTGCAGGTGGCGGAGGCGGCGGTGAATCTTGGGTTTCGCAAGTTTCGTCTCACCGGCGGCGAGCCGACCATTCGGGCGGATTTGCCTGAGATTGCCCGTGGCATTTCGGAATTGTCAGGAGTGGATGCGCTGGCGCTTTCGACCAATGCCACCCGATTGACCAAGCTGGCGGGAACCCTTCGTGAGGCGGGGATTTCTTCTTTGAATATCAGCCTCGATGCTCTCGATCCGGAATTGTATCGTAAGGTGACGGGTTCTGACGTGGCGGGGGTGCTCGCCGGGATTGACGCGGCCCGGGAGGTTGGATTTGACCGCATTAAACTGAATTGTGTGCTGATGCGGGGAGTGAATGAGTCCGAGATTTGGCCATTGATTCGATTTGCCTCGGAACGAGACCTCCCGATTCGCTTTATTGAATTGATGCCGCTTTCGAATGCGGACGTTCTCAATGCGGACAATTTTCTTTCTATTGAGGAGGTCATTGTCCGTCTGCAAGAGACCGACGAAGTGATTCCGCAGGAGTCTGCCGGGTTGGGCTGGGGGCCGGCCCGCTATTACGATTTGAAGAAAACCGGTGCCACCGTCGGATTCATTGGCGCCATGACCACTTCGGATTTTTGTGCCTCATGTAATAAAATTCGTCTCACCGCCGACGGAAAGATCCGCCCTTGTCTGGGGCGACACAATGAGTTGGATTTATTGCCCGCGTTGCGCCGTGGGGAAGGGGTGGAGGACGTCCTGCGTGAAGCCATTGCGCTGAAGCCCCTCGATCATGAATTTTCAGAATGTTATCAGCCGGATCGACCGATGACGGCCATTGGAGGCTAGATGCCCGCTCCGATCCGGGTTTTGTTTTTTGCGTCCGCTCGGGACGCTGTGGGATGCGCCGAGCGAACCCTGCCTTGCGCGGAAGAGGGATGGACGGAGGCGATCTTGTGGGAGCATTTGTTGGGGGCCTTTCCCGCCTTAGTGCCCTTGCGGGCGTCAGTGCGGCTGGCGAAGAATCATGAATATCTGATGGCCGGGAGTCGGATTTTTCCCGGAGATGAAGTGGCGCTGATTCCGCCTGTGTCCGGAGGTTGAGGGAGGGTATGGACATTGCCATTGCCTTGACTCCAGATCCCATCCAGCCGCCGATTCATTCGCCGGGCCGGGAGACGGGCGCGGTACTCGAATTTCAGGGCTTGGTGCGGGGGAGCGAGGGCGAGGTCGCCATCTCCGCGTTGCAATACGAAGTGTATGAACCCATGGCCGGGAAGGTGCTTCGGGAGATTCTGGAAAAACTGGGGGCCGCTCATCCCTGTCAGGCTGTGACGGTAATTCATCGGTACGGCCTTGTGCCTGTGGGGGAGCCGGCCATCTTCGTTCGTGTGGAGTCCGCCCATCGTGGCGAGGGGCTGGCCCTGCTGGAGGAATTTATGAAGCAACTAAAAACTGCGGTTCCAATTTGGAAAGTCGCGTCCGTGAAATGTTGACGGTGGATGAGGTTTGGGCGTTGATCGATCGGGAGGTTTCCGTCCTGCCAGCGGAATCCGTGCCTCTGGAGAGTGCCCTCGGACGGCGATTGGCGGAAGATGTGAGCGCCGATACGGATATTCCGGCCTTCAGTCGATCAGCCATCGACGGCTTTGCGCTTGCAAGCGACTCCCAACCTGGCCGGTTCCGAATTGTGGGTGAGGTGCGACCGGGTATGCCGGCCTCTCCGCCGCCGCGATCCGGGGAGGCCTTGAAGATTTTTACGGGATCTGCCTTACCGGAGTCCGGGGTGGCACTGGTGATGTTGGAAGACACCGTTACCGAAGGCGATGAAGTGGTGGTGTCCGTCGCGGGCACGACCCGACTTGTGCGCTCCCGAGCCTCACAATCGCGTGCCGGGGATGTTCTCTTATCGGCGGGAGCCTCCATGGGACCTGGGGCTATGGCGTTGTTGGCGTCCGTCGGTCAGGCAAGACCGTTGGTGTCCCCCGTGATCACCACGACACATTTTTCCAGCGGTTCCGAATTGGTGCCGGTCTCGGAGACTCCCGGGGCGGGTTGTATTCGGGACAGCAACTCACCGTTGGTGGCGGCTTTGCTGGCGGAGGCGGGCGCAGAATTGCTCCATCACGCAAGAGGTTCCGAGAGTGTGGACGAGGCCGTTTCGGTTTTGGAACCTCTGAAGGCGGATCTGCTTTTGATCAGCGGAGGCGCGAGTGTGGGTGCATACGATGGCACGGGAGAGATCTTGCGTCGGCTGGGATTCGTTATTCATTGCGCAAGGGTGAAAAGCCGGCCGGGAAAACCTCTAATTTTTGCCGCCAGGGGTGCTCAAATTGCCTTTGGCCTGCCGGGAAATCCTTTGTCCCATTTTGTGTGTTTTCACCTTTTTGTGCGACGGGCCATTGATCGTTTGTCCGGCTTTACACCCCGTAAGTTCCTGTCGGTTCGGCTCTCAGGAACGCCTCCGGCACCAGACCCTCGGGAAACCTGGTGGCCGGCACGGGTGCGGGGAGAAGCGGGGAACCTGGTGGCGGTGGCCCTGCCGTGGCGAGATTCCTCGGATCTTACCGGTCTCCCAGAGGCC
This sequence comes from uncultured Spartobacteria bacterium, assembly GCA_937890535.1. Taxonomy (GTDB): domain Bacteria; phylum Verrucomicrobiota; class Verrucomicrobiia; order Chthoniobacterales; family Terrimicrobiaceae; genus CAMASH01. The sequence continues at coordinate 3,331 of CALBXK010000137.1, forward strand.
AACGCTTTGTTGCGCATTGGATCAGCCGGGATAAACGGGCTGGTCGATGCCTTGCTTTTTGGCAGTCTGGAGTCATGACGGAATTTTCTCATTTGGACGCGGACGGCTCGGCCCGCATGGTGAATGTCGGAGCCAAGCCGGAACAACACCGCGTCGCCGTGGCTACCGGAGCCCTTGTTTGTCTTCCCGCAACGATTCTTGCCCTGAAACAGAAAGCGCTTCCCAAAGGGGATGCCCTGACGGTGGCACGGGTGGCGGGCATCCAGGCGGCGAAGTCCACCGCCAGCCTGATCCCAATGTGCCATACTCTGCCACTGGATCACGTGGCCATTGGGTTTGAAATCAGTGAGGCCAAAATTTCCATTCGGTGCGAGGCAGCGACGCGGGCTTCCACCGGAGTCGAAATGGAAGCTCTGACCGGCGTGAGTGTGGCGGCGTTGACCCTTTATGACATGATGAAGTCGGCCGATAAAACAATGCGGATCGAAGGCATTATGCTGGTGGAAAAAACCAAACGATGAAAGTCGCCCGAGTGACGATCAGCGACCGGGCCTCGGCGGGGATTTACGCCGACAAAGGGGGGCCGGAAATTGAGCGGGTTCTTCGTGCGGCCTGGGAGGAAAAATATGAAATCATCGCGAGTGTTGTCCCTGACGAAAGGGAGGTCATCAGTCGGGATCTGGCCCGCCTGGCTGATGACGAGAAATGTGCCTTGATCCTGACCACGGGGGGAACCGGACCGGCTCTGAGGGATGTCACTCCCGAAGCAACCCGTGACGTGATCGAAAAAGAATTGCCCGGCCTTGGCGAGGCGCAGCGGATGCTGTCTTTTGCCACGGTGCCGACGGCAATTCTCTCCCGGGCCACCGCCGGGGTACGGGGACGGACGTTGATCGTTAACCTGCCTGGCAACCCCAAAGCCATTGCAGAATGTTTGCCGCCATTGATTCCGGCAATCCGTGAGGCGCTTCGCCATTTGGCCGAGTAAGCCTCAGGCGCTGCAAAGAAATTCAGGGATTCAGCCGATTTTATTGATCAAGCTATGAAGGCTGCTGGTCGCTTTATTGAGAATGGAGTGGGCCTGTTTTTGGGTGGCGACGCGGGCATTCTCCGAAGTGCTGGCCCCGGTGCGAACTCCTCGACGCAGGAGGGCTGCGGCCTGATCGACGAGCTTCAAGGTGCTGTCGGCGAGTTTCTGCTCGGTTGAGGTCGAGGCGGATTTTGAGGAAGTCGCCTTTTTTGCGGTGGTCTTCCGAGCGGGGGATTTCGGAGTCGCTGATTTTTTAGGAGCGGCTTTTTTACGGGCTTTGGTGGGAGAGGTAGTTTTCTTTTTTGCAGGCATGAAGAAATCGTATTCTGCTTTGGACGACTTGCCAAGGCGTGATATCGGCGTCACCATGCGCGGGCCATGGAAGCCTTGATTGAACTTTTGCAAAAAAATGCCCTGATGCCTCGCGAGGATATTGCCCGTCTGCTTGACCGCAGCGTCGAAGAGGTCGAGGCCGAGATTGCCCGTCTCGAAAAAGAGGGGGTCATTCTGGGCTATCAAGCCATCGTCAATCGGGAGAAATGGGATGCCGATGTGGTGACAGCCATCATTGAGGTGAAGGTGACTCCTGAGCGCGGTGGCGGGTTCGATGATATCGCCTCCCGTTTGGCAAAATTTGATGAGGTGAAGACGTGTTATCTTATGAGCGGGGGCTACGATTTGTTGATCGTCGTGGAGGCGGAGAATCTTCGTGCCATTGCCGGATTCGTGTCTGAGAAATTGAGCACCCTTGGGGTGGTGCAGGCCTCGGCATCGCATTTCCGCTTGAAGACCTACAAGGAGAACGGTGCTTTTCACCACTTTGATCAGGCTCCGGAACGTCTTCAGGTTTCTCCATGAGCATCCCCATCGCTGATCGCGTTCGCGAGATTCCCCGCTCCGGGATTCGCGATTTTTTTGAAGTGGTTCAGAGCATGGGGGACGTGATTTCCCTCGGCATCGGTGAGCCTGATTTCGTCACGCCCTGGCATATTCGGGAAGCGGCCATTTATGCCTTGGAAAAAGGCCGCACCGGATACACCTCCAATCTGGGATTGCCGCGTTTGCGGGCGACGATTTCAGATTACGTGAATGAGAATTTTGCAGTCCGCTATGAGCCTGAGAATGAAATTTTGGTGTCCGTCGGGGTTTCCGAAGCCATCGACATTGCCCTGAGGGCCCTGCTCAACCCGGGAGATGAGGTCATTTATCATGAACCCTGTTATGTCTCTTATGCGCCGAGTATTGCACTGGCTGGAGGTGTGGCCCGGGCGATTACGACCAGGGCTGAGGACAGGTTCATCCTCCGCGCCGTTGATGTGGAAGGTGCCATCACCTCCCGCACCAAAGCGTTGATGTTGAATTTTCCGACGAATCCCACCGGCGCGACCATGCCCCCGGACGAACTGGAGAAAATTGCCGCTCTCTGTGTGAAGCACAATCTCGTCGTTTTGAGTGATGAAATTTACAGCGAGTTGACTTATGATGGGTTGTCCCATCCTTCTCTGGCCGCGCTGCCGGGAATGAAGGAACGCACGGTGTTATTGCATGGAGTCTCCAAAGCCTTTGCCATGACCGGCTGGCGGATCGGATTTGCCTGTGCGCCCCCGGAATTGATCGATGCCATGATGAAAATTCATCAATACGCCATCCTTTGCGCGCCAATCATGAGTCAGGAAGCTGCCATTGAGGCCCTGTCGCATGGCCGGCCTGCCATGGAGAAAATGCGCAGTGCCTATGAGATGCGGAGAAACTATATCGTGTCGGGGCTTCATGCCCTGGGCCTGGATGGATTTAAGCCTCAGGGCGCCTTTTACGTTTTTCCGAAGATTACCAAAACCGGACTGACCAGCAGGGAGTTTTCCCATCGTCTTTTACTTGAGAAGAAGGTGGCGGTCGTTCCCGGAACCGCCTTTGGCCCCAGCGGCGAAGGCCATGTGCGTTGCAGCTATGCGACGGGCCTTGAGCAAATCAAGATCGCAGTGACGCGGATTGGGGAATTTTGCGAGGAGATCGCGGCTGACGGCTCGGCCGCTGCGGCGTAAGAATCTGAGGAAGGAAACGAGCTGATGCGGCGATGCCTAGCGGTGCCTCGCCCGTCTGGGCACAGATCGAGAGGACGCCACTTGGATTTGCATGACAGCTCACCTTTCTAGGTCGTAGCTGAAGTGCCGGGAAACTGTTGTGATCGGGCGGGGTGCGTGGCAGGTTTGCTCCATGAGGGCGCTGGACATTCTTGAGTATTTGAGAGAGGTGAACCGCAAGGAGTTGGTCATGTGCAGGTATACCGTCGAAGCCCTTTGCGGCTGGTTCCGATCCCGCACCTCATCGCGCTGAAGCTCTATGCCGGGGGGCATAAATCCAAAGCAGATATTGTGGAACTGATAACGCGCAATCCAGAACTGGACCTGGAGGAAGTCAGGAAACTTTGCGCGGGTTATCGGCTTAAGGGGCTTGGGGAGTTGGTTCGGGAGGCAAGATAACACCTATGCCTCAAATCACTCAATTCAGGTCATTGCTTTTTTTCACCCTCTGACTTCTTTCCGGAGAGGTCAGGATGGCCGTGGCTAGGCTCCCAGAGTTTTTGCACTCGGACAGAGGGTGCTGAGTTCGCAATTTGGACAATCGGGCTTTCTCGCCGGGCAGCGACGGCGTCCGTGCCAGATGAGCCAGTGGCTGAGGCGCGTCCAGTATTTGCGGGGAAAGAGCTTAATGAGATCCTGTTCGATTTTTACCGGATCGCTGTGCTTGCTGAGGCCGAGTCGGGTGCAAAGCCGGTTGACGTGGGTGTCAACCACCACTCCCTCGTCGATCCCAAAGGCGTTCCCCAAAACCACATTGGCGGTTTTGCGACCGACGCCGGGAAGGGCGGCGAGGCTTTCCAAAGTGCGGGGAACCTGGCCGTTGTGATCGGCAAGCAACCGGGCGGCCATGGCCCGGATGTTTTTGGCTTTATTGCGGTAGAATCCCGTTGAGTGAACCAGGGTTTCAAGGTCCTCCTGGGAGATGTCGGCGAACTGCCGTGCGGTCCTGCAACGATGGAAGAGGGCTTTTGTGACCAGATTGACCCGTTTGTCAGTGCATTGGGCAGAGAGGATCGTGGCGACCAGAAGCTGGAGCGGATTGCTGTACTCCAGTTCGCAATGGGCGTCAGGATAGATTTCTGGAAGGAGGCGGGTGAGTTCGCGGGCACGCTCGGCGCGGGTCATTCGCCCCCCATGGCAGCGAGTTGCTCCTTGGCTTTGGGGGCGAACTCGCTGTTGGGATATTCCTTGAGGAGTTGCTCGAAGGCGCCCTTGGCCCGTTTTAGCTGCCGAGCCTTGATCTTAGGATCGGTGGCGGCGCCAGCCTGCTGTATCAGGAGTTCTCCTCCCTTCCAGAGACCTTCGGCGGCAGCGGCTGGGACCCCTTCGTAGTATTCGGCGATCTTGATGTAGCTATCGATGGCCGAAGCGAGGAAAGCTTCTTTTCCCTCTGGATCGGTGGCGGCATTCATCTTCTCAACCAGGATGTCTCCATAGAGAAGCATGCTATTGGCCCGGAGCTTCGCAGTGGAATTTTGTTCGCGAATAATGGCGCCGAGAAGCACCATCGCTTCATCGAGTTTATTCTGCTCCTTGAGGGACTGCGCGATGCCAAAGTTCGCTTCCAGAACCTTGGGCGACCAGGGGTAAATCGTTTTCAACTGTTCGAAATATTTTCCCGCTTCGGCGGTTTGTCCCTTGGACTGGGCGATCCGGCCCTTGCCGAAAAGCGCGGTCGCCTGGGCTTCCTGAACGACGGGCGACGTCTGGGCCGGAACGAATCCCGGAGGGACCGGATAATCCGTCTCAATTTTCTCGAAAACCGCCAAGGCCTCGTCGGGTTTCTGCTGGTCGAGAAGGGCGAGACCGTAAAAGTCGAGATCCTGTGGGGAATACAATGTCTCGGCATTGTAGGCCTCGTTCATGAGCGCGAGCGCGCGATCCTTATCCTGCTCCGCTACATAGGCGGCAAGGGTGAAGATAATCTTGCTTTTGGCATCCGGCTGGGGGACTGCGTCGGCCTGAGCCTGAAAATACTCTTCCACTTGCTCGGCGGTGATCGCCTCGGCTCCGAGGAGCATGCGCTGGGATTTGAGGAGGACCTGGAGATTGAGCGCTAGGGAGGGGCTGTCAGGATACTTTTTGATCATCTCTTCCGAGCTGGCAACACTCCCGTCCATCAACGTCTTCCAGTTGGAGCGCTCTTCGTCGTTGAGGGCGGTGTAGCGGCCGAGGCTTTCAGCCTTGGCACGCTGAATTTCGGCAACCTTGTAGAGCGCTTCGCCAGCCTGGGGACTGTCCGGGTCATGTTGGATGTATTCGCGGTAGGCTCCGAGGGCATCGTCGGTCTTTCCGGCGTTCAGTGCCGTTTGGGCGATCGCCTCATAGGCGAAGTACACCTTGTTGTCCGTCGGGTATTTTTCGATGAATTTTTTCATGAGGGCGACGACCTCATCGGACTTGCCCTCACTGCCTGCGATTTGGGCCAGGGTGAAGTAGGTGAAGGGAGCCGGTTGGCTGTCGGGATAGTTTTCTGCCACCGCCGTGAGGGTGGCTATCCCTTCAGTTTTCTGGTCGAGGGCGATCTCCGCTCCGCCTTTCATGTAGAGGGCGAGGGGGGCAAACGGACTTTGCGGGTTGGCAGTGACGAAAGCGCCCAGCAAGGGCAGGGCGGCGGCGTTGTCGCCTTTCTGTTGGGTGCAAACTGCGATCCAGTAGTTGGCTTCTGTGGCTTGAGGGGTGTCGGGATATTTTTCCCTGGTCACCTCATAGGCGGCGATGGCCTCGTCCCATTTTTGGGTGTCCTTGTAAATTCCGGCGAGTCCACTTTGGGCGATGACGCCAATTTCGGGAGGCGGGTTTTGAGCTAAAAACGTTTGAAAGGTTTTCATGGCATCCTCCTGTTTCCCGATGCGGGTCTCGGCGCTGGCCTTGCTGACGACGGAAAGCCCTGCGAAGCGGCCTTTGGGATAGATGGCAAGGGATTCGTCGAAGTAGCGAACGGCCTCGGCGGGGTTGTTGATGCCGAGGTACATATTGCCCATGGCGAAGGGGAGATTGTCAGCCAGCGGATCCCCCTTGTAGAGGGATTGGAATTTTGTATAGCCGTCGGGGGCCCGGTCCGCCGCATTCTGCAAGGCATAAGTCATGGTCGTGAAGTAGATGTCGCGTTTCTTGTCCACGTCGGTGGTGAGGAAGGGCGAGACATGCTTGAGGACGACCCGGGCCGCGTTGAGATTGCCTTGCTGGAAAAAGATCTCCGCCATCTTAAGGAGGGCGGTGGCCGTTTGGTCCGGCTTGCCCCGAAGTTCGGCTAGCTTCTTGAGCTCGCGTTCGTTGTCCCGGTCGAGTTGCTTCTTGAGGGCAACATTCCTGGATTGCAGGGCTTGACGTTTCAGGGCTGGGAAGGACTTTAGTTTTTCCTCCTGGAGGGCGAGAATCTGCTCCTGGGGAGCGACGGCGCGAAAGGCGTTCAGGGCCTCGGCATAGAGCGGGGGCCTTTCGGCCTCCGGGCTGGTGGCGGCTTGATTCATGAGAATCTCTCCGAGCTGAAAGTCGGCCTCGTTAATTAAAGCGATGTCCTTCTGGCTTTTAATGATCTCCCGCAAATAGTCGGTGGCTCGCTTGTAGAGAGCGAAGGCGGTCGCCTTGTCGGCAGCATCGCCCTTGCTGAGTTCCTGGCTGCCCTGGGTCGCGAGTGTGATCGCAAGAAGATTCTTGCTTGAGGCGATGGTACTGCTGGAGGGGAATTGCTTCAGGTTTTGTTCGAGGTCCTTGATGACATCGTCAAACTTTTGAATCTGATACTCGGCGACAGCACGGCTGAAGAGGAGGGATTCAAAATCCTGCGCCTTCGGATAGGCCTTGAGGTATTCACCAAATTTTGTGATGGCCTCCTCAAAGGTTGTTTTGCGTTTGGGATCGGTATCCGGCATGGCGGCGGCCTTGGCGGAGAGGATCTGAGGGAACATGCCTTCGACGATTTCTTTCAGTTCGGAGGGCAGGGGCGGGCCGGCGGCCGCCTTCGCGAGCATGGCACTGGATTTGTCGAACTCCGCCAGAAAATAGTAGCAAAAGGCCAGTTGGATCTGAGCATTCGGCACGATCCCGTCGGTCGGATATTCCTTGAGCAGTTTCTCATAGGCGGCAGCGGCGGCGGTGTAGTCCCCGAGGGAATAGGTTTCGTAGGCGGCCGAATTTGCATCGGCGGCGGGCTTCGATTGGGCCGGCAGCGATGCGGCGGTGACGAGAAGAATCAGGCCGGAGAAGAGGAAAGGGATCAATCGATTCATGACGTGAGGAGGGAACAATAATTCATTCGGGCTTGGGATTTCCAAGGAAAAAAAGAGTTGGTGATGGGATGAGTTTAGTTTTGGACAACGGGGAGCGCCACCTCGACTACGACGGCGCGATGATCGCTGGGATTTGTGGCGGGTATATTCACCGAGGCCGTGAGGATTCTGGCGTTCTTGACGAAGACAAAATCGAAGCAGGCGTCAGGGAAAGGGGGGGATTTCGGATTCTTGCTCGGTGCTGAGGGTAGGGTGACTCTTTGCTTCAGGGGTTTGTTCTTCCAGGATGATTCAAATCCAGCGGCTTCCATTTTGGACAGGGTCTTTTCCAATCCAAATTTCGCATCATCGGCGCTGGTGTTGAAGTCGCCACCAATGATGACGCTAACAGTACCCAAACCTCGGTAGGCTTTTTCCATAGCGGCGACATGAGAAAGGAGTTGGAAGGCCGATTCTTCGCGCATCGCAATATTTTCCGCCAGTTCGCCACGGTTGCTTTTCAGATGCACCGTATAGACGAGCAATACATTGCCAGGGGTGGGTTGGAAGGCGGCAAAGGCAAATCCCCGTTTGGGTGTGATCCGGGGACCTTCCTTCCAGGCCTCCCACCAGGCTCCGATGGCGGGGAGACGACTGGCGATGACGAGTTGCTGGGTGGTCTTCTCGCCACGGGAACTCAGAAAATCACTGCAGACCTGGACGCTGGCACCGGGCAGTTTGGCGATGGCAAGTTCCGCTGCCTTCTCGTCCCGGATTTCCTGCATCCCAAGGATGTCGGGATCGAGTTCTTCAATTTGCGATTGCACGGCGGCAATCTGGGCCTTCACCTCAGCCTCCGTCGCGCCATCCATTTTTCCTCCAGGAAACCACTGGATATTCCAAAAAACCAGTTTGAAGTGGGTGGGATCTTCCGGAGCCATCTGGGCCAGGACAGGGAAGTTGAGAAGGAAGAGTAGGCTGAAAAGGCTGAAAAATCGGACGATCATGAGAGAGGGAGGATGGCGGCAGATGGAAGGGCAGTATCGTCTTTTACGGAGCAAATGACAATCAGGGATGATTTCCAATCCTGCAAGGGAATCCCGTCACCGGAGGAATTGAAAAGAGTGCTCCGGTTCGGGCGGTCGCGTGCAATTTGTTCTTGAAAAGATTGCATGGGAAGGCGGAGGCTGCATAGATTTACGATTCTATGCCGGCGTGGCGGAATTGGCAGACGCGCGCGACTCAAAATCGCGTTCCTTCGGGAGTGTGGGTTCGATCCCCTCCGCCGGTATTTGATAATTAACGACTTCTCCTCCCCCCTCTATCAATAGGGCTCCCCAGGGCGCTTACTAGAGTGTGTCATGAACATTGCCGCTGTAGCAACGCCGATCCTCCGGCGTTTTTTTTGGCGCTTACCCACACCCCAGGGGACCGGGGTGGCTTGCACCAGGGAGCCGGATGATGAGTCGTGAGGACGTGAAACGCCGTCGGCCCCTGCCTACTCGGCCAGTTCTTTTTCTTTCTCTTCGATAGCTTCGAACTCTTCCGGAGTCAGGCGGGTGATACGGGCGCGGCGGATGCCCGCGACATGGACCAGCAGCGGAACGATGAGAAACTCTCCGATACGGAATTCTTCGTTGGCTTTGTGCGGACCGGGGACTTGACGCTTGATCCATCCTTCGATGGTTTCGCGGGGCTGAAATTCGAAATTCCAGCTCGTTTCGGCCCGGAGTTCGCGCATGGGCATGGTGGCATCGACGAGGATGGAGTGCTCGGTGTGGTCAAAGATGGGCCCTTTCTCAATGTCAAATTCGTCGCGGATCTCTCCCACGATTTCCTCCAGGGCGTCTTCGAAGGTGACGATGCCAATCATGGTGTCGTGATCGTCCAGCACCACGGCGAGATGGCTGCGCGACGAGCGAAAAAGCTCAATCATTGACGGGAGCGGGGTTTTTTGGAAAAAGGTCAATACAGGCCGGATGAGCGGTTGGAACGAGGTCTCATCCCCAAGGGCTTGGACCTGCCAGAGCCATTCCTTGACCAGGACCATGCCCCGCACATTGTCGAGGGACTTTTCGCACACCGGATAGCGGCTGTGACCTGTGCTCTGGGCGATATGGAGGTTTTCCTCCACATCTTTGTCCATCCAGAGCGCGACGACTTTGTCACGATGAAGCATGACTTGCTGGGCGGTCACATCGCGCAATCGGAGGGAGCGCAACATAATCTTGTTGATGAGACTGTCACTGCGATGGTCGTGGCGGGAGTGGCTCAGAAGGTATTCCAACTCGTCGGGCGGGATGACATGTTCGCTTTCGGAGGCAGACCGCAGTCCGACCATGCGAAGGAAGAGATTCGCGGTGCCGTTGAGGACAAAAATAAAGGGGAAGAACAGATAGTAAAAAACCATCAAGGGGCCGGATACCCAGAGAGACACCCCGCGCGGGCGCTGGATGGCGAGGGATTTTGGTGCCAGTTCGCCGAAGACGATGTGGAGAAACGTGATGAGCGAAAAGGCGATGCCGAGCGAGAGGGAGCCTCGAAGCTTCTCGCTGGTGATCCCCCAATACTCAAAGAGGGGGATGAGCCAATGGGCAATGAAGGGTTCGCCCAGCCAGCCGAGACCGAGGCTGGCCAGGGTGATGCCGAGTTGGGTGGCCGAAAGACAGGCGTCGAGGTTGTTGACGGCGCGGAGGGCGATGCCCACTCGCCAGTCGCCCGTCTTCAGGAGCAGCGTAAGCTGGCTGGCGCGGATTTTGACGATGGAGAACTCCGCCGCCACAAAAAATCCATTTGCAAAGACAAGCAGGAAGATGACCAGGAGTTGCCACCCGAGTTCAAAGAGCATGATTTTTCGTCGCTAACCTATCTTTCACAGGGGAGTAATGTTTCATGGTCGCGGCGGGAATGACAACCCAATCCGCAGAGTTTTTTTCGAGGAATCGAGAAAGCCATTGGAATTTCCGGCTGCACCCTGTTAATTCCGGCCAACGATGGCGAAATTTGAAACGGAAGAGGCAATTGCCCTCTATAATGTGGACCGATGGGGCGGCGGGCATTTTTCGGTCAACTCGAAGGGCCATGTTGTTGTCATGCCCACGGGGTCAAAGTCCGGTACGGTCGACCTCATGGAGGTGGTCGAGGAAGCCCGGTCGCGCAAACTGGAGTTTCCGCTCACGGTCCGATTTCACGATCTCCTGCGGGAGCGGGTCGAGACCATCAACAAGGCCTTTGCCAGTGCCATCGAAGAGGCGAAGTACGAAAACGTTTACCGCGGGGTTTTTCCGATCAAGGTGAATCAATTGCGGGAGGTGGTGGAAGAGATCATGGATGCGGGAAAGCCCTGGCATTTCGGGGTGGAGGCCGGGAGCAAGCCTGAATTGATGGCGGCACTGGCCGTGCACTCTGACCCTGAGAGCCTCCTGGTGTGCAATGGCTACAAAGACACGGAGTTCATTCGCAATGCTCTGGCGGGCCGCAAGCTGGGGAAGACAGTGATTCTGGTCGTCGAAAAGTTGGAAGAGCTGACCCACATTCTGAAAGTGGCGGCGGAGATGCAAGTTGAGCCCCAGATCGGATTGCGGGTGCGTCTGCTTTCGAAGGGCGCGGGCAAATGGGCCACGAGTGGCGGAGAAAATGCGAAGTTTGGTCTTTCGACTGCGGAGCTAGTGCAGGCCAGCGACCAACTTCAGGGGGCCGGCCTCGCCCATGCTTTAAAACTGGTGCATTTTCATGTCGGATCGCAGGTGCCGGACATCGGCACGATCAAGCGGGCGACGAAGGAGGCGGCGCGGTTTTATGCCAAGCTGCAGAAGATGGGACATGACCTGGGCTACATCGATGTCGGGGGTGGCTTGGGGGTCGACTACGACGGTTCTCGTACGGCCTTTGACAGTTCGACCAACTACTCATTGAATGAATACGCCCGGGACATTGTGTACAGCATCATGGAAGTCTGCGATGCCGAGGAGGTGCCGCATCCCATTATCGTGAGCGAGAGCGGCCGGGCAATCGTGGCGCATCATTCCGTGTTGATCGTTGAGGCCTTTGGCTCCATTGAAAAGGGGGGAGGCCCCGAGACGGTCAATGCCGCGCCCGAGGATCCGCCGATTGTCAACGAAATGATCGAGATTCTGGATGACCTCGGGAAGAAAAACCGCCTCGAGGCCCTGCACGATGCCCAGGAGGTCCGGGAGAAAGCGCAGGCCATGTTTGATCTGGGATTGTTGGATTTGCGGGCCAAAGGGCGGATTGAGACCGTGTATTGGCAGATCGCCGGAACGGTGGTGGAGATGTCTCGCGGATTGGCCTACGTCCCGGAGGAAGTGCAGGAGATCGAAACCGCCATCGGCGATCAGTTTCTTTGCAACTTTTCTGTTTTTCAATCCCTGCTTGATCATTGGGCCCTGGGGCAATTGTTCCCGGTCATGCCGATTCACCGTCTGAACCAACGACCTGATCGCAATGCGACAATGGTGGATATCACTTGCGATTCCGATGGCAAGGTGAGCAAGTTTGTCGATCTGGAGGATGTGAAGGCAACGCTCCCCATGCACCGCTGGAAGCCTGGCGAGCCTTATTATATGGGCTTCTTTCTTGTTGGAGCCTATCAGGACATCATGGGCGACATGCATAATCTCTTTGGACGAGTCAATGAGATGCACATCTACTTGGACGAGGACGAGGATTGCGGCTACTATGTCGAGGAGGTGTTGCCCGGCGGAACGATCGGGCAGGTGCTTTCGCTGACGCAATGGGATGTCAAGGAATTGGGTCGGCGAATGAAGGCGCAATTCGACGCCGCGATTCGAAGCGATCGTCTCAAACCCAGTGAGGCGATGCGGCTGCTCGATGCCTACGAAAAAACCCTATCCTCTTACACGTATCTTAATTTCGACGATCAAATCAAATGACCCAAAGAACGGCACTTTACGATAGGCATCTTGCGGCTGGCGGCCGGATGGTTGACTTCGCTGGCTGGGAAATGCCCGTTCAATATACTGGCATCCTCAGTGAACACCGCACCGTCCGTGAGGCCTGTGGCATGTTTGACATCTCGCACATGGGGGAATTTCTGGTGGAGGGTGCCGGGGCCGCGGCTTGGCTGGATGGGCTTTTGACCAACCGGGTGAGAAATCTGTCAGTGGGGGGAGCTCAATACACTCTCATGTTGAACGAGCGCGGCGGTGTGATTGACGATCTGATTGTCTATCGGACGGCTGACGTTGAATACCTGCTCATCGTCAACGCCGCTAAGATTTCCGAGGATGCCGCTTGGATGAGGAGTCACCTGCCCGGGGAGGTCACTTTCCGCGACCTGAGCGCTGAGTACGGGGCCCTGGCGGTTCAGGGGCCGGATTCAGGGGGCGTCTTTGAGAAAGTTTTCGCGCTGGCATTTCCCGGCGAACGGAATCAGGTGATCGAACTTCCCTCCGCAGCCGGGCGGATGTTTGTGGTCACGACGGGCTATACCGGGGAAAAGGGATTTGAGGTCGTCTTTCCCGTCGGCGAGGCCTCACAGATTTGGGACAAGCTTCTGGAAGCTGGGGCCGTGCCGTGCGGGTTGGGGGCGCGTGACACCCTGCGATTGGAGATGTGTTATCCGCTGAATGGTGCCGATCTCTCCCCCGAACATACCCCGGTGGAATCCGGTTTGGGATTTTTTGTCGATTGGGACAAAGCAGAATTTTTGGGACGCGAGGCGGTCGTGAAAGATAAGACCGATGGGCCGACCTGCCGGTTGGTTGCCATCCAAGGGGTCGAAAAATCGCCTCCCATTCGCCCGCATTATCCGGTGCTGAGTGAGGGGGAGCGAGTCTCCGAAACAACCAGTGGAGCCTTGTCTCCGAGCCTGGGTTGTGGCATCGCGATGGCCTATCTTCCGATTGCGCTTGCCAAGATCGGACAGGATCTGGAAATTGAAATTCGTGGCCGGCGCTATCGCGCTTCGGTCGTAAAAAAACCGTTTTACAAAAAATAACATGAATATTCCTGATGATTTAAAATATGCCGAGACCCATGAATGGATTCGGATTGAGGGGGACGTGGGCACGGTGGGGATCAGTGATCATGCCCAGGAAGAGCTCTCCGACATCGTGTTTGCCGAGCCTCCCAAACCAGGGGCTCCGCTCACAGCCGGAGATCCATCCGCCGTGGTCGAATCGGTCAAGGCGGCCAGCGACATCTATGCTCCAGTGTCCGGCGAGGTCCTCGAAGTCAACGAGGCCCTCTCCTCGGACCCCGACCTGATCAATACGGATCCTTATGGTGCGGGCTGGATATTTAAAATTAAGATTTCTGATCCCTTGGAATTGGATGATTTGAGCGACGCGGATAGCTATCGTGAGCAACTCACGAAATGAGCAGTGCGCCGTTTGTTCGCAGGCATATCGGTCTGTCTTTCGAAGATATGGCCGCGATGGCCGAAGCGATCGGTGTTGAGTCTCTTGATGGGCTGATTGATGAAACAGTGCCGGAAGGGATCCGGATGCAAAGCGCGCTGCAGTTGCCGGAAGCCCGCTCCGAAGAAGTCGCCCTTCGAGATCTTCGGGCCCTGATGGATCGCAATGAATTACGCCAGTCCCTCATTGGGATGGGATATGCCGGATGTCATACCCCGGCCGTCATTCGACGAAATATCCTGGAAAATCCGGGCTGGTACACAGCCTACACTTCGTACCAGGCTGAGATTTCGCAGGGTCGCCTGGAGGCTTTGCTGAATTTTCAGACCATGGTCTGTGATCTCACCGGGATGGCGATCTCGAATGCCTCCTTGCTGGACGAATCGACGGCCGCTGCTGAGGCGATGACGATGGCCTGCGACCTCAAACGCGGACAGGCCTTTTTCGTGGACGCGGACTGTCATCCGCAGACGATTGCGCTGCTGCGGACGCGGGCCGAACCACTTGGGATCCGACTCATTGTGGGTCGGATCGACGACTGGACGGACGAGCCAGTCTGTGGAGCGATGCTTCAGTATCCCGCCACCGATGGTACGATCCGCGACCTCGGACCGATCATCGAACGGGTGCACAATGCCGGAGCCCTCGCCGTTGTCGCCGTCGATCTCCTGGCCCTCACTTTGATCAAGGCGCCCGGCGAACTTGGGGCGGATATCGTCGTCGGATCCACCCAGCGCTTTGGGGTGCCCATGGGTTACGGTGGACCGCATGCCGCTTTTCTTGCCACCAGCGAAGCCTGCAAGCGGCGGATGCCAGGACGTCTCGTGGGCGTCTCGGTGGACGCCGAAGGCCGCACCGCCCTGCGCCTGGCCTTGCAGACTCGCGAGCAACACATCCGCCGCGAAAAGGCGACCAGCAATATTTGCACCGCCCAGGTTCTGCTTGCAGTGATGGCGTCGATGTATGCGGTCTATCATGGTCCCCGCGGACTCCAAACCATTGCGGAACGTATTCATGCCACCGCCCGCCGTTTGGCATCGGCTCTGAAGGCGGACGGCTGGACGGTTTCTGATGCCCCATTTTTTGACACCCTTCGTGTCGGGAAATCTGGGACATCGGCGGCCGAATTGGTCAAGTGGGCTGATTCCTGCGGGGTAAATCTGCGTCCTCTTGATGAGGAGACAGTCACCCTCACACTCGATGAGACCACCGGGACGACGGCGGATCTTTCCGCTCTCCTTTTGGTTTTTGATCTCAAAGCTGACGCGTTCGCAGCGGCTGGCGACGAGAAGATTTTTACTCCGGAACTCACTCGAACTTCACCCTTTCTTCAACATCCGGTCTTTAATCGATACCACACCGAGACCGAACTGCTGCGCTACATCCGCCGATTGGAAGCCCGGGATCTGTCCCTTACCACTTCGATGATTCCCCTGGGATCGTGTACGATGAAATTGAATGCTGCGGCAGAAATGCTGCCTGTGACCTGGGAAAAAGTCGGGGCGCTTCATCCCTTCGTGCCGCTTGACCAGGCCAAGGGCTACCGCACCTTGTTCACGGAGTTGGAGAATTGGCTGTCGGAGATCACGGGATTCGCAGCGACCTCCCTGCAGCCCAACGCCGGTTCCCAGGGGGAATATGCCGGGTTGCTCGCCATCCGGGGTTATTTCGCCTCGCGGGACGAAACCGGACGGACGGTGTGTCTGATTCCGACCTCGGCGCATGGGACGAATCCAGCCAGTGCGGTGATGGCGGGAATGAAGGTTGTTCCGGTAAAATGTGACGGGGAGGGCAATGTGGACTTGGTCGATCTCGATCAAAAAATTGAACTGCATCGGGCGGCTCTGGCCGCCCTGATGGTGACGTATCCCTCGACCCACGGGGTATTTGAGGAAACCATCCGGGAAATTTGCGAGAAAGTGCATGCGGCTGGTGGACAGGTGTACATGGATGGCGCGAATATGAATGCTCAGGTTGGTCTTTGCCGTCCCGGCGACATCGGAGCCGACGTGTGTCATCTCAATCTGCACAAGACTTTTTGCATTCCGCATGGAGGCGGGGGACCCGGGGTGGGCCCGATTTGTGTGGCCGAGCACCTGGTGCCATTCTTGCCCGGACACTCCGTCGTGGCGTTGGAGGGAGCGACCGCTGGCGAGGTGTCGCAGGCCCCTTGGGGCAGCGCCAGCATTCTTGTCATCTCTTGGATGTTCATCGCGATGATGGGGCCCGACGGACTGACGGAAGCCACCAAGGTCGCCATCCTCAATGCCAATTATATAGCGACCCGGTTGGAGCCCTACTTTCACATTCTTTACAAAGGGCGGAGCGGCCGGGTGGCTCACGAATGTATTTTGGATTTTCGGGAGTGGAAGGAACGCGCCGACATTGGGGTCGAGGATGTGGCCAAGCGGCTGATCGATTATGGCTTTCACGCTCCCACCATGAGTTGGCCGGTGTCGGGGACGCTGATGATTGAACCGACCGAGAGCGAATCCCGGGCGGAACTGGATCGGTTCTGTGAGGCCCTGATCGCGATTCACGGCGAATTGACGGCCATCGAGACCGGCACCATGGATCGCGAGGACAACCCTTTGAAGAATGCCCCGCACACAGCCGGTGCGGTGACCTCCGATGCCTGGCAGCATCCCTATACGCGCGAAATTGCCGCCTTCCCGGCCCCTTGGCTGAGAGAACATAAATTTTGGCCTCCGGTCGCCCGGGTCGATAATGTTCACGGCGACCGCAATCTTTTTTGCACTTGTTCGCCGGTCGAAGAAACTTAGTCCAAGGCTTCACCACGAAGCAGGATCAGCGGACGCCCCAATCGCCAGCCCGCCAAGCGCGGGGAGCTTGACCGAACTGTTGTCGAAAACGGCGGGAAAAATGGTAGGCATTGGCAAATCCGGTTTGATGAGCGACTTCGGCAACGGAAAGCCCCGTTTCGCTCAATAGTTTTGCCGCCCGTGTGACCCGCGATCGCCAGACGATTTCCATCGGTGTTGCCTGCAGGTGCTGGCTCACCAGCTTGGTCAAATGGCCGCGGCTCACTCCTGACTTGCGAGCCAGACAATCCAAGGTCGCTTTTCCGGAACCAAGATTTTCAACCGCAGCGCGAAATTTCCCGATCGCGGAAAGTTTCCAATCCGGACTCCGCTCCACTGGGTCCTGTTTCAGGTTGGCCACAAACGCCCACATCGCTGCAATCACAAGGGAAGACGTCGAACGAATTTCCGCCGGATCATCCGGAACTGGCGAATGCATGCGCAATCCCAATCGAATCAATGCCATCGTCAGGGGAGGGCATTTCGCGGTCCGATGAAAGGTCTTGGCAGGAAAGTTCATGTTTTCAGGCAGGTCTTCTGGCAGCACCTGGCACCAACTGTGCCGCGCCTCCACCCGGCGCGAGAAATTGAATTCCTCCATATGCCCCGGCGCAAGCAAGACTCCCATGCCGGCCTGGACCACAAACGTCACCCCATCGACCAGCAACGTGACACTGCCTCGATGCATGATAACCAGTTGGCAGTTCGGCTGCCAGCGGGGGCCAAAGCGCACACCCTTTCGATAGGTCACGATGCCAAATCCTGACGTTCCGCTGAATCTCACTGCCTGATGATGAATTTCAGATATGTTTTTTAAATTTGTAGACATTTTCAAAGTCCGATTGGCCCTTATATTCCTAAATATGGTCACGATTCAAGAATCCGCCGAAAAAATTTCAGATAGGAAGCCATTTTCCACTTGGAAAGGAGGGAAACCTCCTGAGGGATGGTTTTCAAGCCCGCTTGGCAGGGAAGCGGCGGCCTATTATCAGGACAATGGTTTCCTCGTTCTCGACTCTGGGTTGGCCTCGGAAGAGATCGACGCCATCGCTCGTGACGCTGCCAGGATCTGCCGCAATCTCGACGGAGGAATCAAAGGCATCGCTCCGGCTCCGAGTCACCTCAGCGACGATGAGGTAATGAGTCAAGTTCTCTGTATTCACTTTCCTCATAAGCTTTCCCCCGTCATGCATGACGCACTGGCGCATCCCAGTATCGTTCAGGTCCTCACCTCCACCATCGGTCCAAATGTGAAATGCATGCAGTCGATGTTGTTTTTCAAGGCTGCGGGCCAGCCCGGTCAAGCCTGGCATCAAGATGAAGATTACATCCCCACCCGGGATCGTTCGCTCATGGGAGCCTGGATCGCTCTGGATGATGCGACTGTGGAAAATGGCTGCCTGTGGATTATTCCTGGTTCGCACAAGCCGGGAATCCTTTGGAAACAGGAGTGGCATGGAGATCGGAATTTTGATTGCGCGTTGGAGGCTCGCGGCTTTCCCTACACCTCCGCTGATGAAGTCCCGGTTGAAGTTAAAAAAGGTTCGGTCGTCTTCTTCAATGGCTACACCCTGCATCGTTCGTTACCGAATCAGGCCGCAAGCGGTTACCGGCGGGCTCTGGTGAATCACTACATGAGCGCGGAGTCATTTCTTCCTTGGAAATTCACCGAAAAGACCGCCATGGCCATGCAGGACTATCGCGATATCGTGATGGTAGCTGGTGAAGATCCCTATGCTTGGAAGGGCTGCGAGGATATTGGCGAGGCCTCCGTTCGACCGACGGGCCAAGGGGGTTGCCTGGATTGGGTGACAAAGCAGCCCCTGGCTTATAGCGGTTAGGATTATTTTTCCGCAGACGGGATGGCCATGGCGAGTTGGAGGTCACACACTTCGCCGGACCGTCACGTTTTTTTTCGCACCCACGACTTTCTCACTTGGGAGTCAGGGGACTGGGTTTGACGAGTTTTTGAAATTCCGGATCGTTGGTCCATGACAAGAAGATGGGTTCGTTTCGAAAGCCGTTCCGGACCTCCTCGCCTCCAAGCGTGACCGCGTGCTCGGCGGTTTCATAAAATTCCTTTTTCTTGTTTTGAAAGAAATAGGCCCGGGCGAGGAGGAGATGGTTATTGAGGTTTGAGCCCTCAATGAGAGTGAGCTGCTTGGCCGCGTCGAGGGTCTCGGCGAAGTGCTCGTGGCGTTCGAGATGGGTTACGATGTCGCGCAGCATGTCCGCATCATTGGGAAAATCCTGCAAGGCCCGCTCAATGAAGGGACGGGCCCCATTGGTGTCGCCAATATTGGAATAGAGGGCCAGGAGTTTTCTTAAGGTGTCGCGGCTCTTCGGTTGCGCGGTGAGGGTGTCCGTAAGTTTGATGATCTCATCTTGGGCATCACGACGTTGTTCGGCCAGAATCCGCAGACGCCAGAGATCGAAATTATCCGGGTCGCGTTCGAGGGCCTCTATGTAGAGTTGGATCGGGGTTTTAAAATCCTTCTGGTCCCAGAGCATACTCATCAGGGTGATGAGGACCTCGACATTGTCCGGCCAGAGTTCGAGCGCCTCCCAATAGGCGCGTTCGGCCTCTTTGGTCATCTTGTGGTGACGGTAAATATTGCCCGTGGTCTGACGCAATTTGGAAAACGAACGTTGGGCATCCACATCGTTCCGGTAGCGGGGATTCCCCAGAAGGCGGGCTTTGTAGTTCTTCCAAAATTGAAAATCCTTCTCGACCATTTCGGGGGTGAGGGATTCGACCCTGGTTTTGTTCAGTTGATAAATGAGCCCATGGGGAATCGCATAATCGTAGGTCCAGACGATGGGGAAACTTTCTTCCACAAAAAAATCATGAGTGTCCCGGTTTTTTTCCCAGATCCATTTCAGGACGGAGCTGAAGACGACGAGATTGAGATCCTCCTTGGGAGCTTTTTGGTCCCTTTGCGCCTCGAGAGCTGATTTGAGGCCTTCCGCGATTTGTTTTTCGTCCGGCAGGCGAATTGGTCTGTCGGGATAAGTTTCCCCCCGGCCCAGCCAACGTTCAAAAGCATTGCCGGGTTCGGGGCGCGCCGTGGTGTAGTGGTCGCGCAGATACTTCATGTAGTTGGGCTCGCCCAGCGCATTTTGAGTGATAAT
>CALBXK010000138.1 GCA_937890535.1 uncultured Spartobacteria bacterium
CGCGGCCATGACCTGGTCGTGGGCAAAAATGGCCTCGCGGCCGATGCCATCCAGATACTTGGCCGCCACGCCGAGTCCGATCGCCCCCGCGATTGACGGGGTGCCGGCCTCGAAGCGATGAGGCGCAGGCTTGAATTCACTTTGGGTAAATCCCACGGTCGAAATCATCTCGCCGCCGCCTTGGTAGGGAGGCATGGCATCGAGAAGTTCCCGGCGACCATAAAGAACGCCGATCCCGGTCGGACCACACATCTTATGCCCGGAAAGGGCCAAAAAATCGCATCCCAACTCTCGCACGTCCACCGGACAATGACCGGCACTCTGGGCCGCATCCACCAAAGTCACCACCCCAGCCAGACGCGCCCGGGCGCACATTTCCTGCACTGGATTGATCGTGCCCAAGGAATTCGAAATGTGAACCATGGAGAAAATTTTCACCGGGCCGTCGAGTAATTCGTCAAGGTTGGAGAGGTCGAGTTCGCCGTCAGGCGTCACGGGCACGAAGCGCAAAGTGGCTCCCTGGCGCTGGGCCAGCAACTGCCACGGCACGAGATTGCTGTGATGTTCCATCTCGGTGAGCAAAATCACGTCGCCGCGGTCCACATGTGCTTCTCCCCAGCTTCGGGCCACGAGGTTGATGCTCTCGGTGGTGCCACGGGTGAAGACAATCTCCTCCGGGCTGGCTCCGAGATATTCAGCGAGGGTGGTGCGGGCCGCTTCGTAGTCCGCCGTGGCCCGGTTGCTCAGTTCATGCAATCCCCGGTGCACGTTGCTGTTATCGTGTTCGTAATAATGGGTCAGGGCGGCAATGACCTCCCGCGGCTTTTGCGAAGTTGCAGCATTGTCAAAATAGATCAAGGGATGGCCGTTGACCTCTTGGTCAAGAATCGGAAAATCCTCCCGGATCGATTGCCATGATTTTGATGTCGTCACCGGTTCATCGTACCAAAAATTTCGTCACCGACAAGATCGGGCCGCAAATCAGGCTTTCCACCGGCTGCCTGCGAAGCTATTGGCGGAAGGATGCAAATTGAAAAAATCAAGGAGTCCGATGCCACCATCCTCAAGATCGTGGGGGAAATCGATCTGCATGGCTCGCCGGCTCTGCGCGCCGAACTCCAGGAGTGCGTCGCCGAAAAAGTGCCCGTTCTCCTCGTTGATTTTTCCGGGGTCGAGTACATCGACTCGTCCGGCCTCGCCACTTTTATTGAATACGTCCGCTCGGGATCCGCCCATCAGGGCAAGGTCGCCCTTTTTGGATTGAAGAAAAAAGTTCGGACCATTTTTGACCTCGTGCGCTTGAACGAATTGTTCATTCTCGCTGATTCGGCGGAGGCCGCCCGCGCCGCCCTCGCCAACAAATAGTCGCGCCGTGATGGCCCTGCGTCGATTCTTTGCCCTCAACGCGCAGATTCTTTTCTGGATTTTCATCGCCCCCTTTCGCGGCAAACCCCCGGTGCGCCTCGCGGAGGTGTGCAGCCAGATGGTACGGATCGGCGTCCAGGCTGTGCCTATGACAGCACTGACCTCTTTCAGCATCGGTTTCACCCTGGCCATGCAGGGGGCTTATCAATTGGCAAAATTTGGCGCCACTGCCTATGTGCCCGATCTGGTGTCGCTTTCCATCCTGCGGGAATTGGGTCCACTCCTCACCGGCGTCGTCGTCATTGGTCGCAGCGGGTCAGCCATAACCGCCGAACTCGGCACCATGAAGATCTCCGAGGAAATCGAAGCCCTCGAGGCCATGGCGATTAATCCGGTCCGCTTCCTGGTGGCACCGCGTTTCCTGGCCATGTTGGTCATGCTTCCGGTGCTGACGGTTTTGGGAAATTCCATTGGTTTTGTCGGAGGTTGGACCATATCCCATTTTGCTCTGGATATGAGCAGCACCACCTATATTCAACGCTTGATTGCCAGCGCCACCCCGATCGATCTCTACGCTGGCGTGATCAAGAGCTTCGTTTTTGCCTGGTTGATCGCGACGATTGCCAGCCAATCCGGCCTCGGCGTGAGCGGGGGCGCCGAAGGGGTCGGACAGGCTACCACCTCCTCGGTCGTGATCTCGATTGTCGTCATGCTCGTGGCCAATGCCCTCCTCACCGCCCTCTTTTTCTTCCTGGGGCCGATGATGTTATGAGAATTGCCGTCCTCTTCAGTCTGATCCTGTTGGCCGCACCTCCACCGGCCAAGGCCCAGAACGAAAACCTCCAGGGGGAAGCGGTCAAGAACAGCCTTTCGCGCTCCCGCGTCCTTTACCCGGACTCAGCCCGGCCGGACACGCCGCTCAGCCGGGCCATCTTGCGACGCATCGAGTGGCTGGGACAAAATAATCCGGCCTATTTTTCCGATCCGGACTGGCCTGTCAAAATTGCTGCCTCGGAGGCACTTGCCCTCCGCATTCGTCCCGTCACCACCGCCCCGCCCCCTCGTAAGCCCGCCCAGCCGCCGCCCGCCCAGACCCGTCGTCCGCAGGACCCGGGCACCACTCGCTACCTTGCCGTGGTGAAGAAAAATTTCAGCGTGACCGGGGCCTCCTTCCGCAAGAATCAGCAGATCGTTTTGGAGTCGCTGCAAGACTACGACAAACGGGGCACCACCCTCGTGGACGGACAACCCATCCTCCTCTGGCTCGACAACATCAAGGTGCTCAAAAAACTCCCCCCAGGCGAACCCGACCCGGTGGTGGTGAAGGTTGTCTCCGCGCGCTACGGCCCACCGGGAAGGGCTGGCTACAGCGTCTCATCCATGGTGCAGTCGCTCATTTCGCCTGATTCGGAAGGGCGCTACGAAATCCTTGTGTCCGATGCTCTCCTCACCCCCGGAGCCGCCAACAACCTGAATCGCTCGAACCCGTCGCAACCTCCCTTCGACCCCACCACCGGACAGCCCAATCTCGGGTCCAAAAAAATCCTCACTGTCACTTACACAATCAAAGGCGTGGCCAAGACAAAACAAGGCTTGGAGGGACAGACCCTGATCCTCGATTGATGGATCGATGCCGGGAAGCTGATCCTAAAAACGGGAATGAAACCACTAATGAACACTAATAAGACACCTGCAATGGATGCGCAGCAACGGCCAGGCTTTCAGATGGAAAGCGACTTACAAAAGCAGAAATATTCACCTTGCGGAGGATGGATCCACTTCGCGTATCTTCTTTAAAATCCGTGCCTATCCGTGGCCCATTTTTCGATATAGGCTGATTTGTGAGCCAAGCCGCACCCAAATTGCAATTTCTCCTGGATCTTCAGGAGCAATTGGGAGGGAGCATTCCCTTCGAACGCTGGATGCAGGAGGCGCTTTATCACCCGGAGTTTGGGTATTACGCGGCTGGGATTCGGGGGATTGGACGGCGAGGGGACTTCACGACCTGGCCGGTTCTCCACGAGAGCCTGGCCCGCGGCATTGCCCGCTGGGCCCTGGCCAACAAGCCCTCCGGCCGCTGGCATCTCATCGAGATCGGCGCCGGCACCGGCACCCTCGCGGCCGGCGTCTTGCGGGCCCTCGGGTGGTGGAACCGACCCCAAATGCATATCGTGGAAGTATCCCCTCCGCTCCGGCAGGAACAACAAACCCTCCTTGGACGCAAGACCACCTGGCATCCCAATATGACAGAGGCTCTGGCCGCCTGCGACGGCTCGGCTCTGATCTACTCCAATGAACTGGTCGATGCCTTTCCTGCCCGAATTTTTCAGAATCAAGACAAGGTCTGGCACGAGCTGGCCTTGCGCATTGAGAACGGACGGGTGGAAGAAACCTGGTTGGCCCCGCTGCCAGACACAGCCCGCCCCGACTCCACCGCATTCGCCACGCCGTGGCCGGAGGGTCAGCGGATCGAGGTGCAGGAAAGCTTTGCAACCTGGCGGGATGACTGGCGACCAGCATGGAAAGCGGGCGCAATCCTCACCATCGATTACGGCGACGCCTGCCCGGCCCTGTATCATCGCCGCCCGCAGGGATCTCTTCGAGCCTTCGCCCACCATCAACGTTTGGAAGGTGCCGCGGCCTACGCCGGATTCGGAGTCCGCGACCTCACCGTGGATGTGAATTTTTCTGATCTTATCGCCTGGGGCGGACCGCCCGATGCCGAATTGCTAACTCTCGACGCCTTCCTCGCCCGCCAAAATCGAAAACCCGCATCCGGTCATCTCGATCAGTTCCCCGAGGCTGGCGAGGCCTTCAAAGTTCTGATCCAGTCCCCTTGATCACCATCGTTGATTTCATGCGACGTGGTCGTAAAGATGGCGTCCGGCGCGAAAAAAACACCAGAGAGCAAGCCCTCCGAAGAGGTGATAGATATCATTATGATTGAAGTGCTCGTGCAGACCGAAGCGGAATTGCTGGATAAGACCACCCAGCACGATTGCCATCAACCCCAAGGCGATGTTCGGAATTACAGAACGAAGATACTTCCGACCCAAAAGCAGAAGAACGACGAGGAGGGAAAGACCAAGCGCCTGATCGCAAAGAGCCGGAAAGAAATCATTTTGCTGCCAGATCCAGACGGCATAGACAGTCACCTTGACTCCCATCGCGACGAGCAAAATCCGGGCAGCCCGAGCGGGCAGAACCGCAACTCCCAGCCCGACCACGAAAGCCGCGGAAGCCACGCTTAGCAGTACCAAGGTCAGAAGCCAGAGGAGCGATCCGGCCTCCGGTCCAAGTGGGGTGGGAAAGCCGTGAAAGATGCCTCCAAGAAAGGCCCCCGCGCCTTGAAGGGCCATCCCGCAGGCCCAAAAGCGGCGACTTCTCTCAACTTTGAGCCCACCTTGTCGAAGACTCCAGGCCCACCACCACGCCAGGATGGCGAGCAAAAAGTCTGTCAGGGTGGTAGCGGGTTCGGCGATCATATTATGAATCTAAAAATCACGATATTGTGTTTCCAGGTCATGAAGAGCTCTTCGTGAACCAGAGGTCCCGGTAGTGGCGATACCAATCATTTTGGAAGAGTTCTTCAGGATCGTGTTGGCGCTTGGCGTCCAGAAAACGGCCAAACTGCGGATAGCCATGTTCGACCTGAGAACGCGAGGCAAAGCGATGGTAGGTCAGGTAGTAATTGCCGCCCCTCGCCAATGCCAGGTCGATGAGAGAGCGAAAGGTATCCGCCGCCTTTTCCTGGCCCGAGACCGTATGCTCAACAAGAAGATTGAAGATGACGCAAGCATAAGAATCCTTGGCCCAAACCAAAAAGCTCTCAATGTCTTTTTCGATCAACCGAACAGTTCCATAGATGACGATCGCACCCCGTTCCTGAAGGTCCCGGGCGGCGTCTCGGAGAAATTCGGCCAACTCGTGTCTAGGCACATAAAGTTCCGTAATCATGAGACTGGAGATGGTCGATGTCTTGCTGAGTTGTTGCATGTGCCCGGCATAGTCAGCCAGGTAGGGGCTGAGTTGATGGGTGTCGGACCAATAGACCTGGCCGTTGGTGGAAAGGTAGTACTCGGCGTATTTTTCATAGGCCAAGGCGCGATTGGTGTAGGCAAGATGCAAAAGTTGTAGCCAGTTCTTTTCCTCCAGTTCGCGTGGCGAACTGGCCGGAGCGGAACGCTCGGTTCGGCGATAGCATGAAAATACTCCGACTTGCAAAAAATCAGCCGAGGTCTCGTCGATGGAAAATTGAAAATCTCCGTAGAGGAATCCCTCATCAATCCGCTGTCGGAATTTTTTCCACAGATCCCCGGCACCCACGATTTCGACCACTCGTTCAAGCCTGCGGCGGGGGACGAGACGGAGAGTGAGATCCGCAACGACGCCAAAGAGGCCGTATCCGCCAATCGCCAAGGCAAAGAGGTCTGCGTTTTCCCTACGAGAACACGACACGATCTCGCGATCGGCTTTGACCAGAGTGAAGGCCTCAATATCCTGAATGAAAGGCGCCAGAGACAGGCCGCGACCGTGAACATTTGCCGAGAGGGATCCACCAAGGGTGAAAGTGTCCGCTCCAGTTTGCTTCTGAGCGATGCCCCAGGGATTCGCATCCTGGAGTTGGACAGATTGGTAGTACGAGATCAACTCGGGCCATTGGATCCCGGCTTCAACCCGAAGAAGACCGGTTTCTCGGTCGAAATGAATCACCTGCTTTAGCTGGCGCAGGTCGAGCAGAATCCCATCCTTGGCAAATTGTTGACCGCCCATGGCGTGCCGACTCCCGGAGGCGGAAATGGACAGTTTTTTCTCCGATGCGAACCTGACAGCCTCGCTAAGAGCCGCAAGCGTTTGTGGGGAAATCACGTCTGCCACACGGGTGCGGTTTAATCTGGAGTGGACGTCATTGACCCAGACAGGAGAAGGAGAAGGATTCATGTTTCGGATAAAGATACTTCGGCCACGGCAAGATATTCACCAACATTCAAGCGGCTCACTTCTTGCGTGATCTGAGGGGAAAGATCGAGGAGGCGAAATCCCAGCCTGAAGAGAAACGCAGGAAGGTCTTTCTGCAGAATTCCCCAGGCGAACGGCTCGCTGCGACAGGCCAACCAGAGTCGAATCCCACCGCTTGATCGACGAAAATCGACCCGACCATCGTCTTGCGGCTGCATGAAGGTGAAGGCAACCCGACTGCCAATAGCCGAATTTTGATGAATGAAGCGGAAGAATTCTTCGACCTTTTGCACCGGGAAATACATTAAGAATCCCTCTGCTACCCAAAATGTTCCCAGTTCCTTTCGGTATTGCGGCCCGAGGAAATCAGAGGTCAGCGGTCCGGGGAGCGAAAAATCCCGGGGGAGAAAGGCAAGTCCTGGAGATTCGCGCTGGGAGGAAGCCATACCTTTGATTTTCCATGCCTGGGTCGCCGGATGATCAATTTCCCAGGCCTTCATATCGGGGAATTCGGTCAGAAGTCGCGCCGATAACGTGTCGAAGCCCGCGCCGAGTACCACAAGCTGGCGAAGCTGACCGCTCTCTCGAGCAAGGCTCTCGATGGCATGTTTTCGTCGTGCGTAATGCTCAACAATACCCGGCAGGGCGAAGCCTTCGATTCCATGGAGTAGGGCGCGAAACCATCTAAAATCAAGACAAGCCCCAACGCTGCGAGTGAACCAGGAATAGTTCCATAGCAACCAATCGCCGAGCCTTCGAGAGTCAGGAGGGACAAGCGAGGAGTCTGGCTGAGCGCGGCTGAGAAAAGCAAAGCTGGCTGCGATCAAAAGAGCCG
Source organism: uncultured Spartobacteria bacterium (assembly GCA_937890535.1). GTDB lineage: Bacteria > Verrucomicrobiota > Verrucomicrobiia > Chthoniobacterales > Terrimicrobiaceae > CAMASH01. The sequence goes on from CALBXK010000138.1 coordinate 7,160, forward strand.
TGGAACTGGCCTTGTCTTTCTTCATCGGAAAAGATTGCCGTCCATTGTCAGATCGAGGGATTCGAGATTGTTCTCGCAACTCAACCGATCCACGGCCTACGGCTTCTTGGGAGGTTCGCCTTCCCTTTCCGGACGCCTCGGCTGCTTTTTTTTCACCGGGGGACGGCCCTCCGATCGGCCGACCGCCTCAAGACCCCGCCGGGCGTAGTCCACGATATATCCTTCATGCAGCAGCCAGGAGAGATCCCGGACCACGGCATTGTCGGGAGCGGCCTCTTCGCCCGCCGGAACCGTGCGCAGAGCCGCCAGGGCCTTTCGGCAATCGGCACGGGATACGGAAGGATGCGCCTCCAAGTATTCCAGGATGGCACTCAGTCCCTCGGACACCGGCGTGGTCACCCTGTCAAGATAGTGGGGGCGGGCCACCGAAACATAGGTGATGTTTTTATGCGCCTTGAAGATTTGCAGTCCTTTAGAAGCCAGCCCGTGACCCAGAGTGTGGGCCAAAGGCAGGGGAAAACGCCTCAGGTCGTCCAAGGCCTGACGGGCCAGCAGTTTCACCGGTTGGCTGGAGGCCTGCATGAGGGCGGGACCTGGCAACACGACCCGATCGCCCAAAGAGACAATCCCAGTGGCTGCGTGATTTTCCCGGAAATGCTGTTCGAGCTCGGCGGGGGTAAGCAACTTAACCGGATCCGTCCCCTCGGGAGATTCCAACGGATAATATTCGTCCTTCGTGCTTTGTTCGTCCTTCCATTTTTGGATGACCTCCTCGTCCCGCACCATGCGAACGCGGCTTTTGTAGGCCTCAAAGGGGAGATGGGAAAATCTCGCGGCGTGGAGTTTTCTCAGTTTGTCCTGATAGTCATGGTAGTTCGGCGGGCCCAGCAAGGTGTCGCTCATCCCGCAGAGAGCCACGCAGAGGTAGGAGCCTTTGGGGGGATCCCCGGTGACGCGTTCGCGGCGGTAGAATTTTTCCAGTTGCCGCGTGACCGCATGAGTGATGGCCTCGCGCTCGCTCAGCCAGATACTGCCGTCAGCAACCAACTGGAAGAGAGCGGGCCCGGTCGTGCGATCCAGACGGACACGGTAGCGCTCCGGTTTTTCCAGCACCAAATGCGCCAGATCAAACAGAGGATATGTGATGGCCGACGCTTTGATCTGGCGTGCCAGGCCCTCCACGCCACGCGGTTCGGGAACAAATTGCAGATCCCAACCGTTCAGTGGGGGTGCCTGTCGCTCCGGACGCGGCGCCTCTCGCCGGTCGTCCCGTCGATCGTCTCTGCGACCACCCCTGCGGTCGTCTCGCCGGGGCGGACGGCCCTTTTCTCCGCCCCGGCCCGGACCGCGATTCGAGCGGGGACCTCCCCGATCGTCTCGCCGCTGTCCCGACCTCTCCGGCCGCTCCTCGTAGCGGTCCGCCAAGTGTGAAATTTTTTCCGGGGTCGAGACCTCCTTGACCCAGGCGGGTTGGAAACTCAGAGCCAGATCGATTTCAAGGTTGGCCGGGCTCGGCTCGGAAGAAGGCTCATCACTCATGGTGGACACTCATAGCACGGGTTTTCGAACTTGCCAGAAACGTTGGGTGACAATCTTGCGGTTTTCGGACGATTCGGGGAGCCCGCAAGGCCGCGTGTACCCTCCAGAACAAATTTGTCCCAACTTTCCCTTACTCTCGTGCCACTCCACCCTGACCCGAATGGCACGAAGCTAAGCCCCAAAAGGGGCAACGTCCCACGGCCCTTGGCAAGTCCGCCAAGGAGACACATCCTTGAATAGGGATGCCCCCTGATTACTCTCAAGATCAACTTCAGCTCCAACCTGCGGAGGAACCTTGTCCAAACGCCAATTTTCAGGTCTTCTTCAGATTCAGGCGCCCTTCATGGTGCATCAGTCCACATTTTGTCCCCGAAAATGGTAGGAGCAGGCGATTTTCTGCATTTTTACCAAAGGCGGCAGCATCTCTGGATGCCTCGGTCCCATTCGAGAAGGAATCAAATAGAATAGAAAAATGTGTCGCCGGAAGGGGCGGAACATCAGCCGGGCAGCGCATCGAACGGACTCCGCGCCCCAGCCACGCCCGGCCGCTTCATCACATGGGTGTAGATCATCGTCGTCTCCACACTCGCATGCCCCAGCAATTCCTGTACCGTACGAATATCAGCTCCAGATTCCAGCAGATGGGTGGCAAAACTGTGCCTCAAGGTATGTGGCTTCACATGCTTGGAAATCTCAGCCCTCTTCGCCGCCAACTTTATCGGGGCCTGCAGGCTGCTTTCGTGGACGTGATGCCGCCGAACCGCCCCGGTCTCCCGCGGATCCACACTCAAGGATTTTGACGGGAAAAACCAAAACCACTCCCAGCTAATCGCCGCATTCGGATACTTGCGAGACAACGCCCCCGGCATCCACACCCCGGTCACCCCGTTGCGCCGATCCTCTTCCCATAGCATACGCACCCGATTCCGATGCGTCTCCATCACACCCACCAATTTCTCCGGCAGCATCACCACACGATCCTTTCCCCCTTTTCCGTCCCGTACCAGTACCTGTCCTCGCCCAAAATCGACGTCTTTGATTCGCAGCCGGCAACATTCCAGCACCCTCATGCCACTTCCATACATCAACGAAGCCATCAGCCCTGGCGAGCCTTCCATCGTAGCCAATAAACGGGCCACTTCATCCTGTCCAAGCACCACCGGCACGCGTTGTGAAACTTTTGCCCGCACCGCATCGATCTTTCCATCGACCTCCAGACCCACTACCGAGAAAAGAAAAAGCAGCGCCGATAGAGCCTGATTTTGCGTCGAGGCGGCAACCTGGCCCTCCACTGCCAGTCGCGTCAAAAACTCCCGCAAAGCCTCCACGTTCCATTCCTCAGGATTCTCGCCCACCGACCTCACAAAACGCTCGGCCCACTCCAAATACGTCTTCTCGGTTCGAATCGCATATTGCTTCACGCGCAAAGCCTCCACCATGCGCTTTCGCCATCCCCCTCGCGTCAGAGCCAAATTACGGCTGGCAGCCACTCCTTCCTCCAGCGTCAATTCCGATCCGACCCCCGTCTTGAGCCGGAATTTCGGCTCAAGACCGCCTCCTTCCACGTGTTTCAAATGCCAGGCGTTCACGCCGCGGTAAAATACCTCCAGAGCCTGACGTGCTTGCTCACGACGATATTCACTCGAAACCGTCAACGCCAACTCCTTGAGATAGAGCCCGGCCAAATCTCCCAATTCGCTCCCGCCTTCCTCTTCACCACGCTCCCTGCACCATCGCAAAAATTGCTCGATATGCACCGCATTCCAAGCCAGTCTTTCCTCAGGAACATGCAAACCGCAATTTCCATAAAGGCGTCGCACCCAATCAGGAACCCTCATTTCTGGCAAGGTCCCG
>CALBXK010000139.1 GCA_937890535.1 uncultured Spartobacteria bacterium
TTTTTATAATTCTGCCGTCATGCACCCCTACCCGCCTACAAACTTGGCACCACGGCAAACCACTTCTTTGCTTGAGCTTTTGTGACGAGTTGACGGTAGTTCTGAAATAATTTCCGGGGGCTGTTTCCCATCTCTAGCGAAACCTTGGCGGCGTCCTCCACCTGCGCTAGTCGATACGACGCATAGCTGTGGCGCAGGGCGTTCGTTGGCACCTCCACCAACGGTTTATTGTCTGCGCCCACCATTCGCGCCTTAGCCCGGCTCCATTGGTTGAGCATACTTTGCTCGTTTGCGAAAGGCATTATCGGCCCATCTGATTTCACAAGAGGCTTCAGCCACGCGGCGAGGGCGTCGCAAATAGGTACGATCCGGCGAGAAGCTGTTTTTGCTTTCGCTGCAGAGATTAAAATATGGCGTTCAGCCATGTGGACCTCACTCCAATCAAGGCGAGAAATTTCCGCAGTGCGAACACCGGCCAGCCCTCCAATGGCTACATACGGAAGGAAAGTGGTTGGCGTGTTTTTAAGCAACAATGCAAAATTTTCGGGCGTCAAAATCTGAATCTCACTACCGACGTCTTTGCGCTTAGGGGTGCGCTCCGGTGCGGTCGCGATGCCTTCTGGAAGGTAGCCCTTTTTTTTCGCCCAACGCCACAACGTCACCAATGCGTTGCGGTCATTGTTGTAGCTGCGTGGCGACCGCTTCCCTTGTGACAACCAGGCTACGATTGAATCTGGCATAACGTCCGCTATCTGTGTTTTGAACGCTTCGGCCGCCCGGCCAAGGCGTATACGTGCATCACGCCTGTACAGCTCGGATAAACCGGACACCTCAAGCTCCGCACGGAATTCAGCGACAACCTGCGAAACGGTTCTGCGGGGAATTTTTCGTTTATTGACGTCCTGGGCGTAGAGACGGGCGGCATCGGCGAGTGAGCCTTGCCCTGCCAAAATGGTATGGGCCTCGACGAACTGCCTTGCAGCCTCCGACAAGGAAACTCCTGTGGGGCGGAGGATTTCAATGGCGTCGGCCACTACGGCGGTTTGACGAGGGGTGAGGGAGCCGACATGGGCAGCGCCGGTCGTCAGTTCTCTTATTTTCGCTTTGGCCGCATCGACGGCAGTCGCTAGCGTGGCGGCACGTTGCTGCACCCGTCGGCCGTTCGCGTAGTAGGAAAGAAGGTAGCCTTCCGAGCCGGATGGCGTAAGGGCCGAATAAATTGGAATTTTAATGCCGTTTGATTCAATGGTTTTAACCGCCCCTCTAGCTTTTTTCTTTGGCGTCCCCATATGTCAGATTTGTTACACTTTTGTTACACGCGGTCAAATTTATTCATCTTACTAGGAGTGAAATATAGGGTTCGATTCCCTCTACCCGCTCTCCTTTTTTTGGCTCTCCACCAAATAATGGGGGCTCTCCACCAAACAATGGGGATGTGGGTCATTGTTGATGTTTCTGGTTAGCCGCACTGAGCCATGACGCGGCTGTTTCAGACTCCTTCCCGAAGCGAAACTCCTTGAGGGTATGCTTGGCCGGCATTAGATCGGGATCGTGGAAATTCCGCGGCGATATTCTTTAGCTACTCAGGCTGCGGCCAGTATCCGGACGGATATTCTGGCCGGCCACTGGATGGAATCCCTGCCGAGCGAGCGGAATCTATGTCAACTCTTGCAGGTGAGTCGTCCGACATTGCGGGCCGCCATCGGGATATTGAGTCACGAGGGTTTGGTGCAGGTGCGCTTGCGGCGGAAGACCTTGATTGTTCCCTCCGGAATCTCAAGGCATATCTCTGACACCGGAGTGGTGGTTCTTCTCACTGCCAATCCGCTTCGGGAACAAGCGGCTGACATGCTGAGCTTTGTTGGGGCACTTCATCAGACCCTGGCCCGAAGCAATCTTCGACTGGTTATCGTGGAGAATCCGCATTTAGGGAAATCCAAGCCTCGTAAATTTCTTGAGACCGTCATCCGGCAACATAAGGCGAATTGTTATGTCCTGATGCGGGTCTCCGAGGCAGTGCAGGTCTATTTCTCGCACCTGCGTTTGCCGACTTTTATTCGCGGAAGTCGTTTCCCCAAGGTCCATCTGCCTTCCAGTGAATGGGATTATCTGGCTATTGGACGGCATGCGGCGGGAGTGCTGGCTGCGAAAGGTCATCGAAGGGTTGTTATCATTCTTCCCGGCGAAGTCCGGCCTGGTGATTTGCGATGTGAGGAGGGATTTCGACTGGGAATGGCCCGAGTCGGGGACGGGGCGTGCACCACTCTCGTTAGCCCCGGGCGAGCCACCAGGCTGTATCGGAAAATTCTAAAAATGTTTCGGGAAAAGGATCCGCCGACAGCAGTTTTTGTCCTGGGAGCCCAGGATTGTGTCACGGTGTTGTTCGCCCTGGAAAATCTTGGACTACGGGTGCCCGGGGAGGTGTCGGTGATGAGTTGTGAGACGGCCGCTGTCTTTCAGGCGCTGCCGTTCCGAGTGGCCAGCTACAGTGTCCATAATCAACTGATCGAAAAATCCGCCAAGTTGGTCATGAAGTTGGCTTTGAACCGATTTGTCCCTCCTCATGAAAGCCTCATCATGCCGGAATTTGATTCGGGGGAAACGCTCGGCCGATGTCCTTCTACAGGTTAAATCTGGTCAGCGGAAATGCCCAGATATTCGGCGTCGCCGAACGGGAGGTTTTCCTTTCTTCTCAAAGATCAGATAGTTAATCGGCATGAAATCGAACCTGCAGAAAATTTGGAAAGCCGCTGTGGTCGGCGGGGGAGCTTTCGGCGAGGCCCATTTGCGCACCTATGCCAGCATGCCTCAGGTGGAGGTGGCGGGCGTATTCACTTTGGAGCGGGAGCGGGGGGACGCCCTATGCCATCAGTATGGAGGGACGAACTACCAGAATCTGGAGGCGCTGGCGGGTGACGAATCACTGGATTTGGTGTCGATTGTTACCCCCGAAGATCGACATCTCGAAGCCTTCCAAGTTTTGGCGGCGGCGGGCAAAGCCATCTATGTGGAGAAGCCTCTGGCGGCGGACCTGACGGAGGCTCGTGCGATTTTGGAGCTTTCCCGTGGCACAATCGCGATGAGCGGCCATTGTCTGAGGTTTGAACATCGCCTCGCCCAGATATTCGAGAAGCTGAGTGGAGTACCCAAGCATCATTTGAGTTTCCGGGATCGGCGGACCCGGCAGGAAAAAGACACCTACGGGCGGGTCCATCCCGCCTACGCGATGCTGTGCCACGAGATCGAACTCAGCAATGCCTTTGCCGAAAGCTCCTTTGACCGGGTCATGGCCCTGGAGACGCGGATTTCGGAAGGGCAGGTCGATGGGATGACCATTCTCATCGAATATGCCAATGGGGTAACCAGCGTGGTGGAGGGAGGATGGTATCTCCCCCGACAAACGCACTGTATCGAAAACGATTTTGTTTCGATTCTTTCGAAGCACGGTATCGACGAGGTGACCCTGCCGCATTTGGGGTATTATCACTTGGGTGACGCCGGTCTGGAGATTCCCAACCTATCATACGGTCACCGGATTTATGGAGTGGAATACGGACCATTGCGGGCCGCTCTCGACTACTTTATCCACTGCCTTTCGGAACAAACCGCTCCGGAGATCAGCACGGTCCAGGACGCCTTCAACGCCGTCGAACTCATTGACGCTGCCATTCGATCTGCGTCCGGCAACTGTTGGGTGAAGCGGGAATGATCCCTCGCGGCAATACTTCCTAATCCACCGTTCTCTCATGAAGCATCATTACAAATTTTCCCTTGGTCCTTGGAATATCAGCAATGGAGCCGATGTGGCCGGCCCGGCGGTCCGGGAGACTCGACCTCTCGACTGGAAGCTCAATCAAGTGAAGAAGATGGGTTTCGACGCCATGATGTTGCACGACGACGATGTGGTGCCGGACCTGGACTCCAAATCTTCTGCTCAGATCCGTCGGGAGGCGAGGGCATTGAAAAAGCGTTTTGATGACGCCGGAGTGGAGATCGATTTGATCGCGCCGCGTCTGTGGTTCGACTCCCGAACGATTGATGGAGCGTTTACCAGCAACGATGCCAAAGCCCGGCGATACGCGGTGGATCGCGCGCTTCAGGCCATTGAAATCGCCAGCACCGTCGGGTGCGGATTGTTGGATTTATGTCTGGTGCGTGAGGGGACTTATTTGCGGGAGGCCAAGGATGGAAAGCGCGCCATCGAGCACCTCGTCAAAGCTATCGATCAGATGTTGGCTTCTGACAAAAAAATCAAAATTGTTATTGAACCCAAGCCGAATGAGCCGGTCGATACCACCTATGTGCCGACGCCCGGTCATGCTGTGGCGTTGTCCTATCTCACCCAGGATCCCAAGCGCGTGGGAGTCTTGATCGAAAGCTCACACTGTGTGCTGGCTGGTTTGGATCCCGTGGACGAGTTGGACTTCGCTCTCGCCGCTGGCAAGCTTTGGTGTGTTCACCTTAACGATCAGAACGGCTTGAAATTTGAGCAAGACAAGCCGTTTGGCAGCTCCAATCTGCGTTCGGCTTTTAATCAAGTTCGTTGCCTGGAGCGCAATCGCTATGGCCGCCGGGGAGAAAAAATTGCCTTTGAAGTCTATCCCTTTCGCCCCACAAAAACTGAGCATATGTTGGATCATTTAATAAATTCACGAGGCACTTTTCTCCATCTCTTGGAGAAGGTTCGATCCTTTGACGAGAGGGCGGCCCGGGAGTTGGTGGCTGATCGAAATTACCAGGCCCTCGATCAAATGGTCATTGAGCACCTGATAGGAGTTTCTGGGAAATAGTACGGATATGGAGTTTTCCTCTCTTCCTATCGGCCGGGTACAACAACCGGCACCGATCCCCCATTTTCCAGATACCTTGCATGCCGTGATCTGGCGCAATTGGGACGTTATTCCGGTTGAGCGTTTGGCGGAGGTATTGAAGGGGACCCCGGCAGAGATTACAGAGGTGGCCATCGCGATGGGTCTTCCCCCGCAGCGATCCATCTCCTGCGGGGAGTTGCGGCGGAACTACGTGACGGTCTTGCGCCGCAACTGGCATTTGCTGCCCTATGAACAGCTTTGTCCACTTTTGGATTGGGACGCAGCGAGAATGCAGTTTGCCCTGAACGAAGACGATTTCATGTATGCCAAATTGGGTGGATACAAGCCGAACTGTCCGCCGGTTTGTTATCGGCCGCCCGATGAAGCCTCCCGAGTGGCCGCAGATGGGATCGCCCGAGTGGTGGATGAAGAATTGGACGGTACCATAGAGAGTCCGGCCGAGCCTTTTTTTGGGTTCATCGAGCGCTTTCGCGGTGAGGTTGGCGCTTCGGTCGTCCCGGCGGATCCGGCGATTGGTCTCCGCATGGTGTATCCGTATTTTTTGCGTTATGGAGATCCCTTGATGGGCGAGGGAATCGAAGATCTGCCCGAGGGCTATCTGGCGGAGCTGGCCGGTTCAGGAATTAACGCGATCTGGCTGCATGTGGTGCTCAATACTCTGGCTCCTTGGGAGTTGGCCCCGGCGCTCTCCAAGGGGTGGGAGAAGCGTTTGCAGAATCTCAACTGTCTGGTGAAACGCTGCCGTGCCTTTGGCATCGATGTCCTACTCTATTTGAATGAGCCCCGTTCGATGCCGCGGGAGTTCTTCGATGAGCACCCCGAATTGAGAGGGGTCGAGGAAACTCCGGACCGGGCACCTTATTCACCGGATGTGGTGGCTCTTTGCGTGAGTACAAAACCGGTGCAGGATTTTCTTGTCAATGCCGTGCGGCATGTTTTCGAGCATGTCCCCGGATTGGGTGGGGTCATGGCCATCACTTTCAGTGAAAATCTGACCAACTGCTATTCGCGGGAATATGATCCGAACGTGGTTGATGAGTTCGTATTACGCAGTATCCCAGGCGAAGTTGCCCCCAAAACGGTATTGAATCCGTGCCCGCGCTGCGCGGAGCGGGGGCCGGAAACGATTAATGCGGATGTTTGCACCCTCATGGAGCGGGGAATGCGCCTGGCGGGATCCGAGGGAAAATTTCTTCTCTATGCATGGAGTACTCCCGAAAAATGGATGCCCGGAATTGTTGCGCGCCTGCCGGAAAGCGTCTGGCTCCTCTGCATCAGTGAATGGGGGCATCCATTCACCCGGGGAGATTACTCTGGTACCGTCAACGAATATTCAATTTCGGTGGTGGGTCCGAGTGATCAGAGCCGGCGCCAATGGGAAATGGCTCTTCGACGTGGGCTGCGAACGGCCGCGAAGATGCAGGCGGCTAACACCTTTGAGGTGATCTCGCTTCCCTACATTCCGGCCCTCCGGTTGGTCGCGGAGCACCTTGCCAATGTCACAGCCACAAACGTGAGTGGATTGATGCTGGGGTGGACCCCCGGAGGCTCGCCATCGCCCAATCTGGATCTTGTCGCCGAATTTACACGCACGCCTCGTCCAAACGTGGCCGAGGCTTTGTCCGCAGTGGCTCGGCGTCGCTATGGAGATTCGGCGGCCGGGGGTGTCGTGGAAGCCTGGAATCTCCTGAGCGATGCCTATCTGGAATTCCCCTTTGACCTCACGGTTTGCTATTTTGGACCGCAATCTTTGGGCCCGGCGAACTTGCTTTATGCCGAACGGACAGGTCTTCCCGCGACCATGTGTACATTTCCATTTGACGATCTCGAAGGGTGGCGGGGACCCTATTCCGAGGAGACCTTCCTGGCGCAATTTGAAAAACTCGCCCGGCTTTGGCAGTTGGGTGTGGATCGGTTGGAGCGTCTTCGGCAGGAACATTCCTCAGCAGCCGTCGAAGATGAATGGCGGATTGCGGAGGCCGCTCAGATCTATTTTCTAAGCACCGCTAACCAGATTCGATTTATCCGCGCCAGAGATCGGAACCCGGAGGCCTGCCCACCGATTCTTCAAGAGGAAATCTTGCTGGCCCGGAGACTGTTCGATCTGGTGGCTCAGGATTCGCGAATCGGATTTGAAGCCACCAACCACTATGGATTTACTCGTTTCGATCTGGTAGAAAAAATTCTGAGTTGCCGGCAAATCCTCAACGATCAAAAGGAAGTTTCCCATGGCGAAGATTGATTTTTCCCGCAAAGAATTCGCCAACCGTCGCGAGCGGGTCCGCGAGGCCATGCGAACCAAGGGACTCGATTGGCTGATCGCGATTCATCCGGTGTCGATTCACTGGCTGACAGGCTCTGAGGCCAAGAGTTACCAAGAATTTCAGTGTCTGTTTCTTTCCGCGGATTCGGAAAGCGTGGAAGTGCTCACCCGCGAAGGGGAGCGCAACGAATTCGCGCAAGACGCCCTGGTCGATGAGATTCGGACTTGGGGGGGGGGACGCATCGAGGATCCAGTGGAAGCTTTTTTCAAAGTCGCCCGAGACCTGAGGCTAATGGGGAGACGGGTTGGGATGGAGGTGCCAGCTTACTATTTGCATCCTCATGACTATGTTCGAATCAAGGGAGTGTTGGGTTGCGCATTGGTGGCTGAACCCACCAACTTGATTTTTGATCTCAAGATGCGGAAGTCTCCCCAAGAACTGCTCTACATACGCGAGGCGGTCCAGATGGCGGATGAGGCCATGGAAGTCTTTGCCGGGGAGCTGAGTCCGGGAAGGACCGAGTTGGAATTGGCTGGGGAGGTGGCCCGAGCTTTGCATGCCGCAGGAAGTGGAATCGCCGCCAGTCCCATCAATTTGGTGTCGGGCCCGCGCTCCGCCTTCAGCCATGGAGCCCCAACCAGCCGCCGCCTTGAGGCGGGCGATTTTGTGAATATCGAGTTTGGGGCGACCAGTCGCCGGTACACCGCAACCATCGGGCGCCAATTTTGTCTTGGCGAGCCCACGGTCCGCATGAGGGAGGTGTATGAGGTTGTTCGCGCCGCCTCCGATGCCTGTCTGGCGGCCATGCGGGCGGGAGTGCCTGCCAGGATCCCTCATGCCGCTGCGGCAGCGATCATTCAGTCCGCTGGACTCGAACATGGCCGTGTCCATACCTCCGGTTACGGATTGGGTCCGGGTTTTCCTCCCACTTGGGCCGAACCCCTTCATATGCTGGAGGAAAGTTCCCAAGTCCTGGAGGAAAACATGGTCGTCACCGTCGAGCCCCCCGTCTTTCTGGGTGAAGAGGGCCTGGGAGCCCGACTCATTGACAATGTCCTTGTGACCTCCACCGGCGTGGAACTCTTAACCGGATTCTCCCGCGATCTCGGAATCCAATGAGCGGATTGAAGAAAAAATTCTGACCGTGCCTTTTGCTAAATATGAACACCACTCCGATGCCACGAGAACTCATTATGCGGAATTGTCTGACCGATTTTTACGGCGACGAGATTCTCGCGGAATCCGAAAAATTTGATTCTGCGTATTTCCGTTCGGTGCGTGACGGCGGGTTCACTGCCATCTGGCTGCGCGGGCAGTTGCGGGATTTGGTGACCTTTGATGTCGCCCCCCATTGGGATCATCGCAATGGGGAACGGATGGAGGCGCTCAATGGCATCGTGGCCCGTGGCCGAGAAAATGGCGTGGGTGTTTACCTCTACGTGAACGAGCCCAAGGGATTTCTCAAAGGGGATCCAATTTTTGATGTCTATCCTGATCTCAAAGGCCCCCTTGATCCTTTGTTGAACCACGCCTCGGCCGTTCCGGAGACCCTCGCCTATGCGTTTTGTACCCAATGCGAATTCACGGAGACCTATTTGGCCGGAGGATTTGAGAGAGTCTTTAGGCAATGTCCCGAGTTGGCGGGCGTGATTACGATCACCGCCTCCGAAATCCTCAGCCATTGCTTCTCCAACGTCGATGAACGGAATCTTCTCAACGAGGATTTCAAATATCGCGAAGTCGCCTGTTCGAGATGTAAGGATTCAACTTCCGTGCAGACCGTCATTGATGTGATGGAAAAAATTCACAGGGGAATTCGGGCCGCCAGTGCCACCGCCCGGATCGTGGCCTGGAATTGGAGTTGGGGGATGTATGAGGAGTCTCCTCAAAAACAGATTATCAACGGACTTCCCAAGGATGTCATTGTTCTCTGCGACATGCAGCGAGGAGGAAGCAAGACCGTGGAGGGGATTGACCTCACGGTGGACGAATACAGTTTTAGTTATCTTGGGCCCTCCCCCTTGTTTCTTGAGACTTTAAAGGTGACGCAGGAGGACGACCGGGAACTCTGGGCCAAGATCATGCTCAATGTGACTCATGAATTTCTCATGGTGCCCTACCTCCCGTTGCCATTCCGCCTCGCCAAAAAGGTAGTTGCCGTGCGTGACCTGGGATCCCGCGGATTGATGGGCTGTTGGAACTATGGCGGGGACACCACGACATGGATGGCACAGCTTGGTAGCCGGGTCTTTCGGGATGAAAAATTCAATAATTTGTCGATCAACGGCGAGGTGCAAAAATGTGCGGTCGCAGTTTACGGCGAGGATCGAGCCCCAGCCGCTTATGCCGCTTGGGAGGAATTTGACCGGGCGTTCGAGTATTTTCCCTTTGATTTGCGCTTTATCTATTTTGGTCCTCACATGCATGGACCGGGTTTTGAGTGGGTTTTTACGAGGGAAGAAATTCCCATGCCCTGGTATTTTATGAAGGGTGCGGGGCGGCAGGGGACCAAACTCTCCGATTGTTGCGACCAACTGACACCGGAGCAAATCATCCATCTGCTGACCCTTCTTTGTGAGCGTTGGAAGCCGGGGATCGAGATTTTGGCCCGATCTTTTGGGGTGGACGACCCGTTGGCGGTTATTCCGGACATTGAAAAACTTGTGACCTTCCAGGGTTTCGAGGATTTTACGATCGCGCGGACCATCTATTTCCACTACCAGTCCGCCTCGGCTTTCTTCCAATTCCGTCTGGCCACCCTGGCATTTTTTGATGGGACGACCCGCGGAAGCAATGAACGGAGTACGATCGAAAAACTATTGGAAGACGAGAAGACGAGGATATCTGCCACCCGGCAGATTATCGAATTCTACCCGCAGTTTCCTTTTCAGCAGGAGGCGCAAGATTTCCTCTACACCCGGCAGGACCTCGATGGTCGGCTGAAGAATATCTCAGACTTTCGGTTTTTGGAGGGACAACTTCTTTGATTCCTGGGGCGACTCGCCAAGCAGATTTTCCGGACGGGAGTGTCTTCCGGGGGACATGAACTGGAGAATTCTGTGATCAACAGCCGGGCGCATCGTTTTGCTTTGAACGGGCTTTCGACGGGAGCTAGATTGTTTCCATGCTCGCTCCCACACGCCATTCTTTGATTTCCGGGGTGGCTGGAAGTTTGAGAGAGGCGATTGAATCCGGTGAATTTCGCGATCATCTTCCTGGGGTGAGGGCGCTGAGTCGTGATCTATGCGTAAGCGTTCCGACAATTCTCGAAGCCATCAAAGCACTGGAAAGTGAAGGCGCCATTTTGGTGAAACAAGGCTGCCCCACCCGGATTCTTTCTCCTGTGAAGGATGGTTCGGGTGAGTCGGAGGTGGACCGAAAAACGGTTGTTCTCCTTGGCTTTTCCCCTATTCGGCTTGACGAACCCCATTTTCGCGATGTGGTGGATCGTCTTCGCAAACAGGGATATGCGGTTGTTTCTCACCAATTTGGGAGTTGGAAATTTTCTCAGCCCGAAGCGGAGCGCCTTGTTGCTCTTCATCCCGCCGCCTGCTGGGTCCTCATGGGCAGCGCGGTGGCGGCGCAGGAATTTTTTTCAGGTCGCAAATTGCCTTGCTTAGTCGCTTGTGGCTCGTCTGGAGATGGCGTGCACCTTCCCGACTTCGAAATGGATTTCTCGGCCTTGTACCGACATGTGGCCAACCAATTCCTCAACCTGGGCCATCGGCGGTTTCATTTGATTATTGGGGAACAAAGTGCTCAGAAGAATCCCAAGTGTCTGGAGGCTTTTGTGACCGCGGTGCAGCAGCGGGAGCCGAACCGGCAAATCGAGGATTTGATTGTGACCTATGATCAATCGACCGAGGGCCTGAAGGCCCTGTTGGAAGAGCTTTTTCGGCCGGTGGAAAAGCCAACCGGTTTGTGTGTGGCTCTGGTCAGTCGCTATATATTGACTCAGGGTTGGTTGCTGGCCAAGGGCTTCCGGATTCCCGAGGATGTTTCTCTGATCTGCCGAGACGGGGACGATCTTCTCATGGATTGCATCATTCCGGCTCCTTCTCACTACGCCTATCGGACGGAGCTTTATGGACGTCGTTTGGCGAGGGCCATTGCCAGCCTTCTGGAAACGGGCAAGGTCAAGGACCACACGCTTCTGATCCCGGAATTCGTCAAAGGGGATTCAATGGGACCGGTCCCGGTGAAGAAAAAAGCGAAGTCTCGGAAGCGCTGAGGATGGAAGCCTGTCGCTGTCCAAAGTCCAAAGTCTCCGCCACGGAAAACTGAACCCGAGCGCCTGGCGAGCTGATTGACCTTTTTCTTTCTTCGTGCAATCGTGCTACACGAAATCTATGAATGTCACGCTCAAACTCCCCGAGGAGCTCTGTCAAGAGGCCAAGCATAGGGCCGTAAGCCGGTCTCAATCTCTCTCCCAGTGGATCGCCGAACTTCTCCGCCAGGAAATTGCCCGGGTTCATCCCGAGCGCAGAACGCTGCTCCAGCGCTTGGGGGATCCGGCCACTGCTGATCTCGACTTCGAACTTCCCGATCGCAAGCAAGATCAGGAAAGGCCGCTTGACTTTTTGTGAGCGCCTTTCTCCTTGATACCGTCACCCTCTCGTTTTTTCGAAAACTCGAGCGCATCGACAAAGCGGTGGAGGGGTGGCAGCGTCGCCATGTTGGAGATGAAATGTGGATCAGCGTAGTGACACCCTTGGAGATCCGCATGGGTATTCATCAGGTGCGTGGTCGCAATCCCGAGTTCGCGGACAAGTTGGATGCCTGGCTGATGAACACCGTCTTGCCGGAATTTCGTCATCGCAGTCTCGGCATTGACCTTGGCACCGCGCTCCAGGCTGCAGAATACCGGGGGATTCATGGCCTTTGCCCCAATGATTCCCTCATCGCCGCCACCGCCAAGGTTCATAACCTCATTCTTGCCACCCGCAACACGGCCGACTTCAAAAACACCGGCATCCAACTCATCAATCCCTGGGAAAGGGAAGAAGGATGAGCTTGGAGTTTTCAGAAGGAACTCGGCGGGTGAAGTCGATCCCGGCTCACGTTTTTTGAATCATGTCTAATCCAGATCATTTTCTGCCAAAATTTGTCCTCCTGGTGGGCGTCGGCGGGATGGGGCTGGCTTCATTGTCTGCCCAAGAACAGGTTGGCCTCCCACTTCCCATTGTTGGGGCGGAGGTTATTAATCAGGGTTCGGCTTATCCCAATTCTGGAGGCGGTCCTGTGGGTGATCGCCATCCGGAGGTAGGCACCGGGCATCGGCTTGTTGATGATGATGGCACGAAGGTGGCCTTGGACTTTCGAGGCAACAGTCTGGTGGTGGATCTCGGTCAAGTTCAGGAGGTGAAGGCCCTCCGGCTCGAGGCTGGCGAAAGGCCGGCACCGGGTTCCTTTGCCAATCTGATCAATGGAAACCTTGAGCTCTATTCCAGCCTCGATAATAAGACGTTTCAGCGAATCAAGAGTTTTGACGAGGATGTCGAAACCGGAGATTCGCCCCACCTTTTACTTTCAGGTTTTGATGTGGAGGCGCGATATTTGAAGGTTCATTCTCTGTTCACGGGCGACTCGTATAACGTGGTGGGCATCGTCAATAAGCTCCTGAAGGCCTACGGCGTTTCCGGACCCCTGGCGGGACAGCGCCTGCGGGTGGATTTCGGATTACTGCAAAGCGGAATCAATGCGGTTTCCATCAACGCCGACTCCATCCGCCCCGCTGCCAAACTGAAGTTCAGGTATCAACTCTGGCCCTATATCCGCGCAGCGGAAACCAAACCGCTCGAAGAGGGTCCGGTGAAGATTGACTCCGGTTCTGGAAAGTCTGCTTGGAAATCCGCCGAGCTGAAAATTGCGAAAACGACAACGGGATTTTACCGATTGAGTTTGGAGTGCGTCGACTCCGCTGATGGGCAGGTGCTGTGGCGGGAGGAGAGGGATCTGCACCTAGTTGCCAAGCTGTATCGGCGGACCTTTCCGGGATCGGATGAAACTCCTGTTCTGGCTGCCGGGGATGCCCTTGTGGTCACTCCGGGCCCGGGAGGTGAAGCTCTGGGTAGGTGGAAGGTTGATCGACAAAATCCAGAGTGGCCGCTCTGGACCTGTGAGGCGAATCTGGTCTCCAGTCTGGCCATTCCGGTGCTCTGGGAGGGAGATGCTGCCCTTTATCTTGGTATCAGGGGAGACGGTTCAGCGACGGTTTCCGTCGGAAAGGATAAATCGGCCTTAAAGAGCTCAGCGGGGGGTTCCTCGGATTGGATCAATGGAGCGTTCTTTGGCGTTTTTGCTGCCGCCGATTCCGAAGGGATTTCGGTCCGCTCGCAGATTTCGCCCGAGCCCGTCGAGGTCGCCTATCTCAAGGTGTTGGCTTTGACCGCGGCTCAAGCGGAGGTGGCGGCTGGAAAGAGCTCCGCTTTTGAGGGCAAAAAGCTCATTTTTTATAGTGATGCCTACAGTACTCACGGTGGCTTTAGCAGTCCGAGTAATTACAAAGCTGAGGACTTCGAAAAATTTGCCGACCAATTTGCCGATAGTGGCGACATCGTGGAACGTTTCGATTTTTGCCAAGGCGTGACTTCGGTGATTTGTTCCCATCTCTCGAAGGTTCCGCACACCGAATATCCCGGGCAATTCGGACATTATGAAACCAACTACAGCAAGTATGTGGGGCAGAACATCAAGGAAAACTACATCGACAAAGGGCTAAATCCCATCGAGGTGATGGGAGAGCGTCTGCAGAAGCACCACGTGCCTCTGTACGTCGGGTATCGCATGAATGCATTTTATGATCCTCCCGATGACCTGCATTACGTCTCTGCCTATTGGCGGGAACATCCCGAATTTCGCATTCAACCTTATCGGGGGACGACTTGGGCGGGCCGGAGTTATGCCTACCCGGAGGTCCGGGACTTTAATCTCGAAATCATCCAGGAGATGCTTGCGCTTGGGGTGAAAGGCGTTCACTTGGAATTCATGCGCCATCCGCCCTTCGTTGGCTACGATCCTCCTCTGGTGGAGGCTTTTCGGAAAGAACATGGCGCATCGCCCTGGGACCCGGATTTCGAACTCTGGGAGGAGTGGGATGCCGCTCAGACGGAAGTGATGACCGGCATGCTGCGAAAAATTCGGGCCCTGCTCGATGCCGAAGGGGAGAAACAAGGAACCCGCTTCGGGCTCACGGCTCGGATCGACTATCGGAACTTTCGCGCCCAATCCCTGGATGTCGAAACCTGGGCCCGGGAGGGACTGGTGGACGCGATCATCCCCGGAGACTATACGATTCGGAACCACAGCATCGATTTGACTCCCTTTCAGAAGATGATGAAGGGGACGGATGTGAAGGTCTACAGCAGCCTTTCTCCGGAAGAAACCGGGACCAGGGATCCGAGCTCTGAAGACGATGCCGCAGGGATTCCTCCACCGCAAGGTGCGATTCCGACCCATGACATGAAAGAAATTGTGGTCGAGGCGTACCGGCAGGGCGCCAGCGGGGTATATATGTTCAATAATGGAGGAACCGGTGCCTACTCGGACTGGCGGCAGTTCCGGGGCCTGGAAGCATGGGATATTTATGAAAATCCCTATCACTTGAGTAAATTTCCCTATTCCCAATCCCTGGTTACCAGCAAATGAAAACGCTCCTCTCCGCGCCGCGGCTGCAACGGAACGGGAGCAGTGGGAACTGCGGACATAGCCTGCTAAAGGCAGCCCGAAGGGGCGAATTCCGGGAGGGAATTCCGCGCATCCGCAGCAACGGCCAGGCTTTCGATTTAATCAGTTTGTTGGGGGAGGGCTGTCTGACTTCCTTCGACTCCCGACCTTGCCAGCATCTTTCGCCGCAAGCCCGATAAACTGCTAGACAGATCAAGGCAGTTTAACAGCTCTGTGTGGATTGACGCTCCCCGCAGTGGTCCCTAGGTGTGGGGAATGGGGACCCCATGATCGCATGAGAATTTTACAGGGATGGACAGGATTTACAGGATGGTTTTGAGGGATTCCACTACAGGATCTCGGATCAAGGCGCTGGTTCTGTGTGGCTTGATTTGTTTCTCGGCCCTGGCCATCGCCCAGTCGACTTCCGGCTGGAAGTTTGAAGACGGTCAATGGAACTCCGGCCGGGCCATGCTCCTCCCTGCGGATGGCTTGGTGCTGGCGGATGCGGGGGAAGCCGCCCTGCCAATTGTGATTTCCGACCAGACCCGTCCTCCCGAGATGACAGCGGCAGCACAGTTGAGCCAATACTTGGAGAAAATCTCTGGAGCGCATTTCCCGGTCCTTCAGGAATCCACCCATCCGGCCGGCAAGCCCGCCATTTATGTGGGTGCCACCCAGGCTCTGGCAACAAGCAAGCTGGAGCCCAATCCTGATTTGGCAGCGGAGGATTGGCGGATCCGGGTCCAGGGGGACTCGCTCTTTTTGTTTGGGGGATATCCGCGTGGCACGCTCTATGCGGTTTTTCAGCTCCTCGAAGACGAACTCGGTGTCCATTGGTGGACACCGGATTCCGAAACCGTGCCCCGCCGTTCCAAGGTGGTAATTCCGCGTCTGGACCGCTCAGGACACCCCGCCTTCGAGTCCCGCACCATCGCTTACTTTTATGCGGCCCATCGGCAGTCCCGCGACACATTTGACGGAAATCGCATGGTGGCAGCCGTGAGGTATGACGACGGGCTCTTCGCAGCCCAAAACCGTTTCAATAATCAGGGAAACAAGGACTACCGCATCGATCTGAGATTCGGCGGAAGGGTGGGGTTCGGGCCTCCGGGTTTTGTTCATACCTATTTCAAATACGTGGACCCCAAGAAGCATTTTGCGACCAACCCGGAATGGTTTTCCCTCGTGGACGGTAAACGTCGACACGTGGCGGCCCAACTCGATGTCATGAATCCCGAACTCCGAGCCTTCATGCTGAAGACCTTGCTCGGCTACATCGAGACGACCGTCGAGGAGGATGCCCTAGAGGGCTATTCGTCGCGGCTGGTTTTTGACATTTCTTCCCAAGACCATGAAGGATACGACGAAGGAGAGGCTTCCCGGAATCTCGTCGCGAAGGAAGGCACCGAAATGGCACCCCTGCTGGATATGGTGAACGAATTGGCGGATGCCATCAAAGAGCCCTATCCTGACCTGCGCTTGGAAACCCTCGCCTACAAGGCCACCGTGGAACCGCCCAAGTCCATTCGCGCCGCCGACAATGTCATCATTACGGTGGCCGACACGGCCAGCAATCCGGCCCGGGCTTTGACGGCTGAGGGCAATGGCGACTTCCTCGACCTGCTGAAGCGTTGGAAGGAACGGGCAAAACATCTCCGGGTTTGGGATTATGCCAACGCCTACGGGATTTTTTTCGGAAGCCTTCCGCTGCCCATGGCCAAGGCGTTGTATGAAGATCTCAAGACCTACCACGAGCTCGGGATCGAAGGGGTTTTGGTGGAAATTGGGGATCCTTGGTCGGGCGCGGACCGCGATTTCCTCTACTGGATGACGATGAAGGGGATGAACGACCCCGATCAGGAGTACTCCCGCCTGGAAAGAACCTTCACGGATGGCTTTTTTGGCCCAGCCGGTTCCTGGCTCCGGAAATATTATTTGCTTCTGGATGAGGCGGCTGCCTCCGAAGAGGCGGATGACGTGGTGGCCTTCGGAACTCACCAGTCGGGTTACACCTTTCTTGATCTGGCCTTTCTAAGCAAGGCCTCGGAACTTTTTGAGGCGGCCGAAGCGGCCGTGCTGACAGCCACCGATGATCCAGAGGCCTTCCTGCGGGTTCGGAAGGCCCGCTTGGGGCTCGATGAAGCTATTTTGCGGGGATATCAACACGGGCTTCTTGAGCAATGGTTGGCGCAGGGCGGCACGGAGGCGGACTTTCCCCTGGAAATCAAGGCGGTGACGAACCGATACCGGGAGACTCTCCGGCAGCTTGTCAGGAGCGCTGTTTTGCCCGAACACCTCGCGGCTTGGGATGCCCACATCGATGACAAGATTCTCATGCTGACACCCCGGGAGCGCCGCCCTATGGATTTCCCCGGAGCTGAGGACTTGGAGGTCTTTGACTTTTTGCCCGACCAAATGGGGTGGAACTTTGGCATGGCTCCAGTTCAGGGACCTCTCATCGATAGGGAATCGGGAACCAAAATTATGGTTCGTCCGGTGGAGGACCCGGATGCCGACGCCGGAATCGCTTTGGAGCTTGTCACGGAATCCGTGCCTGCGGCATGGGATGCCCCGGACTGGCAACCGCTCTGGGGTTACTTTGGGCTCACCAAGACCAGCGTGATCAAAGGCAGCATGCCGATGGATGTGATCACGAAAGAATACAGCTGGATCAAGCTGGGGGACTTCCCGCCCCTCAAGCGGGGGCTCGCCAGTTTGTTTAGTACTACCCCGAGTCCGGTGGGGGCGATTTGGATGAATTCGGATTACTATCCGGAAATCTTTTCCGCAGAAAAGACGACGGCCTGCGAGTTTTGGATGAAGGTGCGCCGGGTCGATAGGGATGGTCAGGATCCCGCCTACAGGGTCAGCCGGGCCGCCATGGTGAAAAAATAGATTTATGAAAAAGTGCAATTCCCGCAACCCGTTCGAGCAAGCTTTCCCTTCGTTGAAGGCCCGGTCAAGGTGCGGGGTCGTTCTCGCCGCCGTCGCACTGCTGGCTTGGAGTCCTCTTTCCGCCAAGGAAAAGGAAGGCCTGCCACTTCCGGTTGTCGGGGCCGAGATTATCGATCAAGGGTCCGGCTATCAAAACTCCGGCGGGGGACCAGTGGGGGATCGGGATCCCCGGCAGGGAACCGGCCATAAGCTTGTCGATGACAACGGCACGAAAGTGGCCCTGGACTTCCGGGGCAACAGCTTGGTCATCGATTTGGGCCAGGTGCAAAAAGTCAACGCCCTTCGGCTGAATGCCGGCGGAAAGCCGTCGTCTGAAACCTTCAATCACCTCCTGGACGGGAACCTCGCGCTGTACTCCAGTTTCGACAACAAGACCTTCGAGAAGATTGAGGGGTTTGCGGCGGAACTGGAACCGGGTGAAGCACCTTATCTTTCCCTGCAGGACTTTGAGGTGGAGGCCCGCTATCTGAAACTCCAGTCCCTTTATACGGGTGATGCCTACAGCATTGTCGGGATTGTGAACCAGCTCCTGAAGGCCTACGGCGTTTCAGGGCCCCAGACAGGGAAGCGTCTCCGGGTGGATTTCGGACTGCTGCAAAGCGGAGTCAATACGGTGTCAGTCAATACCGACTCCATCCGTCCGTCGGCCAAGCTGAAGTTCCGCTACCAACTCTGGCCCTATATCCGGGAAGCTGACACCAAGCCTCTTGAGGAGGGCGTCGTGAAGGTTGACGCCGCCTCCGGGAAGGCCTCTTGGAAATCAGCCAAGATGGACATCACCAAAACGACTCCGGGATTCTATCGGCTGAACCTGGATTGTATCGACGCGGCGGATGGGCGGGTGTTGTGGCAGGAGGAGATGGACCTGCACCTCGTGGCCAAACTTCAGCGCCGGACCTTTCCGGGTTCGGATGAAATGCCGGTGCTTGCCGCTGGGGACGCCTTGGTGGTCACGCCCGGACCGGATGAGGATGAGTTGGGTGGCTGGAAGATCGACCGCCGGAATCCGCAGTGGCCGCTCTGGTCCTGTGAAGCTAACCTGGTTTCCGCTCTCTCTATTCCGGCGACCTGGGGTGGAAGCGCGGCGGTTTATCTCGGTATCCGGGGCGATGGCTCGGCGACGGTTTCCGTAGGTGAGGAAAGCTCAGATTTAAAAAGCATCGCCGGACGGTCGGCGGACGCCATCAACGCGGCCTTCTTCGGGGTCTTCGCCAGTGGCGATTCCGGGGTGGTGAAGCTGGGATCCGAGATTTCGCCCGAACCCCTTCAGGTGGCCTATCTCAAAGTTCTGGCCCTGACGCCGGCTCAAGCCGCGGTGGCTTCCGGGAAGGCCTCCGCTTTCGAGGGCAGGAAACTAATTTTCTACAGCGACGCCTACAGCACGCATGGGCGATTCGACGGGCCGAGCAATTACACGGCGGAAGACTTCGAAAAATTTGCGGACCAATTTGCCGACAGTGGAGACATCGTGGAACGATTCGATTTTTGCCAGGGCATGACTTCGGTCATCTGCTCTCATCTCTCAAAGGTTACGCACACCGAGTATCCGGGGCAGACCGGACACTATGACACCAATTACAGCAAGTATGTGAATCAGAACATCAAGGAGAACTACATCGACAAGGGAATCAATCCCATCGAGGCGATGGGCCGGCGCCTGCAGAAGCACAAGGTGCCTCTCTATGTCGGGTATCGCATGAATGCTTTTTATGATCCTCCTATGGATTTACACTACGTCTCCACCTATTGGCGGGAACATCCCGAATTCCGCGTCCATCCTTATCGAGGCAAGACCTGGGCCTCCCGGAGTTATGTCTACCCGGAAGTCAGGGACTTCAATCTCGCAATCATACAAGAGATGCTCGGGCTGGGAGTGGTGCAGGGTATTCACCTCGAATTCATGCGCCATCCTCCCTTCGTTGGCTACGATGCGCCTCTGGTGGAGGCCTTCCAGAAAGAGCATGGCGTCTCGCCTCTGGACCCGGATTTCGAACTTTGGGAGGAATGGGATGCCGCTCAGACAGAAGTGATGACCAGTTATATGCGGAAGGTTCGGGCTCTGCTTGATGCTGAAGGGGAGAAGCGGGGAACCCGCTTCGGCCTGACAGCACGCATCGACTATCGAAACTTCCGGGCCCAGTCTCTGGACCTCAAGCAGTGGGCCCAGGAAGGACTGGTGGACGGGATTATTCCCGGAGATTACACGATTCGGAACCACGCCATTAATCTGGCTCCGTTTCAGAAGTTGGTGGAGGGCACCAAGGTCAAAGTGTACAGCAGCCTCTCTCCGGAGGAAACCGGAACCCGGGATCCCACCCCGGAAGACGATGCGGCCGGGATCCCACCCCCTGAGGGCATGATTCCTACCCACGACATGAAAGAAATTGTGGTCGAGGCCTTCCGCGAGGGCGCCAGCGGTTTCTATATGTTCAACAATGGAGGAACCGGTCGCTACAAGGACTGGCGCCAGTTCCGCGGGCTGGAAGCCTGGGATATTTACGAAAATCCCACCCACCTTGAAAAAATTCCCTATGCCGCAACCTCTGCCCTGAAAGAAACCCAATGAAAAATACCCATCCCCCATTCACCCTGATGCCTACCCGCTCCAGTCGATCCCCGCTTCACCGCCTGGCAGGAGGCTGGGGCCTCTTCGCCGCTCTGCTCCTTGTCCCAGCGCTTCCACTCTTTGCCGAAGGGGACCGCGAGTTCCAACAGGATCCCAAGCTCACGCTGCCCCTGACTGATAATTTTGACAGTGTCAGCGCGTCGGAAAAATTCCCGGACGGCTGGAATGGAATATATCTCGACGAAGACCACAATTTTCGCGTTACCGACAATGTTCCCGTGGCGGATGAGCCCTTCTCCGAACCCAATGCCCTAGCGCTGTTTTCGCGCGGAGCCGCCGCCAATGGATCGGCCCCCCTCTTGTATGTTATCGTCCCAAAATCAAATTCGCTCTGGCTCAAATTTGATTTCTATTTTGATCCCAAGGACAATTACTTCCGGGCCGGGCTGGGCGATTCGGGGTACCTCCATTTTGGCATCGCCGCCGCCGACAAACGCTTCTTTGTGATCTCCCGGGGAAAAACCGGAGAGACATCCACCGCCATTCCTCCCGAATACATGCGGCCCCGGGAATGGAATTCGATTCTCATCGGGCGCGATGAAAATATGGGCCAGATCAAAATTAACGATCAGGACATTGAAATCGAAATGGATGAGGTGGTGAGCATGGACTACGTGAAGTTCAGCATCGGCAGTCCTGAGGGCGGCTCATCCAATCTCCTGATCGACAATGTGGAGATCGATCTCGTTCCCTTGGAGGACTAAGGAACCAGTTATGACTCGAAAAATGAAAATCGGAGTAATTGGCTGCGGAAACATGGGCCTCGAGCATATCGGGAACCTGGCCGCCAATAAGCATTGCGGTCCGGAGAACGTATTTGTCTTTGATCTCAATGCGGAGGCCATGACGACAGCACGGGACCGCTTTGGGGTGCGGAGCGCTAATAGTCTGGATGACATCCTGCAGGACGCGGAGATCGAGGCCGTTGTGGTGGCCTGCTCAAATCGCTTTCACGCCGAGATGGCCATCCGTGCCCTCGATGGCGGAAAGCATGTCATGCTGGAGAAACCGATGGCATTGAACGAGAATGATGCTCGGCGGGTGGCGGCCGCGGCCGCAGTTTCGGACAAAGTCCTCCATGTCGGCTTCGAACTCAGGAATTCTCTCTTTCCACTCAAGGTCAAGACCATGAGGGAAGAACTTGGCGAGTTGGTGTCCGCTCAAGTGGTGGAATACCGGGGACACTTCTGGCCGGAGTGGAAAGGCATGACCTCCGACGGGGGTAGCATGTACCTGATGGAAACCTGCCACCTGATTGACCTCTTCCGCTGGTGGACGGAAAGCGAAGTCGCCGAGGTGCATGCCATCGGTTCGGTGAAGAACATCGTCCCTCACTACCAATTTCCCGACACCCAGTTCACTTCCCTGATTTTTCAGAACGGATTCGTGGGGCATATTTCCCTCTGTCATGTGCGTTCCGCCATGCCGGACCAATTTTCCTATTC
This sequence comes from uncultured Spartobacteria bacterium, assembly GCA_937890535.1. Lineage (GTDB taxonomy): Bacteria > Verrucomicrobiota > Verrucomicrobiia > Chthoniobacterales > Terrimicrobiaceae > CAMASH01. The sequence continues at coordinate 21,791 of CALBXK010000139.1, forward strand.
TGACCCCGCCAGCCACGAAGATCTCCTCAAGGAAGAATTTGGACACCAATACGAATACAGCCTGGTAGGAACTAAAGGGTCTCTCCGCTACCTTCCGCTCAAGGGACTTCTCTACTTGTACAGGCATGAAGTCCAGCCGGATGGCTCCCTCTGGCAGCGTCTTGATGCCTCTCAGGACACCGGAGAATTTCCCGACCACAAATCGGCCATTCACAACGTGGCCGTTGAGATTGATGAATTTCTGGAAGCGGTTGTCGGCAACCGGGCCGAGAGCCTGGATCCGGAAGACGCCTTAAAAACCCACCTGGTTTGCTTCGCCGCCGAAAAGGCCCTGCGAAGCCGGCGTCCGGTCGTGATGGGTGCCGCCAGCGGACTCCATCCCGCACTCCAGCCATCCCCGGCCAAGAACCGGGAAATCCTGAGCACGGTGGGGGACTGTTAATAACATCTTAACTCTGGAATCCGCTTGCAGTTCCTCCTCGTAAACCGTCCAATGCAATCATCCCCCCCCACCCAAGCAAAACTATGAACACCCTCAGAACCCAAATCATCGTGAATAAAAAACTGATTTCCCGGAGCCTCGTCGGCTCTTTTGCCCTTGCGACCCTGATGCTGGTTAGCGGTCCAGCCAATGCGGCCGATTCCTATTTTGACACCAACGGATCCACGGCCGGGTCCGGCGTAATTGGGGGTACGACCTACAATACCTGGACGACCCTGAGTGATTGGTCGACATCATCGGCTGGCACCGCCGCCACCTCGACTTGGACGGCTGACGATGATGCCATCTTCTCGGCCGGGACAGATGCTGACGCATTGGGTTACGGAATTAGTATTTCGGCGGGTTCCACGGTGGTCAATTCCATTAGCAAGAATGGCAGCGGAAATGTGGCCATAACAGGTAGCGGAACCATGAGCCTAACCAGTGGAACCTTCAATGTGGCTGGCGGCAATCTGAGCATGAATATGATTGTCACGGGAACCTCCGGGATTACGAAAAACGGAGCGGGCGGGCTTGGCTTTGGCGCTGGCGCTGCCACCTATACCGGTGACACGGTGGTCAATGCGGGAATCCTGAGCATGTCAGCAGCCCGGCATCCCGTCACCAGCCGCCTGGTTCTCAATAACAGCGGAGTTTTCCGGAGTTTTGCCGGGTTCAATACGGTGGCAGGTATCTCGGGGACCTCGACTTCCACATTTGTTGAAAATGGATTCGGTGGCTTGGGAGCGACGATCACGACCAGCAAGGCCAGTGGAGAAGAATCCTATGCGGGAACAGTTCGAGATACAGGCGCAGCAGTGGCCATCATCAAAGATGGAGCCTTCACCCAGCGCTTCTCCGGTGACAATACCTACACAGGATTAACCACCGTGACCGCGGGGACCTTGTTAATCAACGGGGACAGCTCGTCCGCCACCGGGGCTGTCACTGTAGAGTCTGCGGGAACCCTGGGAGGAACTGGTACCGTCGGAGGCTCAACCACCTTGGACGGCGGAGGCTCCCTTTCAGCAGGTGACAGTAGCCGGGCCATCCTGACCTTCAGCAACGGTTTGGATATCTCAGCCGTGGATGGCACTCCCAGTCTACTTTTCAGCCTCGGGACCACCGGTGACTCGGATAGGATTGCGAGTGGGGCCCTGACCATCGGAACAGGTGTTCTCGGATTTGACGACTTTTCCTTCGCGGCTGAAACCGGTTTCGGCGCTGGAGTCTATACCTTGTTTGCCAGTTCCGGCATCACCGGCAGCTTGGATGGTTCCGACCTGACCGGCCTCGTTGGTGGCCTGAGTTCATCGCTTTCCCTGAGCGGAAGCGATGTTTTGTTGACGGTCGTTCCGGAACCCGCCACAGGTGGTCTTTTGTTGCTCGGTTTGGGGCTGGTCTTCGGGGTGCGCTCACACAGAAAACGATAATCCTGAGTTGGTGGATTGCGGCCGGGGGGAACGTCTATTCTGTTCCTGAGCCGTCGTTGGGCAAAGGAGCCTCAAGTAAAGTTCTTCGCTATTCCCTTTGGATCAATGGCAGGAAGACAGACTCCCGCAGCTGCAACGGATGCGCCGTAACGGATGCGAAGCAACGGCCGGGCTTTCAACCAACGGCCAGGCTTTCAAACGCAGGGACGCAGAGTTGCAACGGCCAAGCCCACAATACATCGGAAGCATGACTGGATTAACATGATGCCGAAAAATTAGTTGTGGAAGATGAGGGGTGCGCCCATTTGCTGGATGCCCGCTCGGATCGAAATCATCCCCTTCTCATTCCTTTTGCCAGAGGAAATCTGGCCGTGGCCTGGGCCTATGATCCCTCAACTCAGCGAACCGAGCCGAGCGTTTTTGCGATGGCTCCTGTCAAAGATGGCGACTTCTCGTCGCCACTGCCCACCGGATTTCAGGCTGAAGCCTGCGAGATCCTGAGTCTGGGCGGCCACGAGGTTTTGGCCGTCTATCGGCGAGTCGATCAGCCCGGTCTTTGGGCGGAAACTGGTCGGATCGAAGACGGGGCATGGACAACGGGTGGCGCTGTCCCTCTCTGGCAGGGGGCCGGATCCCACATGACCGGGCGGACGGACAGCGCGGATGCGCTAAGTGGTTTGAAATTTGGTTCGCCCAGCATGCGACAGATGGAAGAAGACTCTGTGCTGGTGCTATTTTGGTGTCAGGAAGACGGCGTCACCGGGATTCGTTGGCTCAGGCTTCAGGTGGGTTGAAGTCGGGCGAGGCAGCGGGCTCACTCGGCGGGGCCCCCTTTTTGGGATTCTTCTGGATCGAACTGACGTGATGACTAGCTTGCGGGAATGCAAGCTCACAAACGTCTTTCCTTGATTGTCGGCGTGGCGGAAACCTTGCGGAAGGCCATTGGCGAAGGGGAAGTGCGCGACCAACTTCCCAACGTGCGAAGTCTCAGCCAGGATTTGAACGTAAGCGTCCCCACGGTTCTGGGTGCGATCAAGCTTCTTGACGAGGAGGGTTTGCTGGAAGTGCGTCAGGGCCATCCCACCCGGATCCTTTCCTCAGCGGGAAACATTTTGACGAAGAAGGGCCAGACTTCGCACAAAGTCGTGATCTTGGGATTTCCTCCTGAGAGGATCGAAAGCAGCCTCTATTATCGCGAAGTGGAGGATGCCTTGCGGCGAATGGATATCGAGGTGGAATTCCACCAATTTGAGAAAAAAATCTGGGGCCTGACTGGCCGGGAGTTTGATCGGCTTTTGGCCCGCTATCAGCCCGATTGTTGGGTGCTAGCGAATTGCCCTCCCAAGGTTCAAAACCAATTTTCCGAGAAAGGACTGCCCTGCATATTAGAGGGAGGAGCGGCTTTGCCCGGACTTTCCATTCCGGATCTCGAAATCGATTTTTCGGCGGTTTATCGGCATGCCGCTCATCAATTTCTCAATCAGGGGCACAAACGGATCCACTTCTTGATCGGCGATCGAAGCGCCGCCAAGAACCCCCAGAGTATTGAGACGTTTCTGGGAGTGATTCGGGAACGATTTCCTGAAGTGACACGGAAATCCGTGGTCCAAGAGTATGATGGAACCTTGGCCGATTTACGATTGGTCCTAGAGAGACTTTTTGCTGGCGAGGTGAAACCAACCGGGCTTTTTGTCGCCCTGGTCAGTCGGATGATTTTTACGCAGAGCTGGTTGCTTTCCAATGGTTATCGGATTCCCGAAGAGGTGTCTCTGATTTGTCGGGATAGCGATGAGTTTGTCGATTGCCTCGTGCCGGAGCCGGCCCGTTATGCTCACAGTCAGAAATTGGCGGTGCGTCGCCTCGTGCGAATGATTCTCGCGATGGTGGAGCATACCCCACTGAAGGACCATACGACTTTTGTTCCGGAGTACGTTCCGGGAGAAACGCTGGGGCGCGCTCCGGAGTGACTGGCGCTCTTTACGCGAGGGGAAAGTGTTAAAATAAATTGAACTTATGATGGGGGTGGACGGTCGGATGGTTTAGGGCGATGATGTTCTCAATGAAAAAACTCTTCCCCTCCACGCTGGCAGCTTTGGCTGTAATATTTGGGCTCTCCACCGCAACGACCCAGGCGATCATCATCGATGGGATTGACTGGACCAGTGTCTGGGAAGGGAATGTTGTGCCGAATTCTGCTCCAGGAACAACGGCCGAGCCCAGTTTCAGCACTTTTGGCGGGACTTTCACCGTAAATAGCGGCACAACCACGACTGCGGGAACCAATGCTGGAGCATCTGGTCCAAGCCCAACCAGTGCATGGGCGGGAGGGACGTCCGGAAACGGGACCGATTCGATCCTTGAGTTTCGAGTCAAGGTTTTGACTCAGGGATCCGAAGTTGATCAACCCGTGGGCACCTCCTTATTTGTCGGGTGGAATGGACAGCGGTTCCAGCTCGGGCTCAACATGGTGGGGACGAATTATGCCGAATTTGCCGGGGGAAGCTTTCTTGGAACCAATACCGTTACCCTCGACACGACGGCCTGGCATACCTATCGGATCGTGTTTTTTGACTCCACGAATAGTGCCTCGCTTTATATTGATGGAATTAATACAGGTCTAACTCAGGCAGGCTCTGGAGGTCTGGCTGATGTCGTCCAGTTCCACCGCTATACCGGAGCTGTCTCGGCCACCGGCACCAGCGAATGGGATTACATTCGCTGGACAAATGCGATCCCCGAGCCCAGCGCCCTCGCGTTATTGGGATTGGCGGCATTCACCATGGGTTCAGCGGGTCTTCGCCGCCGCCGCAACTGAAGCTCGGAAACCTTGTCTTCAAGGGGGTTCATTCTTCCCTTGCGTGATTTTGTAGTCAATCCGCTCAGTTTTTCAGCCATCGATTCCTTATGAAAGCGCCTCTCTTTTTCAGTGCCCTTGGCCTGGCCGGCTTCCTCAGCCTCGCCGACTCATCCCAGGCCGAGGAGCCCGTCTGGACCCATGAGCTATTCATGGAAGCACAGCCAAACCAGGAGTTGTCCCGCTGGCTGAAGGCTGGCGATGGGCAGTCGACACTTGAGGAATCCGGGCTGGTTCTGGACACCATGGACGGCGATGCGATCTACTGGCGGATTGAAGGTCAGGAGAATGATGGAGATTGGGATGGCAATCGGCCCAGCACCATCGAGTTTCGGGCCCGGGCTCGGGAGATCGGTAATGGACTTGAAGCCGCTGGCCAGGTGGTGGCCTCCGACGGTCTCAAATACTATGCCTTCAATATTGGGGATTCGGAATGGCACACTTATCGGATCATCCTTAGCGGGGGCCAGGCCCGAATTTATACCGATGGGGACTTGAGTTCCGAGGAAACAATTAATGGCGTCGCGTTTCCCGAAGACCGCCGGGCCAATCTCATCTATTTTGGCGACGGAGGGGGATCGGTGGGAGGGATTACCGAATGGAAGGTCTTTCGCTGGACTAATGACGGGGCCTTTGAGCCTTGAGCTGATTGTCCGGAATTGTTGTGAAAGCCGCTGTCAGGTGTAGTGGCCCACCAAAATTTGGAAATGCCGCTCACGAACTGCATAAATTCCGCTGGCAATGGGTAGAGAGTCTGCGAGGATTTTTTTGGCACGAAGTGCCGATTTTAACAGGCAATTGAGAAGTCGGGTCCTCACTCGATACCCATTTCGAATGGAGAAACCGCTTCCCCCCATTCTGTAAATTTTGTTCATTTTGTCTTGCCTTGTTTTAACGCATTCCTCCGAGCCTCGATTGTTTGAAAGCCTGGCCTTTGGAAAATCCGTCTCCGAATCACGAACAAGATAGCTGTTAAAGCCAAGTGAACTCCTTCGCAGGCTTGTTTGGAAGCATCAGAGAAGCGACAAACGGTGGGCATGGCATTTTCCTTCATCGACTGGTTGGTTTTGGGCGCATACCTGGCCGGAATCATGCTGGTGGGATTGCGTTTTAGTGGTCGGCAAAAAACGAGCGACGAATTTTTTCTGGGGAGTCGGCGGTTTAGTGCCCTGACCATCAGTCTGTCCCTCTTGGTGACTGGCCTGAGTGCGATTACCTATGTGGGAATCCCTGGCCTGGCCTGCGAGCACGATTGGTCTCTGTTTCTTTCCGGGGCGATTGGGGTTGTTTCCATGTTGTTTGTGGCCCGGTATTTTATGCCCTTCTTTTACAATTTGGGCGTGCCTTCCGTGTACGAGTATCTGCTCCGGCGATTTGACGTGCGGGTTTCTCTCCTCGGAGGTGTTATCTTTCTTGCGGTGCGGGGTTTATTTGCGGGGATCGCGATCTATGCTCCTTCGGTCGCGCTTTGTGCTGTCACCGGATGGAATCTCTATCTTTGCATTGTCCTCTTTGGATTCCTCACCATGCTCTACACCGCGTTTGGCGGCATGAGTGCGGTCATCTGGACCGATGTGGTCCAGTGTGTGGTTCTTCTGGTGGGAGCGCTGGTTTGTTTGGGAGTGCTTTTCTTCAGTATCAACCTGTCACCATCCGAAATGGTCTCCAGCCTGGTGGAGCAAGATAAGGTCCGGGTTTTTGACTTTCGCTGGTCTTGGGTGGAAATGACATTTTGGGGATCCGTCTTTGGGGGATTTGCCTACAACCTTGCCGCGTACGGAACCGATCAAGTCATGTTGCAGCGCTGCATGGCCAGCAGTTCGTTGAAGGCCTCGCAAAAATCTCTGATTCTCAATGCTTGGTATACCATCCCGGTGATTTTGATCTTTTTTGTTCTCGGGAGTTTGCTTTTTCTTTTTCGTCAAGGTCATGCGGGGGCCATTCCCGAGGGCTTGCCCGGAGATCAGATCTTCCCCTATTTTATTGCCCATCATTTGCCGATGGGAGTTTCCGGGCTCCTGATTGCAGCCATATTTGCAGCGGCCATGAGTACCTTGAGTTCCATTCTCAATTCGCTCGCCACTATTACCGTGACGGATTTTGGGAAGAAATTACTGCTGCCTGGAAGGACTGACGCCCAATATACCGCTTGGGCAAAGGGGATGACGGTGATGTGGGGGCTGGTCGCGATAGGGTGTGCGCTTTTTACCGAGCATTTGAGCGACTCGGTTTCGCTGGCGGCTCTGAAAGCGGGGGGGCTGTTTACCGGACCGATTTTGGGGACTTTTCTTTTGGGAATTTTTTGCCCCAAAATCACCCCTTCCGGTGCCTTCTATGGAACTCTGGTTGGACTCCTGACCAGCCTGACAGCGGGGTTCCTGACTCCGCTCGATTCCTTTTGGCTGCTTTGTGTGAGTTGCCTGGTGACGGCGGTGGTGGCCACGGTCATCAGTTTTTGCGCGCCGCAGGGAGCTGAGCAAGTTCAGGCCCGCCGTAAATACACTTGGTTTTCCGACGAGAAAGCCACCTGATTGCGGAGACGGGACACATGTGATGCGATATCTAATGAATGATTACAAATTTTCTGGCCGAGTTTGTCGCTTGTCCGTCGGTCAGCTGGTAGGCTTGGTTTGCTTTCTGTCAGCAATTTTGAGAGGTGATGATCAAAGGCCTGATCTGGCCTCAGTTGCGGAGATTTCAGCGCTTCCCACCTTTTCCTTTGTGAGAG
>CALBXK010000140.1 GCA_937890535.1 uncultured Spartobacteria bacterium
CTAGAAACAGAAATGAACCACAGAGCACAGAGATCACAGAGGGAAAATGGATAAGAATGAGTTACTTACGAAAATCGTGATACACTGTGGAAAGTCACCCGCAAGGTAGGTCGCAATCGAGGCTCCGCTTTTCTGTAAGTGCCTTGCTCTGTGATCCCTGAGTCTTCTGTGGTGAAACTCTATTTTCCTTTCTGGGATGATTGTTTATCCGTGCTCATCCGTGTCGATCCGTGGCCTATTTTCTTTTCCGTCCGAATCCAACCAAAAGGTTTGCAGGCGCACGGCTCCATTCTCCCAGGTGCCCAAAGCACCCAGAGGCAGGCTGCAGCCTCCACCGAGTTTGCGGAGCAAATCGCGCTCGGCTTCGACGCACCGGGCGGTTTCTTCATGGTGAATGGGTTTGAGAAGGTCGATGACATCCGGATCGCCGTCCCGACATTCGAGGGCGATGGCACCCTGCCCGGGAGCAGGAAGGATCCCCTCCACCACACAGGCATGAAGTCCTTCGGGAATAATTCCATCTCCGAGGCGGTCGAGTCCGGCCTTGGCCAGAAGGAGACCGTCCAGAGCGGGATTTTCCGCCAATTTCCGCAAACGGGTGGGGACGTTGCCCCGGATCTCAACTACCGTGAGATCTGGGCGGAGTTGGAGAAGCTGGGCTCTGCGACGGGGGCTGGAAGTTGCCACGGTTGCGCCATTCGCGAGGGCCTCCAGGCCGCCGGCCGATCGGGATACCAAAACATCGGCAGGATCGGCTCGTTCAAGAATCGCGCCGATGACGAGACCCTCGGGAAGTTCGGTGGGCAGGTCCTTTAAGCTGTGTACCGCAGCATCAATCTTCCGTGCCAGGAGGGCCTCTTCCAGCTCCTTGGTGAAGAGTCCTTTTTCGAGAGATCCTGGGGCGGAAAGGCTGACATCGAGACGTTGGTCGCCAGTGGTCTTAATGATGAGGATTTCCGGCTCGAAGGCGGGATGGGCGGCCCGCAACTGAGCGGCGACAAGGCGGGTTTGGGCGAGGGCGAGGGCACTGCCCCGGGTGCCGAGGATGATTCGGTTCATGCGCGAAAACCGGGATGAGTTTGCAGCCAGTTGATAAATGATCCCACCTGAGTGGAAATCATTTGCTCGCAGCGGGCCACTTCACTACGGCGAACATCCAGGCTCTGGCGGACGATTTCCTCAAGCGAATCGATGTCGTAGAGGAAAACACCCTCCATGTCATTGACCGAGGGTTCCACGTCCCGAGGGACGGCGAGGTCGATGACGAAGAGCGGGCGGCCTCCACGGGACTTCATCAACGGTGCCAGTTTCTCCCGGGTGAGAATGGTCCCGGGCGCTGCGGTGGAACAGATCAGAATGTCCACGTCGGCAAAGGCATTTTGCCAATGGTCAAAATGAATCGCCAATCCTCCGATTTCCTCCGCCAGCTTGGCGGCGCGCTCGAAGGTGCGGTTGGAAACAATGACCGTCCGCACTCCCCGCGACACCAGGCTGCGGGCGGTGCGTTCGCTGGTGTCACCGGCCCCGAGAATCATGACCCGCTTCCCGGACAGATCGCCGAAAATTTTGCCCGCCAGATCGACGGCGACCGAGCCAACCGAGGTTGTGCCCCGGGTGATGCGCGTTTCGGTGCGGACATGCTTGGCGACCCGGAATGATTGCTGAAAAAGTTTGTTGAGATGACGGCTGGTGGCTCCCATTTCCGCCGCGGCGAGGTAGGCTTTTTTTACCTGTCCGAGGATCTCAGTTTCCCCGATGACCATCGAATCGAGTCCGCTCACGACCCGGAAAAGATGCCGTACGCTTCGTGGGGTATCGTGAAAATAGAGCGGGGCTTCCACCTTCAACCCGGCCCGGGTGTGGAGGAGATCCCGCAAGCCCTCAAAGGCCCGCACCGGGCAGAGGCTGGCGGTGTAGAACTCCACCCGGTTGCAGGTGGAAAGAATCACCGCCCCTGCCAGACCGTCAATGGCACGGACGGAGGAAAGGGTTTCCTCCAACTCATGATTTCCAACCGCAAACTTCTCGCGGATCTCCAGGGGGGAGTTTTTGTAGTTGAGGCCGGTACAGAGAATATTCATGGCCGCGAGGAAAGGTATTGGATGCCGGGAAGGGTCAGCATGGCCAGGACGAACAAGGCGATGGATAACTCCGCCAGACGCCGTGGGGTCACGGTGCGCAGACGGCCAAGAATTAGAAACGCGGCATAGACACACCAGATCGCCCCGGCCGCCCAGAACTTGACCGAATTCACTGCGATCTGGCTGAGAAATCCCGCCGCAAAAGCCACGGTCAGCAAACCAAACCCCAGCCAGACGAGTCGCCGATTGGCCATCGCCAGAACGCTGATCGGGGGCAGGTTGTAGAGCAACGAGGAAGCCTTGTGGGTTTTGAGCTGGCGCTCCTGCAGCAGGTACATGATGCCTGCGACACAGGCGAGGCCAAAGGCTCCGTAGGCGATGAGGGACAACGCGGCATGGAACTCGACCCAGGGGTTGATCACCAGCCGGTGCACGGGGTGATGGGGGCCCGGCAGGAAGAGGGCGATCAGAAGGAGGAGGAAGGCGAACGGTGCCGTGAAAGCCCCCATCAAGGACAGCCGATACGTCGGACCGACGATCAGATAAATCAAGACCAGAGCCCAACTTTGAAAGATCACAACATCATAGAGGCTATTGAGTGGACAAGACCCCTCCGCCTGGCCGCGCAGGTAAAGGAAGCCGGATTGAAAAAGAAATCCGGCCAGGAGGACGGAAAAATTGATTCGGCCCGGACGGAACCGTCCCGCCCCCAAGGCATAAAGCGTGTAGGAGAAGCTGGCCAGAAAGCAGAAGGTGGCCGCGATAAGTAGGAGGCGATCCATGATTGACTGTAGGAAATTGTGCGAAAAACGTCGCTCGGCGTCGAGCCACAGGTTATTTTCTCCGAATGTTCCGGCGCGTCAACTGCTTCGCCGTCTTTCTTTCGGTCGCG
>CALBXK010000141.1 GCA_937890535.1 uncultured Spartobacteria bacterium
ACATCCGCATGGACCACCGCGATCCCGGGTTTGGGGGGGAGGGTGCCTTTCACGGTGCCTTCGGCTTCAGTCACGCCGGAAGTGCGGAAGTGATAGGACTGCTGGCGGGTTGGGGTCTATTTCTCGAAAGTAACTGTATAAAGGCTCGCGGGGTGCGTTCTGAGGGGATCGTAGTCGGCGCCCTTCATCGTAGAAAAACGCAGGCGCTCTTTGGCGCTTTTTGGCGGGATTCCGATCACATCGGACAACTCTGAGTGGGAAAGTCCATTAAACTGCTCAAGTAGAGCCAGATGTTCCTTGGGAAAATCAATTGCCGCAAGAACTCGATAGATTCTGTCTTTCGTGACGGAATTGGGCAATCGCTTGAGCCGTTCAGAGAGAGCTTTGGTTGCATCGGCATCAGCGCAGGTGCGATGGCAAGCGCCTGTCATGCAAAAATTGAAGGCCTTCAGGAGCCGCTCCTTGCTAAAGCTGTCAGCGAATTGCACGGCCCGGTGTGATACCTGGCAGAAGGCGGATAGAAAAGAAGATCGATTCGGAATGAGATTCTTAAGTTCGACGAGCACAAAGGAATCGCTCTGTGACAAAAAAACAAAATCCAGCGACGGCTCATTCCACCGCGTAGTTTTATAATTGATGTCCCAGGATGGAAACATGAGTTCCCATGCGACAAGCTCCAGCTTTCCCAATGGAGCAAAATTTGGTGATTCGAGGAGCCATCGATCGGTGAGCGCGGCTTGGAGGTCCCATTCGTTCATGATACCGTAGATGATCAAACGCCCTGTCGCGGAACTTTCCAATCTATTTGTTGTGAGTGTGTTGAACGCGACGTAAAATTCCCTGACATCTTGAGATTTGAGGAGCATTCTGTCTACCAATGCCGAAACCGCCAATCACCCCCAAAGAATCCGCATCAGCTTTATCTACACCAGAGATAAACTCGATCCGCAAAGCCAAGGCAATGGCAGCGAAATCCCACGCCTCGCTGCTGAGACAGCAGGCTGCTAGTCGGAAAAAACCTATGACTTTGGAGGAGGTCAAAGCGCAAGGCAAGCGGACGCAATTCGAACTTTCGGATCTCGATCTCTAGTCGTTTTTTCAGGTGGACACAGCTTGCCGCTTTTTGGTCAATAATAGACGCTGACCAGGAGGCTCCCCGAAGGATTCGGTCTCGTAGGATGGATGAATCTACTCCATCCGCCGTCGCCAAAAGTACGCGTGTTGACGTTCGGAAATCTGCTCGTATTCTTTCCTAAGATGAAGCCCGCACAGGAGAAACCAAAGAAATCGGATTCCTCGTCAAATACCAGGAGGATCGCTGAAATTATTTCCCACCGGGTTGATGGATTGGCGCAAGTTGTTTCCACGAAAAGTTCATCCATGGCTATTGACGGAGGAAGCCCAAGTGGGCCTGTTGACGAAATAGGAGTTCTTTCGTATTCATATCTCTATGGAAAAAACTCCCTCCAAAAAGCGTATTTACGGTTCGGAGGTCCGAAAAATCTTCTTGGAAGCGCGTCGCAAGCGATTGGAGAATCCACCGATTATGACGTCGGAGAAAGTTCGCCAAAATCAAGCGACCATGAAATCCGGGAATTAGCCCGGTTTGCTCAGGATGCGGGCCTGATGATGGATTCGAACATGGTCTTTGCCTACATGAAGGAAAATGCCATGCGGGGTGGATCCGAACACAAGGTGGCCGAAGTCATCAAGGCGGGGCGTGTGCTCAAGGATTTGAACACTGGCGCGATTGCTACCGAATCGCTGTTCGACTATCTCACGGACCATGAGCTATCCAATTTCTTCTTTGGTGATGATGTTCAAATCGAGGGCTTTTATGAGAATGATGGCAATCTTCACATTGTCACCTCGCAACCCTGGATTGATGGACCTCATCCAAGTCTTCCGGTTCTCAAGAATCGACTCGAAGAACAAGGGATTGAGTGCGAGTCGCCCACCGGTAGCACGGGATCATTTATCATTCATGACGAAAATGCCGGTCCGATCAACCTGATCGATATTAAGCCTGACAACGTCGTCTTGGATGTAGTCAGTGGGATTGTTCAACCAATCGATTTTCATTTCTACTTCGATAGCCATGCAGAAAGACAGCAGGCCATCGACAAACTTGGTGTCCGCAATCCTGACACGGGAGGCGAAAAATATTACTATGGCCAATACGGGTATTAAAGCCATGCCTGCGACGAACCACTTGAAATCGCGGAAATTCATCGTGCTCATTTCATGCTTTTGCTCTGGGTCTCTATGGCGGGTTCGCGATCATTGAGAAACAAGCGGTCTGAGCTTGGCATATTTCTTTGGGCCGATACCGGGAACCGTTAGTAATTCCTCAGAAGATGTGAACGGTCTCCGCTTGATAATCTCCGACGCAAGTGATGGGCCGATCCCAGGAAGTTGCTGAAGCTCCCTATATGTTGCTGCATTCAAATCGAGTTTCTCCGAATCTGACTTGAGGTCAGGCGAATTGGACTTCTGCGGCTGGCCAGGAATCTTCAAATAACCTCCCTCCCTCGCCATTTTTTCGCTGTTTTTCTCCAAAAGCTGCTGATTGGAGGCATTGACGCGAGCCAAGATTCCTTCGA
>CALBXK010000142.1 GCA_937890535.1 uncultured Spartobacteria bacterium
TCGCCAGAGACCAAAAAGCCGCATAACCCTTGGAACTTTGGCGTCGTACGCCCGGGATTGGCAACAAAGTAACTTTTTGATTGCCAACACAGAGGGTAACCCGCTGAGTTGCTATCTTTCCCACAGGATCCACAAATTATTGAAATGAGCGAACGTAGAGTAGTTATCACCGGAATGGGCGTCTTCAGCCCTGTTGGCAATGACATTCCGACCTTTTGGGAAAGCCTGAAAGAGGGTCGGAGCGGCATCCGACGATATGAGGCCTTCGACTCCGATATTTATGAATGCAAGATAGCGGGTGAAGTCGAAGGGTTTTCGCCGGCCCAATATTTCAAGAATCCGAAATCTGCCAAACGGACCGACCGGTTCACTCAATTTGCGGTGGCGGCGTCCAAGATGGCCCTCGATGACGCCGGGGTGGATTTGGACAAGATAGACCGCAATCGTTTTGGGGTGATGATGGGCAGTGGCATCGGTGGGCTCAAGAGCATGGAGGATGAATGCCGGAGGCTCTTCGAACGCGGACCGACCCGGGTTTCGCCGTTCACCATCGCGATGATGATCAGCAACATGGCCAGCGGGATCGTCTCGATGGAGTTTGACCTGCGGGGTCCGAATATGTGTATCGTCACGGCGTGCGCCACCGCGAACAATTCGCTGGGGGAAGCCTGGCGGATCATCAAGTTTGGCGATGCGGACGCGTTTTTGGCCGGGGGGTGCGAGGCGACGATTACGCCGTTGGGAATTTCAGGATTTGCGGCTATGAAGGCGCTCAGTCTGCGCAATGATGAGCCGACCGAAGCGTGTCGTCCGTTTGATCGTGATCGGGACGGCTTCATCATGGGAGAGGGAGCCGGGATCATGGTGATCGAGGAACTCGAGCATGCCAAACGCCGGGGGGCCCGGATTTATTGCGAACTGGCCGGGTATGGTTGTTCCGCTGACGCCTACCACATGACGGCACCTTTGCCGGATGGGGAAGGTGCGGCCCGCGCCATGCAAGTTGCCATGAACCACGCCAAGGTGAACCCCGAGGACATCGATTATATCAATGCGCACGCGACTTCGACGCCTATCGGCGATGTTTGCGAAACCAAGGCCATCAAGCTGGCTTTGGGCGCACAAGCCTACAAGACCCCGGTGAGTTCGACAAAATCCATGACCGGTCACCTCCTGGGTGCGGCGGGCGGAGTGGAGTTGGCTGCCAGCGTGATGGTGATCCGGGATGGGGTGATCCCTCCGACGACGAATTTGGAAAATCCTGATCCTGAGTGTGATCTCGACTACGTGCCTGGCACGGCGCGCGAAGCGAAGGTGAGGGTGGCGATGAGCAATTCCTTCGGATTCGGGGGACACAACGCCACCTTGATCGCCAAGGAATTTTCGGAATAAGTCGGAGCCACGGCAGGGGCATTGGAGGGAGGTTTTCCCTCGCAAGCCCCCAGCCTGGTCCTTCGGCCCTTTCGGAGATCGTCAGTAACTGAACGTCACTCCGACATTCGCCCAAACTTCGTTGCCCTGCTCGATGTCGCGCAGGGCGGTCATGGCAACCGAATAATTTACTCCGGCAAAGATGTCGATGATGCGATTGATTTTCCATTTTGCCTCAAGACCAATTTGAAAATTATTCCAGCCGAGAGAATCGGAAGAATTGTATCCAAGATTGACGCCGAGAAGCGCGTAAGGCTGCAGGCTGACGATATCTTTATAGAGAGGGACGTCGCCATCGAGCCGGAACTCGAGAAATACTCCGGGCGCGTTATTAAGGTTACTGATGACTCCGAGTGAGGGCGTGACGTAAGGGATTGTACTCACCCCGGCGATAAGGAAGATTTCATTGTTGTAGACAAGATCCGAATGACCGCCTTCCGACGATTCTTCGGCGTCCTCCTCATGGTGTTCGCCGCTTTCGTGTGATTCCTCGGCGTGGTCGTGGCCCCCTTCGACGTGGCCTGGCTGATACCGAAAATTGTATCCGGGTATGAGAAAGACCGGTCCAAGATCCAGGGTGTAGGCCCCGGTAAAGTCCCATTCCAGGTAGTCGTTTCCCGTTCCGACACCCGACCAGACATTTATTGAAAACCCTTTAGCTAAGGCGGTCAGGGATGTGGTGTAGGCGCCGGAACTTCCGGTTTCAGATACGCCGTAATGAATCATACGGCTCTGCCATCCGGTGGATAGCGACGCTCGCCACCATTTTTCCTCTATTGGAGCGATGATTTTTTTGCCCGATTCGGGCGAGCTCGAATCGGACTCGGCTGGTGAAACTTCTTCCGGTGCGGAGAAATGCAGCATCGGATCGTGGGACCAGAGGCTGGAGATGGTAGTGAAAAGTGCGAAGAGAATGAAACGTGATTGATACATGGATATGGAAATTTGGATTTAAATGAAGGTTGACCCACAGTCGGTGGGACTTGCGGGAAAGCAGAAAGGCGCCGGAAACATCCGGCCAACAAAGAGAGTCAAGGTCACGCGGAGGGCCGCGTGGCAGGATCAGACGATCGGAACAGGAACGTCCGGGGAGGCAAAGCGGGCCTCGAAAAACAGGTCGGCCGACGGGAAGTCGAAAGAACCCCTCGCGATCTGTTTTTCAATAAAATCCTGCCAATCGAAGAGAAAGACCTCGGCTTTCTTTTCGGCCTTCACGGTGGCGAGGGCTTTTTTCTCCTGCTGGCGGGATTGGGAAATCTTTTTGCACAAGGAACAGGGGGCTTCGCCGCTGAAGGTCTTTTTTATGGCTTCGACAACCGTGGCGTTCTGAGAATAGTCCTGCAACATTTGCGTCCAGGCTACGGTTTGCAATACCGCCCAATGACCGCCGGCCACGGAAAACATCGCCAGCCCCAAAAAGAAGAGGCCCGAAGCGCGAGCAAGTTTGTTGTGACCAAAAATCAAGGCGATAACTCCTGCCTGTCTGGGAACCAAAGTCAAGGGCGATTGGCTCCTGGGGTCGTCCCTCAATTCTTCACGTAGGCAAGTACGAAGGCGGTGAGGAAGATGTTTACCAAGGCGAGTTCAAAGAAGAAATACCAACCGAGATTCATGAGTTGGTCATAGCGGAAGCGGGGCAGGGTCCAGCGCACCCAGATGAAGACGAAGAGCAGCATCGAGACCTTGGCAAAAAAGGTGGCGATGCCGACCAGGCCCCAGATCAGACCGGCCAGCCAGCCGGGCACGAAGGCGAGATCAAAAAAGGAGGTGCAGGAGCCGTCTGGCACAAAGGGCAGGCTCCAGCCGCCGAGGAAGAGAGTGACGACGACACCGGATCCAACGATCATGGCGGCGTATTCGCCCAAGAAAAAGAGGGCAAATCCCATTGAGGAATATTCGGTGTGGTATCCGCCGACAAGTTCCTGCTCGGCTTCGGGAAGATCGAAGGGAAGCCGGTTGGTTTCCGCAAACATGGCGATGATGAAAACCACAAAGGAAATCATCATGGGAATCCAGACGAGGAAGCGCTGGAGGGACAGGCCCGCGAGGCAGGCGTCTTTGATGGCCATCCAGTCGCCATGCACAAGATGCTGCACCGTCAGTCCCTGGGGCCACCAGGGCACCACCATCCAGCCGTTTTCGCGTTGCCAGAGGACAATGTCTGAGAGGTTGAGCGTTCCGCAGAGCAGAAAAATTGGGATGACGGAGAGGCCGAGTGCCAGTTCGTAGGAGATCATCTGTGAAGTGGCGCGGATGCCTCCGAGGAAGGGGTATTTGGAATTTGAGGCCCAGCCGGCCAGCACGATCCCGTAGACGCCCAGGGACGAAATGGCGAAGACGTAGAGAATGCCGATGTCAATATTGGCAATGACCATGGGGACGCCAAACAGCGACGAGCCAAACGGCAGCACCGCCAGGACCAGGATGGGTGGGACCATCACCAGCTTGGGTGCGATGTAGTAGTAGAATTTATTGACGCTCTTGGGGATGAAGTTTTCCTTCAGCAGCAGCTTGAGGGCGTCCGCGATGGGTTGGCCGAGTCCCAGGAACGGGAGGTCCTTTTTCATCCCCAGAAGAGTGAGCGGAATCCCCACTCGATTCGGTCCGACGCGATCCTGGATGAAGGCGCACACCTTGCGTTCGGCATAGACGGTGTAGGACACGAATCCAAGAATGATGCCCAGGAGGCCCAGCGTCTTGGCCAGGGAGGTCCAAACGAGGAAAACCTCGGGTTGCATGGCGAAGGAAATCAATTGTTCCATAACGTCAACTCACGGGGTTCAATTTGTCGGCCAGATCCACTCCCAGATCCCCGATTTTGCCGATGGAGAGTCCGGCCAGGGCAGGGGTCTCAGCGGCCATTTGTTGGAAGACTTCCTCGATGCTGGTCGGGCCCGCGGGAGTTTCCGGGTCGCCGGTGGCCTGGAGGAGATCGCGGAGGATCTCCCAGTCGTCCCGGGCATTGCCAGGGGAGGAGATGGCCCGGTTCAAACGTTGGAGGCGGCCTTTGAGGTTGATCATTGAGCCGCGTTTCTCCGCCCAGGACGCGGCGGGAAGAACGACGGTGGCATGCGCGGTGGTGATGTCGGGCAGAATGGCGGTCACGATGAGGGCCTGCAACTGGCTGAGCGCACCGGCGGGGAGACCGCATTCGGTGGCGTCCTCGCCCAGAATTAAGAGGGTCTTGATTTTTCCTGAGGCGACGGCGGCGGCGATCTCCGGCAAGCGGCCCGTGGCCAGACCCAACAATTGGGCTCCGGCGGTGTTGGGGTTTCCGTCATCGGAAATCAACATGCCATCACTCTCCTGGGGGCGGGGGAGCACGTCGAAGAGTTCAATGCCAAGTGACTGCGTGAGCTGGCGGGCCAAAAAGAGCTCCTCATTGGTCAGGCGGGCGGAGGCAATCAACGCGGTCGCCCCGGGCGCTGCGAGCAATTCCTTGGCCGCAGTCTCGATGGCGAGGGGCCATTTCACGGTGGAGTCGGTGTTTTTCACCACTGGTTCGGTGAGGCGTTCCGGGCTATTGACGTGGCGGTAGTTGAGTCGGTGACTGTCGGGCATCCAGCACGAATTTACGGCATCGTTTTCCCTGGGGGTGATGCGATGGATCGTGTTCTCGCGACTGCCGATGAGAATATTGGTGCCGGTGCCGCAGTTCACATCGATCGTTTTGGTTTCCCGCAGGAACCAAACCCGCATGTTGAAACGAAAATCTTTCGAGGTCAGAGCCCCCACCGGACAGATATCGACGGTGTTGAGTGAGTAGTTGCTGTCGAGGGATTTGCCGGGATAGACCGAGAGGGTGGTGTGACTGCCGCGGTTGAGGAAACCCAAGACGTCGTCGTGGGCCACTTCCTGCATGAAGCGGATGCAACGCGAACACATGATGCAACGCTCGTCGTCCAGCATCACCCGGGGGCCAATATCCACCCGTTTGGGCTTTTTGACTTTCTCTTCCAGAAAACGCGATTCACCCGTGCCGAATTCCTGGGAAAACTCCTGCAAACGGCACTCGCCTGCCTGATCGCAGATGGGACAATCGAGCGGGTGATTGATGAGAAGAAACTCCATCACCCCTTTGCGACATTCTTCGACCAGAGGGGAACTGGTGCGTACGGCCATGCCCTCGCCGACGTCGGTGGCGCAGGAAATGGTGGGGCGGGGGCTCCAGTTGATCTCAGGTTGGCCGTCCTCACCGAGGATCGGCTTGCGATCCGGGGTCATCTTGGGCATGCCCATCTCCACCAGACACATCCGACAGTTTCCGGGAGAACTCAGCTTCGGATGATAGCAATAGTGCGGCACAAACTGGCCGCTCTTCATGCAGGCCTCAATCAAACGGGTGCCTTTCGGGAATTGCTTCCACTCCCCGTCCACCTGGACATTGATCATAGGAACCTCGGTTGTACTCATCTCAGATATTTTTGCATTTTTGCCACAGCCATTGGGAAATCGTCGCCTAGGTATCTCCGCCCAGTGCGCTTTCCACAAGAAAAAGTCGGCGGGAAAAATGAAGGCAGAAGGTTTCCGCGGCGGAAGGAGGTCCGTTCCCGCCTCCGACTTCGAAAGGGTGTTTGTCAGAATGCGAATTTTTTCCCATGCTGGCAGATTCCCGATGGACATCGTGTATTTCGACCTCGAAACCCAGCGCACTGCCAATGATGTGGGCGGCTGGAACAAGAAGCACGAGATGGGCATGTCAGTGGGCGTGACGTACAGCACCGCTGACGCCGCCTATGAGATTTTTTCGGAGCAGCGGGTCGAGGACCTCGTAGCCCGCTTGCGGCGGGCCGATCTCGTCGTCGGCTACAACGTCATCAATTTCGACTACCACGTCCTCATGGGCTACACCACCCTCGACCTGCCGTATCTGCTCAGCACTCTGGATTTGCTCGTGGATGTCGAGAAGGCGGTCGGTCGTCGGCTAAAACTCGAAAGCGTCGCCCAGGGGACGCTGGGTGTTGGCAAGGTGGCGGAGGGACTGGATGCCATCCGCTGGTGGCGGGAGGGCAAAATCCGTGAGGTCGCTGAGTATTGTTGCTTCGATGTCAAGGTCACCCGCCTGGTGCACGAATACGGAGCCAATCATGGCGAGCTTTTTTATGATGATCACTTTGGAAACCGGGTGCCGATGACGGTGGATTGGAAGCTCTCATGATCCAGCCACTCAAATCCGCCAGGACCACCTGGTTCGTCTATTGGGTCGATCTCGAAGAACCATTGCCCACCGGCAATGATTACTTTTTGCCCACGCTTCTCATCGTTTGTGACCGGGCGGGAGTCCCCATCGCTTCCCCGGATATTTTGGAAGACCTCGACCAGCTCCGGGTGGAGAATTTTCTCCTCAAACTCATTGAGAAGGAAGGCCCTCCCGACCGCATTACGGTTTGCGCCCACGACGATTGGGAGGACGAGGCCTGGAAGGCTTTTTCCCATGACAACCATATTGAGGTTCGTTTTCGGGACTTCGAACGCAGTGGTCCTGAGGAATTGCGCGCCCTGGCCCGGACCGTGGTGATGCGATTTTCCAGGGATGAATCCCGGGACCCCCAACCGAAGGAAGTGGCCCGCGGGCTTGTCAATACCGCCCTCCGCACCCGGACCAACTCAAAAAAGCATGCCCTGCTGCGAGCCGCCTTGGCCCGCGATCCGGACTGTTCCCCCGCCCGGATCGAGCTGGCCGACATGGAATACCAGAAGGGAAATTGGCGATCTGCGCTGAGTGAATATGAAGAGGTCATCGCACGCGAGTTCCCGCGTTGGGAACCTCAACGTCCGCAATGGTGGCAGGATCCAGCCACCCGGCCTCTCCTGCGCTCATTGTACGGGAGGGGAATGACTCTCTGGCATCAGGGACACCATACTGAGGCGGCCTCACAATTCGAACATCTTCTCGGTCTCAACCCAGAGGACAACCAAGGCGCCCGGTTTTTCATCCCCCTCCTCCATCTTCTCGATGACAACCTGGAAGCGACGGTGGCCTTTTTTGCCCGTTACGAATCCGAGTTTGCCAACGATTATTCCGAGCCGGCCCTGCTCTTTGGTTGGGCGCTTTGCCGGTCCCAGGAGGGCGACGAATCCGGGGCTCGCGACAAGTATCGTGAGGGCATCCTCAAGAATATTTACATCGCCCCCATGTTGCTGGAGGAACCCGAACTCCCCCGGAATCTCTGGCACCCCAATGATCGCGCGGAACCCAATTACGGAAATGAGTTCATTGATTCTTACGCTGTCCTCTGGGATCGCGAAACTGGGGCCCTACGCCTCCTTCGCGAAGTTTGGGAGGAGATCGGTCCCCGGGTCACCGAAGTCATCGCTCACCGTCAAAAAATGGCTGATTTTCAAGACCAACGCTACGCACCGGACTACAAATCCCAGTGGAAAAAGCTCATCGCCGAAGATGAACGTCTCACCCTGGCGAATGACGCAGGGCAGGATGAAACATCATGATGATCCTCCTCATGAAGATCCTGCTTGCGGTAGGCACGGGCTTCGCCATGTCGGCGCTGCTCTAATTTTTGGATCGGGCGGGCGGCGTTTTTTTGGATTTTATCCGCGCCCCGATCGCACCTACACGCCGGATTCGCGATCGATGCTGCGGAGGTGAATCGTCTTGTTGGTGAGATTATGCACAGCCCGAATGTAGCGCACGGTCTGACTGCGGGCCCGCATGAGGATGGAATGGGTCGTCGCGGTGTTGCCGACCAGCTTCACGCCAGGGAGGAGTGGGCTGTCGCTGATGCCCGTGGCACAAAAGATGGCGCTTTCACCCAGCAACAAGCCGTCGGTATCATAGTGCCGGGCGAGATCGGCTTCACTAACACTCTTGAGCAATTCTGTCCGCTCGGGTTCATCCCGCGGCCACATCCGGAGGTGGAGTTCTCCGCCGAGGGCTTTCAAGGCCGCCGCGGTGAGGATGCCCTCGGGCGCACCGCCAATGCCAATGTAAAGGTCCACTCCCGAATCCGGCAGGGAGGGGGCGACAGCGGCGGCGATGTCGCCGTCGGAGATAAGCCGCAAAGCCGCCCCCTGGGATCGGACAATCTCGACGTACTTCTGATTGCGGGGACGATCGAGCACCACGATGACGAGGTCACTGATCCGCTTATTCAAGGCCGCGGCCGCGTAGGTCATGACCTCGGCAAAATCCATCAAAAGCGACACCGGAGGAATCCGGGTGGCGGCAATAGCCTCCCGCACTGCGGGTCCGTAGGCCAGCTTCTCACAATAAAAACTGGGAATGTGGATCATGCCGCGGGTGCTGCCCTCCGGCACGTGGGTTGCAGCCATGACCGAGATGGAATTTGGCAACCCCTTGGCGATGTTGCTGGTGCCATCAATGGGATCCAGGGCGATGTCAAACCGGGGGGCGTTCTCTGACCATTTCCCCAGCTTGTCGCCGAGAAAAATTCCCGGCGCGTTATCCTTGATCCCCTCACCAATCACGACCTCGCCCCGGATATCGACATTATCAAAAACGCCGTTGATCGCATCGCAGGCGGCCGCATCCGCCGCTTCCTTGTTGCCCCGGCCCAGCCAGTGGATGGAATTTAGCGCCGCGTTTTCGGTGGCGCGCACAAATTCAAACTCGATATTTCGTTCGGTATCCTGGAATGTAGAAGACATGATTATTTCCTAGCTGGGCGCCGCCCGATTGAAAACGGTAAACTTCCGCGATTCGCGGGTTCGCAACCTTGAGTCCCGGCCCACGTTCTGGTTTGTTACCGTACGGTCCCTGACCGTCGCAAAATTACTCATGAGAAAATTCTTTTTCCTTCTCTTCCTCGCCAGCCTGGTCCTTCTCGAAGGATGCACCACCGGCGCAGATTCCGCCCGCCCGACGGTCTTTGACGCCTTCCATCCGGGCGGACCAGTTTATCAGCCTCAGGAATTTGTCGTGGAGGAACCCCGCCCGACCGAGCCGCCCTTCGGGACCTACTTTGAAGGCACGGACCAACCTGCCCCTCCCTCATTCTCCGATCCCTATTGGATCACTGGATACTGGGGTTGGAAAAGCAAGTATTGGGAGTGGATTCCCGGGCAATGGGTGGAACGCCCCCGCCCCGGCCTGCTCTGGATCAACGCCTCCTCCATCACCATCGGTTCCCACATATACTGGAAATCCGGGTATTGGGAGTAGGAGCCAGAGTGTTCAACCGATATCGCTCCGCCCGCTCGTAACCCAAAAGTTTCGCTGTAGCCACCCCGGAACGCATTATCCCAAATCCCCCTGTAGCCACCCCGGTCCCCCGGGGTGCGGGGGACCCGCGTTGCTACTGCGCAACTTTTGGGATACTGTCTTGCGATGGATCGAGAGGGTCGTCGCAAGTTCCCGCAGAGACCCCGACGCTTGACCTGGCTCTTTGATTCCGTCCGCCCGTTTTATTTTGTGACCTTCAACACCTATCGCAGGCGTCCAATTTTGGCCTGCAAAGAAGTTCATGAAGCCTTCGTTGATTATTGTCAGCGGGCACGGAGTCGGGATGTCGCTGTGGGCCGCTACGTTGTGATGCCGGATCACGTACATCTGTTTGTGGCATTTTCCCGGGATGGAATGAGCTTGTCTGATTGGGTGCGGATTTTACGGCGCGTTTTGGGGAAGCGACTGGAAGAATTGGGCGAGACCCGGCCTCACTGGCAGGAAGGATTTTTCGACCATGTTCTGCGAAGTGCTGACAGCTATGCGCAAAAATGGAACTACGTCCGAATGAATCCTGTGCGCGCGGGATTATGCGCCAAACCGGAAGGCTGGGACTTTCAAGGCGAGATTGTCCCCGAGCTTTTTGACGAAAAGGGCTGAAATCTCTCGTGGTTTGTCCACGCCGGATCACTGATCGCTGTAGCCGCCCCGGCCCCGGGGTGGGGGTGGGGATCCGAAAACGTCGGAGGACCGACGTTGCTCCAGTGCTGGGTGCATGGCAGGCGAATGGCCTCTACCGCAGGAACGCCTCGTGCAGACCTCCGTCGACGGTAATGATTTGGCCGGTGGTCTTGCTCAAACGCTGGGTCACGAGCAAAAAATAGGCTTCGGCCTGGTCGGCAGGGGTGATCGGAGCCTTGGTCAGCGTCCGGTCGGCGTAGAACTGAGCCAGCTTGTTCACCAGAGATTCGGTGGCCTCATCCTCGGTGTAGGGAATGTCGTATTTGGCGAGAGAGCCAATAACCCGGTCTCGCGGGAACATGGCGCTGCCCTGCACAACCGTGGCGGGTGCGACGCCATTGACGCGGACCAACGGTGCCAACTCGATGGCGAGTTCGCGTACGAGATGGTTGGCGGCGGCCTTGCTGGTGTCGTAGGCGAGGCTGCCTTTTTTGGCCACGGCGGCATTGGCGCTGGTGGTGAGAACAAGACTGCCCTTGAGACCCTGTTCTTTCCAGGTCTTGTGAGCTTCGTCAGCCACGAGATAACTCCCGGTGACATTGATGCCAAAGGTCAGTGCCCATTTGTCATCCGGAATGTGCCCGGTCGTATCGCTGGGCACAAAAATTCCGGCGGTGACCTCAATGGCATCGAACCCGCCATAGGCGAGGACGGCCTGATCGATCGCGGCACGGATGCTGGCGCGGTCAGTCACGTTGGCACTCAGCCCAATGGCTGGCCCGCAACCGCTGATCCCGCTGCCCGCCACCCCAATTCCAACACCGTAGGAGTCGGTAATTTCCCGGGCGGTGGCTTCGGCGGCTTCCAGATTGAGATCCATGCAAACGATGTGCGCTCCTTCCTTGACGAGACGGTGAGCCACGGCCTTGCCGATGCCACTGCCAGCGCCGACCACGAGGTGGACCTGGCGGGCGAGTTCCTTCTCGGCTGGCATGCGCTGCAGCTTGGCCTCCTCCAAAAGCCAGTATTCGATGTCAAACGCCTCCTGCTGCGGGAGGGCGACATATTTGTCGATCGCTTCGGCACCCCGCATCACTTCCACGGCGCAGTTGTAAAATTCGGCCGTGACCCGGCTTTCGCTCTTGTCCTTGCCCCAGGCGATCAAACCAAGACCAGGAATGAGGACAACCGTCGGATTCGGATCCCGCATCGCCGGAGAATTGGCCCGCTTGCAGCGCTCGTAATATTCGGCGTAATCGCTGCGGTATTTCTCAATGCCTTGGGCGAGTTTTTCTTTCAGGACCGCGACATCATCCTTCTGCGGATTCCAGTCCACGTAGAGTGGTTTGATTTTGGTGCGCAGGAAATGGTCCGGGCAGGAGGTGCCGAGTTCCGCCAATCTCGGTGCGTCGGCGCTGTTGACGAAGCGGAGGATTTT
>CALBXK010000143.1 GCA_937890535.1 uncultured Spartobacteria bacterium
TGCCTCGTTCACAACGAGGAAATGGAAATAGCGGGGACTCCCATGGCCCCGTCCGTCATTATCGATCAAAATGGCACTGTCCTTGCTTCAACCGGCTTTTCTCAAGGGGTAGCGACTGCCACACTCCGGACCCGACAATATTGTCGAAGCATTGAATCCGAAGCCAACCTCCCCTTGTCACGCGGCCTCGAAGCTTGGAAACTCTACTTTAATGATTCCCGGTCCAAATATTTCGCTCCGCTGAGACGAAAATTTGCCACGCCCCGCAAGTCGGCTTATAAAAAACGAAAAATCCGTATCGCGGTCGTAACCCACCGCTTTGCCCATCAAATCGGTAAGAAAGATGCCCCTTTCCTCCAGTTGGTGCGGGAAGCCTGCCGCCATCGTCCAGATATTGTCGTTTGCACGGAGATGGAAACGGAGTGTAAGCCCGAGCAACCCCGGATCAAAACTCATATCCAAAAATTGGTCGCCGCCTGCGCCAAAACCGACAGCCATCTTCTCATCGGGGGTATTCGGGTCTCCAAACCCAGTTCGCCTCAGGACCGATCCAGTCACGCCTGGCTATGGGATCGCAGGGGGAAACAGATTTTTGAATCCGCCATCATGCTCTATGGTCGGGGGTGCGGGCAGGGAATCTGCGACACTGATTTTGGCCGGATTGGGGTCCGGCTTTGCGGCGATGTCTATGCCCCGGAACTCGACCGACTCTTTGCCGCCAAGGGTGCCGACATTGTTTTTAATCCCAGCATGTCTTGGGGACCAAGTGGACAAATCAATGCCGAACTTGGACAGGTGCGCGCCATGGACAATGGCCACTACATCGTCAATGCCCACCTCGCGTTCTCCGACCCCGGACAACGCAGTCAGATCATTGACCCCATGGGCGGGATCGTAGCGGCTTCGGCCTATGGGGAAGATTCCATCCTTGTGTCCGAAATTGATCTCGACAGCCCCCGGGGCATTTTTATTCCCAGCGGGTGCCGCGAGATCGATCCCCAGTCGTATCTGGCCGCCTATCGATCCCGCACCACCTTCGCTTTGTTTTCTCAGCGTAAGCTTCTCAAACTTCGTCGACCCGAGCTCTATGAGGGCATCGACCAGGATCGGCCTGACGACCACTATGTCACCCGGGATCGGGGCGATGGCTGCCTCCTTCCCATTCCCCAGTAGCCACGCTTTCGAAGTATCGCCTTAGACCACAGCAGCGACGGCATTCGCGCCCATTGCATCTGTCCCGACCGGGTATAAACCCCTTTGTCCAAGCCCGGTTGAAGGGATATCCTGACCCGGAGCAAGCCTATCGCGACAAGAGCGCAACCCAATTATTTGGCCGTATGTTTCGTCCCGATGAGATCGCCGTCGGTGCCCATTCCCTTGCCGCCAGGGAATAATGCCGAGCTTCGTGATCTCATTCGATTTCAGAAAGTGCGACAAATCGTTGTTCGCGAATCGAACGAATCGCCGCCAGGCAAATTTTCATTGCTGTGATGGCTGGTTGGATCGGGCTCACCGGTTCGCGTTCACCGCGAATTTCCTGTAAAAAAGCCCTGAGGATATGCGCATGCCCTTTATCGGGTTCCGCCGTGAATTGCCTGCTGGCATCTCTGTATTCGCTCGCTTCCTCACAGGCGGCCTGCTTTTTTCGTATCCATCCCGAAACCCCTCCCTCCTCGCCGACATCGGGATGTCGGTCGTCAAGCATCGGAAAGACTTTTCGCCTCGGCGCCCCTTCAATTCCAGCAGTGCGAACTTCCAGCATATGGTCGACGACGAGTATGCCTCCGTTGCCTGTTACCTCCATGAGTTCTTTGGGATAACCAAAAGTACCGTTTGATCCCATTACTATGCTCGCAATCTCGCCGGTTTTGAATTTGATGCTGACCGCGTGATTCAGTACGCCGCTACCCTGCGCACAGATGACATCGGGTTCCGCCTTGAGGAACCAGCAAGCCACGTCCGCAAAATGTGTCATTTCGCTTAACAACAGGCCTACTTCGGCATTGATTCCCTGCAGATGCACGGGTTTCCAACTCCACCAGTCATCGTTGATGCGGATCGACAGCGCGGCCAGGTGGCCTTCCTTTTGCACGATTTTTGCCGTTTGTTCCCAGCCTTCGCGGCGGTAGCGCCACGGGCATGCATTTTCTCGCTCCATATGATTGCGAAAGATTTTGTGGGCCTGCACCATGGCAGGAGAGCAGCGACGGTTGTGCGCCACGCAAAATGCAATCCCGCTTTCGGTGACAATATCTTGTATCTTCAATGCGTCTTCCAGTGTGCTAGCCAACGGCTTTTCCATGAGAACCGGTTTACCCGCTTTTGCAGCAGCTTCCACGAGGGGCACCCGGAAATGCTCCGTCGTGGCGATAACTATCACATCCACCTCTGGGTCCGCGATGGCCTCCTCAAATTTGGTTGTCGTCCGGATTCCGGGATATTGCTTGAGCAGGGCTGCGAGGGTGCTTTCC
>CALBXK010000144.1 GCA_937890535.1 uncultured Spartobacteria bacterium
TTCTGGGACGAGATGGAATACTGCCGGAGCGAATACCACTACGGCGAACCATGGGACGGAGTGAGCGGCGACATTGATCAGGATTCTGGGCGATTGCTGCACAAGAAAAGTTCCGTGGCCCTTCTGTCGCAGGCCTTCCGCCTCGCGCTGGCGCGCAAAATTCTCGAACGTGGACATCTGTACGCCAATGGAAGCCCGCATACCCGGACCATCGCAAATCTGAAAATCCAGCGATTCACGGAAACGGGAACAATATCCAACTGCGCCAGCACGCTCCTCTATTCCCCGGTCGCCCTCGGGGATCATCTCACCGAGCGCACGGAGGAGGACGCTTATGCTGTCTCACTCGCCGCCCTCGATTACGGCTGTGTCTATAATTGGTACAGCGACATCGTGGAACCCACGCACCCCACTCTCGCCAGCTACATGTTTCCCATCACGCCGATGGAACTGAACGAGGGTTATATCATCGGCAAAGAGCGGATCATTACGAAGGTGAGTGGACTCTTCGGATGGGGCGACGATTCCGCCCATGAGGTGCATGTCTTTAACGAAAGCGGGGCGGAAATGTCCGACTTCAAAGCGCCACTGGTCAACAAAGACGGAAAAACCTTCACCGAGCTCCGCCTTCCCGAGGACTGGAGCGCGGCGATCATCCGGCAAGGGACGGCCTCTCAACAATCGGCGGCTAGTGCGAAGTGAGACACTCCGTGAAAAGATTCCGACCCTATCGCCAAGTGACAGCCGCCCGTCACAAGGCCGCCTTTACCCTTTTGGAGATACTCATTGTCTTTGTCGTCTTAGGAATTCTCGCCGTTCTTGCTTTTCCCACGATGAAAGGGGTTCTCGAAAAATCCCATGACGCCAAGTGCATGGGAAATCTTAAACAACTGGCGGCCACGCACCTTCTCTACGCCGCCGACAATAACGGCTCCTTTGTGACCTACTACGATCCGAACTACAACATCCCCGCTCGCGGACATTGGCCCCGAATTTTTGCCGACCAAGGATACATACCCTTGGATAACGGTGTTCAGATATGCCTCTCCCTGAAAGGTTCTGATGTGAAGCTGGTGAATGAAGACAATATTCACTACGGCTACAACTATCTGCACCTTGGAAGCAGCTTTCGTTATGGCGGAAGTCTGGAGCCTGCCAAACTTTCCCAGATCGCCAAGCTTGCCGAAACTATTCTGCTGGCGGATTCGTACCGGCCGAACGCGGGTGCCCACGGTGAGCCACGGGGCAGCTATCTCTTGAGTGATGCCAAGGGCGGTCCATTCATCCCTCACGCCCGCCACGGCGGCGGTGTCAACATCGCATGGACCGACGGTCATGTGAGCCGGATTCGGATCAAAAATCCGTCCGATCCATGGGCCGAACTCGGAGGCGATACCGCGCCATCCTTTTTTGATCGTGAATAAGCCCTTGGACCCACGCACCGATTGGTCCCAAGAAGCACGCAAAGAGACGGGTCAGATTGAGCGAGCTTCGGGTTGGCGCAACTCGCCGGACATTTCAGACGCGTAATGAAAATCATTGATTCACACCAGCATGTCTTCTGGCATGGCCGGGACGCCGTCGGCCTGCTATTTGCCCGCGACTACTATGGACAGGAGCACATCAATTTATTCAATCCCTGAATCTCGCGCCCGGCGTCTCCGAGAACATCTATTGGCGTAATGCCGCGCGCCTCGTTCCCATTGGAAACCTTCCTTCATAACCCTATCGAAATATGCCCGACAAAATCAAAATCGCCATCCTCGGACTCGACACCTCTCACGTGGAGGCCTTCGCAAAGCTTCTCCACAATCCGGACGATCCTTATCATGTGCCTGGCGGAAGAATTGTTGCCGCCTTTCCTGGAGGGAGTCCCGATTTCGCATTAAGTCGCGATCGGGTGGACGGCTTCACGGCAAAACTTCGGGATCAATTCGGAGTAACAATTTTCGACTCTCCGGAAAAGGCCGCGGAAGGCGCCGATGCCATTCTCCTTGAGTCCGTGGACGGCCGCATCCATCGCGCGCAATTTGAAAGCATCGCGCATCTTGGCAAACCGGTGTTCATTGACAAACCGTTCGCGGTAAGCTCCGCCGACGCTGCCGCGATTGCAGGCCTGGCCCGGGAAGCGCGCGTTCCCTTGATGAGTTGCTCATCGCTGCGCTTTGCTGAAGGGCTGCAGGTTGCGCTGGCCGACCAATCCAATGGGGATCTTATCGGAGCCGACTTTTTTGGGCCAATGGCCATCGAGCCGACCCAGCCCGGTTTCTTCTGGTATGGCATTCACGCAGCGGAAATGCTCCTCGCCACATTAGGCGGCGGAGTTGCCAGCATCCAGGTTGCCAGCAATGCCGATCATGATTTCCTGACAGCAGTCTGGAACGACGGCAGAATTGGAACAATTCGGGGCAATCGCAAAGGCAACGGGCGTTTCGGGGGTGTCATCCATCGCGAGAAGGCCAGCAGCTTCATCGACGTGTACGCGCATCCCAAGCCGTACTATGCCAGCCTCTTGGAGGTTATTTTGCCGTTCTTCCAGACCGGCGTCTCTCCGGTTCCCATCGAGGAAACACTCGAAATTGTCGGCCTTCTGGAGTCGGCCAACCGTCTTCGCGAAAAAGCCCCTCACCGAAGCCAGGGAAAAATTTCAACCTAGACCAGACAATGCTTACACAAAACGAAGTGCTTGCCCACGAAGGCGGAACCCCCGTCATTTCCACCCACCAGATTCCCAAGCCGCGAAAGCGCTGGGGCGGCTCCGAACTGGAATCACTCAGGAGCATGCTTGAAGAGCCGACGCTCTTTTATTGGAAACATGCCTCGGTCAAGGCGCTCGTTGAGAATTTCCGCATGCACTATCCGTTGGAATACGTGATGCCGTGCTCGTCCGGAACGGCAGCGATCCACATTGCCCTCTGCGCGGCAGGAATCGCTCCTGGCGACGAAGTAATTACTTCTCCGGTGACGGACATGGGGACTGTTATTGGCATTCTTTATCAGCAAGGAGTACCTGTATTTGCCGATCTCGGCAGACGCACTTACAACCTCAATCCGCGTGATGTCGAGGCGCGCATCACGCCAAAGACGAAGGCGATCATTGCTGTCCACCTGACTGGCAATCCCTGCGATATGGAAGCTTTGGGGCACATCGCAAAGAAGCATGGGCTGATCCTTATTGAGGACTGCGCGCAGGCCTGGGGAACCCGTTGGCGGGGCCGACCGGTCGGCACCATCGGTGACATCGGGTGTTACTCGCTTAACGATTTCAAACATGTCGGCTGCGGTGACGGCGGCATCGTGGCGACAAACAACACGCGTTACGGTCCATTGCTCCAACGTTTTGGAGACAAAGGTTATGACCGGACAACCGGTTCTCACAGCACTGAAGCGCTTGCTCCGTGTTACCGCATGAGCGCCCCGCAAGCCGCCGTGGCAGCCGTGCAGTTGAACCGGTTGGAAGCAATTTCCAAAACGCGCAACCACCTTGGCAATCTGCTCTGTTCCCTTCTCGATGGCATTCCCGGCATCCTGCCCCAGAAAATCCACCAGGAAGATTTCAGCTCCTACTGGTTCACCATGATGCGCGTGGAGCTCAATCGTTTCCGTGTTGGCCGCAACGATTTCGCTGCCGCCCTGCGGGCCGAGGGACTGCAGGCCGGAGCCGGGTATATCCCCACGCCAGTTTATCAATACAAGGTTTTCACCGAGGCGAATTTCTTTGGCGGACGTTGGCCGCTGAGAGAGAGCGGACTGACCACGATGGACTATAACAAAGTTTCCTGTCCCGAGGCGGAGGCCATCCTCAAGACCGCCGTCAGACTCGAAGTCAAGGAATGGATGACTGAGGAGTATATGCATTTGGCCGCCGCCGCGATTCGCAAGGTAGCCGCCCATTACCTCATTCCTTAGATGCCATGAGTGATCCTGCACTTCAACTGGCAGCATTCCGCGCCGATATTACCCCGCCGATCGGGCATCCCCTGTGCGCGGGGTGGTATCCTTCCGCGACCGGGGTTGCCAATCCACTCTCGGCAAATGGCATCGTGTTGCTTCCCGAAGGGGAACTGCCCATCGTGCTTTGCGCTCTCGACTGGGCCGAGTTGAGTAACGGTGAGTATGACCTCTGGCGGGAACGGCTTGCCGCGACAGCCGGCACGTCACCCGATCGCGTGGCCGTGCATTGCACCCATTGCCACGATGCGCCATGGCCGGACCGCGATGCGCAGGATATTCTCGATCAAGAGGGATATCCGAACGTGATCATGTGGCGGCCTTGGGCCGACGCTGCCCTTGAGAATGTCTGCAGCGCATTGCGCCACGCCACACCCAATGCTGAGCTCATCAACGGAGTGCGGGCGGGCAGGGCACCGGTTCACCAAATCGCCTCGAACCGGCGCCTCCTGGGATCTGACGGAAAGGTGAAAGGCGTACGCTGGACTCGCTGCCGCGA
Source organism: uncultured Spartobacteria bacterium (assembly GCA_937890535.1). Taxonomy (GTDB): domain Bacteria; phylum Verrucomicrobiota; class Verrucomicrobiia; order Chthoniobacterales; family Terrimicrobiaceae; genus CAMASH01. Next base: position 4,451 of record CALBXK010000144.1, read on the forward strand.
TGCCGTGTTGCGAGCCGAGCCCGATGGATTGATTGATTCTCACTTGAAAACCATCAGTTTCTACAAAGATGACCGCAAGGTCGCAGCGCTGCATTATTATGCAGTGCACCCGACCAGCCATGACGGCACCGGCAGCGTGACTTGTGAATTTGTGGGGCTGGCCCGGGATCGGCTTATGGCGGAGGAAGGCGTCCCTCACATTTATTTCACGGAATGCGCGGGCAATATCACGACCGGCAAATACAACGACGGGGCTGGCGACTACCGCGAACTTTTTTCGAATCGGATTTACGATGCGATGATCCAGGCCGGAAAGAATGCCGTCACCTGTCCTTCATTTCCTGTCGAATGGCGCGTTGCTCCCCTTCTTTTGCCACTGCGGAGTGATCAAAAAAAGCCTGACCTCCTGGCCCTGATTAGAGATCCGCTTGCCATTTCAAAAACCCGAAGCCGGGCAGCCCTGATTCTCGCGTATCAGCGCCGTTATGAAGCCGGGCGCCCCATTCCTCTATCCGCCCTCTGTCTCGGATCCGGGATCATCATTCTTCACACGCCGGGCGAGGCTTTCATCGAATATCAACTCTTTGCGCAGAAACTGGCGCCCGACGCCATCGTGGCAGTTCCCTCTTATGGCGACTGCGGTCCCGGATACATTACCCTTGAGAGATCATTCGAGGAAGGCGGCTATGAACCGCGCGACTCGTTCTGTTCCGGCGATAGTGAAACACTTATGCGCCGGGCAATCGAAAGCGTGCTCCACCCCGGACAATAAGGCCGACGAACCACACCTCCCGAATGCTGATTCCGTTGGCTTTAAACCCCTGCTGACGCAGCAGGGGTAGGCGAGACGGTAACGACGCTGCCGGTCCGGCTGGATTCGGTAGCCGCTACGGCCTTTCCAGTGCCAGGAGACATGGGAGATGTCCTCAAAGTTGGAGGCTATGCGCAGCGAAGAATTGATTCCGGTGAGCCTGATGTCTTGAACCAGACCGTGACCGGCTGTGCTCAGATACCATTGAATGGTGCTCGTTGCACCTCCCTCGTGGCCCATGACGAGAGTTCCCCCTACGATGGACAGGAAATGACTGCCGGCGGGATCGGGCCGACTTTCGTCTTTTTGCATGAATCCATGAGATTTCTCCCAGAAAACGGCGATAGTATTCGATATGGTGATAGTGATAGGCGGTGAAGCACGAACCGTTGAGCCGGGGATCCATGAACCACGTGTGGGTGAGTTTGGTATCGTGGAGTGCCACAGGGTTCTTGATTCGGTGTGTCATGGTTTAAAAGTTACCAATATCAAACGCTCGCAACGATCCGGTATGCTCACGGACAGTTGATTTTCACTCAAGACTGGCGATTTTGCCTGATTATTTGCCAAAATATTTTCGACCCTTAATATTGTGCGATTTCCATACCCTAGGCTTGAGAGGCTGATAGGAAATCGCTTTCGGCCCTCCGGGGCGTTGGCCCGGAGTTTGAAGCT
>CALBXK010000145.1 GCA_937890535.1 uncultured Spartobacteria bacterium
GGCCATGGTAACAACCTTCAAATTTTACAATTTTCTCCCGGCCGGTAAATCCCCTGGCCAGCCGGACGCAACTCATGGTGGCTTCGGTGCCGCTGTTCACCATCCGGACTTTTTTTACTGACGGAACCAGTTCGCATATCGTCTCCGCCATTTCCACCTCCAACGGGTTGGGGATTCCGAAACTCAGCCCGTTGGCAGCGGTGGCGCAGACGGCCGCAATGACCGAACCCGGGGCATGACCGAGAATAGCCGGGCCCCAGGTGCCGACGTAGTCGATGAGTTCGGCTCCGTCCGCCGTTGTGATCCGTGCTCCCAGGGCCGAGGTGACAAAAAATGGCTCTCCCCCCACGCCTCGGAAGGCCCGGACGGGCGAATTGACGCCGCCGGGAATGAATTTTTGGGCGGCTTGGAAAAGGGCGTGCGAGCGCAGGGATGGTGAGGCCATTGAGTCCCCAAGACAACACGGGCCGCCGGAGGATGTAAAAAAAAATCCGGAGCGGAGGGGGCTCGGTGGGGGGAAAAATAGGTTTCGACAACTGGTAAATCTTGTGATTACAATGTGGGGATATGGTCAGAAAGCTACTCCATACCCGGTATCGGGTGACCGATCTGGAAAAGACTGTGAGCTTTTACAAGGACGTGTTGGGGCTGGAAGAAGTGAAGCGTCACACTAGCGGAAGGGGTTCCCAACTGGTCTTTTTCAAGGCTTCAGGGAGTGAGGAATTGATCGAAATTTGTAAATTTGACGAGAGTGGTCCCGTGCAGGTGGGGCCCGACCTGACCCATCTGGCGTTTGAGGTTGAGGATTTGGACGCTTTCGCCATCCATTCCGCTGCGCTGGGATATCCGCTCAGTGATGGACCCCATCGGAGTTCCGGAGGTTCAGCGATTGCGTTTGTCGACGCTCCGGAGGGCTATGAGATCGAGCTCATTCAACCGACTACCGGTGCAGGGAGTCCCATGGAGAAAATCTGATGGAATTCGATTGGATCAACGAACTTGAGAATCTCTCCGGCGTGACGGCGAAGGAGGTGGAAGAGACCTTTGAAGATCCCTTCAGCATCCGGCTTCTCCCGGATACTGATGATGTTCCAGCCAATGAAGCCCGGTATTTTATTTTGGGAAAATCCATCTCGGGCCGTGGGATATTCACCGTGTTTTGGACGGATGGGAAACGATATCGGGTAATTTTGGCCCGACCGATGACCGAGGCTGAGAATGCATTTTTTGAACGTAAAACCGCAGATTTGATCAATTAAACCATGAATGTTCTGACGAAATGGAGTGATGTGCCGCGATTTGCCAGCGAGACGGAAGAGGGGGAGTTCTGGAAAGTGAATTCCTTGGAATCGCGATTGATGAATGGGTCGATGCTCAAGACCGATGCCCGGGATTCTGTGACGATTACGCTCCGATTTGATCCCCGGATGCTCGCCCGCATCAAGAGGATGGCCCGCTCGCGGTATTTGAATTACCAGAGCATGATCAAGCAGTGGTTGAGCGAGCGACTGGAGAAAGAAGTCGGGTAGGCGGAATGCTTCCTGCGGGATATTTTCGACTTGCGGCAGAACCTGTCGCCGCCAGTCGGAGTTTGCGATCGCGATCCTCCGAGGGAGGCATCTCGTGGTCCGGAAGGTTCCTGTGGGGTAAGTTTTGCCACCGATGAAGAAGAAGATTGAGGTTGTGGGGGTGCCGGGGGTGCTGTTTCTCATCTGGTTCGCTGGCCTCTGGATCCTGTCCTCCCTGCCCGGAGAAGAGGTGCCGCTTCCGCAGATACCTCATATAGATAAAGTCGGGCACTTTGGATATTTTATGGCCGGAGGATTCCTGCTGGCCTGGTTCTTGCGACAGGCCTTGGGGTGGAGGGTTGGCTTCGTGGTTCTGATTGCGGTGACTACGCTAGCGGCGATTGGCGCTTTCGATGAGATTCACCAACTCTTTACACGGGGCCGTGCGGGAGCGGACATTTTCGATTGGTTGGCGGACGTCCTAGGCGCTCTGGCGGGGGCCAGTGGATTTTTATTTATTTATGGCATGTTTAACACCCGAGCAACGGATCCCTGAACTGCGCCGCGAGATCGGGCACCACAACCGCCTCTATTATGAGCAGGCGACGCCCGAAATCACGGATCAGGAATTTGATGCCCTCCTGCGTAAATTGCGGGATCTGGAAGCGCTCCATCCGGAACTCGTCACGCCGGATTCGCCCTCCCAGCGGGTGGGGGGTGGCCCATTGGAGGCCTTCGAGACCGTGTCCCATCTCGTTCCGATGCAGAGCCTCGACAACACCTATTCGGAGGATGAGGTGGCGGATTTCGTGCGGCGGATGCAGAAATTGCTGCCTGGAGAAAAGATCCCTCTCACTGTGGAACCGAAGATCGATGGCGTTGCCATTTCCTTGCTCTATGAGGACGGACGGCTTGTTCGCGCCGCCACCCGGGGCGATGGATCCCGCGGTGATAATGTCACCGAAAACATCAAAACCATCCAGGCCCTGCCGACCCGGATCAGCGGGGGATTTGCGGGTCGAATGGAGATTCGCGGCGAGGTGTATCTCCCCAAGAAAAGATTTGCCGAGATCAATGAGGAACGGGATGAGGCGGGGCTTCCCGCCTTTGCCAACCCCCGGAACGCCGCAGCGGGATCGCTCAAGCAGCTTGATTCCCGATTGGTGGCGAAGCGGGGCTTGAAAGCCCTGTTTTACGGATTCGGTGCCTTTGAGGGGAGCGAGGTCAGGACCCAACAGGAATTTTTGGAACTTCTGCGATCCTTCGGCTTGCCGGGCCCGGATAAAGTATGGACGGCGGAAACCGTCGAACAGGCCCTCGAAGCCATTCATGATCTGGGGAGGATTCGTCATGATTTTCCCTACGAGACGGACGGCGCCGTGCTCAAGGCGGACGTGCTGGCCCAGCGGGACCGGTTGGGCTCTACCTCCAAGGCTCCGCGTTGGGCCATGGCTTACAAATATGAACCCGAGCGGGCCGTCACCCGCTTGCGAGAGATCACGGTGCAGGTCGGCCGCACTGGCGTGCTCACTCCGGTGGCGGAACTTGAGCCGGTCCTGGTGAGCGGCAGCACGGTGAGCCGCGCCACTCTACACAACGAGGAGGAGATTCAACGCAAGGACATCCGAATCGGCGATCATGTGGTCATCGAGAAGGCGGGCGAAGTGATTCCCGCCGTGGTTGAGGTGCTCAAAGATCGCCGCGATGGGCATGAAAAGGTTTTTGCCATGCCGGGTCGGTGTCCGTCCTGTGACGGTCCGGTGTTGCGGGAGGAGGGACAGGTGGCTGTCCGTTGTCCCAATCCCTCCTGTCAGGCGCAATGGCGACGGAGGCTGGAACATTTTGCCAGCCGCGGGGCCATGGATATCGAAGGACTGGGCGAGAGCATGGTCGGCCAGTTGGTTGATGCGGGATTGGTGTCGGATCTCGCGACGATTTACAGTTTGAACAAGGATCGCCTTTTGGACTTGGAGCGAATGGGGGAAAAAAGTGCGACCAACCTGCTGGCCGGTATTGAAGCCAGCCGGGAACGGCCGCTTTGGCGGCTCCTCTTCGGTCTGGGCATTCTGCATGTTGGAGTCACCGCCGCCCGTAAACTTGCGGAAAGATTTGGCACCCTGGATGCGTTGGGTGCGGCTTCTGAGGAGGACTTGCAGGCGACTGAGGATGTGGGCGAAGTCATGGCACGGAGTATTCGCTTGTGGTTCGAAAATCCCCAGGTGGGTGAATTGTTGGAAAAACTTCGACAGGCTGGCCTGAATTTCGGGGAGCGGGATGAACACACCCCTTCGGGGGAGGGGCCGCTTCAAGGGACGATCTGGGTCTTGACGGGATCGCTGAGTGTTTCGCGTGATGAGGTAGCAGAACGGATTCGCCAAGCCGGAGGCACCGTCTCGGGCAGCGTGAGCAAGAAAACCAGCTACGTGCTGGCGGGTGAGGAAGCAGGCAGCAAGCTCGACAAAGCGCGGAAGTTTGGCGTAATAATTATCGACGAAGCGGAGTTTCGGGATCTTTTATCGGGGAAGGAAAATGAGCGGGATTCAGCGTCTTGACGAATGGGTTTGGTTTTTTTTGTGATGGATTTTGCCAGTGATCAATTTTTTATGGGAGAGGCACTGCGTCTTGCCCGCAAAGCGTTCCGGGCCGGAGAGGTTCCGGTGGGAGCGGTGATTGTCCGCGAAGGGGAAATTATTGCTCGGGCCTGGAACCAGGTGGAGACCTTGAAAGATGCCACAGCTCATGCCGAGATGTTGGCCATCACCCAGGCGGAGAGTGAGGTCGAGGACTGGCGGCTGACGAACTGTGATCTCTATGTGACCAAGGAACCCTGTCCCATGTGTGCGGGAGCACTTGTCCATGCCCGCCTTCGCCGGGTGATCTTTGGGTGTGGAGACGCCAAGGGAGGTGCGGCGGGAGGGCTGCTTAATATTCTCCAAATGCCGGAACTGAACCATCGCTGCGAGATTACCTCCGGAGTCCACGCCGGGGAGTGTGGGGAGATCCTGAAAGCCTTTTTCCAGGAGCGGAGGGAGAGGGGGGAAAAAACTGAAAAACTGAAAAACTGAAAAACTGAAAGGCTGAAATAGGGCGCGAGCGCTCGAGTGCCGTGCCAAGCACGGAGGGATGGGGAGCAAGGCCGAAAGCGAAAAGCGGATTGCTGAACACTGAACGCTGAATACCCGCGCGATAGCGCTTCGTAAAAGAGGGCAACACGATGTATCGCCGGGAG
>CALBXK010000146.1 GCA_937890535.1 uncultured Spartobacteria bacterium
AGAATAGAAGACGCGGGAGAGGGTGTCGGGTGGAAAAAGTCCGATAAGTTGTGCCGCCAGTTCGATGGCAGGAACGTTGGTCGTTCCGAGAAACGAGACATGGGCCACCTTGTCGAGTTGCGATCTGACGGCCGCAGTGATGGCGGGGTGACGGTGTCCGTGGATATTGGTCCAGATGGACGAATTTCCGTCGATGTATTCGCGGCCCTCGCTGTCGCGCAGCACGGCGCCTTCACCTTCCACCAGTACGAGGGGTTCATGATCGGCGGCGCACCAATCCTTCATCTGGGTGAAAGGGTGCCAGACATGGGCCTTGTCAGCGGCATGGAGTGCGGCGGTGTTCATGGCGGATATTATGAAGCGGAGAATTGAGCTTCTCGATAAATTATTTCTTTTGGCGGTAGTGAGACGGAGGTTGTCCGAATTTCTTCCGGAAGCGGCTGGAAAAATAAAACGCCTCCTCGTAGCCGACCTCCTCCGCAATCTCGCTGATTCTCAATCCGGTCGATCGTAAAAGTTGGGCGGCGCGCTGGAGGCGAAGTTCCTCCAGATATTGCAGGGGCGGCAGGCCGATTTGCTCTCGAAACAAATGGGCCAGCCGGGAGACGGACAGTCCACAGGCGCTAGCCAAACGGGCGAGTGAAAAGGGTTCCTTCAGCCCCTCCTCCAGAAGGTCAACGGCGTGGCGCACGCGTTCGTCCAGGGTCGCCTGGTTATTGACGGAGTGAATCCAAAGCAGGGCCCGCTCCAGGGCGTTGACGGCCAGATCCGTGGTGCCCGGCAGTTGGAGGCGGGAAAAACGGGTGGCGTCAGCCAAGGCAGCCCGGACATGGCGAAACACAACCTGATCGTGCAGCGAAATGACCTTCAGGCCCCGGGTGGGCTCGGGCCAGTTCAGCCAGAGTCCCCAGTGCGGTCGGGGATGAAAGTGGCTCCAGAGTAAATGCCAATGCCTGGCTGCGGGATCGGTATAATAGCGCTGGGGTGTGTTCGGCTGATAGAGGGAGACCATGCCGGGAGTGGACAGGATTTCCGTATCGCCGCTGCCCACGCGTCCGGCCCCAGCCACGGTGAGAATTAAGAGCCAGTCCTGAGTGCCCCGGGATCGCCAATTGTCATATCTTGCACCGACGCGAAATTCATCGGAGGTCACCACAATCACATCGGGATGTGTCGTCTCTTTTTTTGGAAGGCTGCGTTTCACTCTAGCAAAATAACATAGGTTTATAGCAAATCAGGCTATTCTCATTTTTTCACAATAACCTATAGTTTAGACCATCATATATAAGTACACGATGAACACGATAACCACTAAAAATGACGCATTGGAAGCTCTTGGAGAGCAATTTGAAAAGGATGGCTATTGCGTGGCCGACGATCTTTTTTCTGAATCTGAGTTGCAGGAAATTGAAGTTTTTTTTGAAGAATATAAAATGATGGGAGGTGAGGTATTCGATGGCGGAAGTGGCTATGAGGAGATCGATGCCTCGCAGCGTCAGGTTCGAGCCATGCACCCGCATCGGTACAGCCAGAGGGCGATGGAATGGTTCACCAACCCCAAGGTGGGAAACACTCTGGAGGTGCTGTTGGGTCAGCCTGCTCTTGGGGTGCAAACGATGTACTATTACAAGCCGCCGGGAGCGCGGGGGCAGGGGATGCACCAGGATAATTTCTACCTCGTGGCCATGCCTGCGACTTGCATTGCGGCGTGGACGGCGATTGATGATGCCACGATTGAGAGCGGGTGTTTGTATGTCGTTCCGGGATCCCACAAGGGCGATATCTGTTGTCCGGAAGGCGACAAGGCGGGGAATTGGATGAACTATGGAGACAGCCATATCAGCAAATTTCCTCGGGAAACCAAACCGATTCCCGTGCCGGTCCGTCGAGGGCAGACGATGTTTTTTGGTGGCAATCTCATTCACGGTTCCGGCCCCAATCGCACCACGGATCGCGCTCGTCGCACGTTCATCGGCCATTATGTGAATCAAACGACCGAGAAGCTGGCAAAGTTCTATCACCCGGTCGTTCCGATGCGGCAGGAAGTTGTTCCTTCGGTGGGTGTCTATGAGGGCGGAGGCCCTTGCGGCGACGGCTGGATGGGTGCGGTACACTGAGAGGGTGTCCAACAGACCTCAAAAGTTGAAGGTTGGAATCCACTCAGACGAGATTGCCGAATGCAGTTTATAGCCAGCGGATTCCGTCGTTTGACCCCTTCATCCTACGGGACAACCAAGATACTGGTATTCGGGTCGGAATTGAATGCCGATAGCAGGATATAGTTTGAGCGTAGAAGTTGGGCTATGTGGCTGGTCGGGCTGTTGCCGACGCGCAGGAACACGAATTTGGGAGGATGTCCGAAGACCAAGCTGCGCTGATGAAAGTCAGCGTCCTTGGAGACGATGGTGTATCCGTGCTGTTGAGCGAAAGACCAGATGAGAGCATCGTCGGTATGAGTGAGGCGGTGGGACTTGACGTGCGTCGAGTCGGGATAGAGGTCGAGAATTTTCGGAACGACTCGATCGGAAAGATTTTCATCAAGCAGGAGCTTCACGCGGCGGCGTTGAAGAGCTTGCGTTCACGGTCAGCGGCAAACGCCAGACACGCCTTGATGTCCTCACGGGTCAGCTCTGAGAAATCGGTGAGAATTTCGTCCTCGGTCATGCCGGAGGCGAGATACTCCAATACGTCATAAACGGTAATCCGCATTCCCCGAATACACGGCTTGCCGCTGCGTTTGCCTGGCTCAACTGTGATCAGGTGTTCGTAGTTCATGCGAAGACAGTATCTTCGGGAAGTAGTTTCAGCAAGGCTCCAGACAATTCTTCACCTTTGGTGGCGATGCCGGCGGAGGCCCTTGCGGCGACGGCTGGATGGGTGCGGTACACTGAACGGATGTTCGAATTTGGCGCTGGGCACGTGGGAGGATCGATTGAGACTGGCCAGCGCTTTGCTTTTCAGCGAATGATCGACTTGTTTTGATCCCACTTGCGAAAATTCTCAGTTATTTGATTGTTGTTATTGTTGCGGCGGCCTTGCTGGCGCCGCCGTTTTATTGGCTGTTGCATGGGGTGCTGGATCATCCCTTTTACCGTTATTTCAGCCGGGTCACTCAGGTGACGGCCATCGTTCTTCTGGTGCCGATGTTGCTTTGGCTCCGCATTCGCAGCGTGGCGGAGTTTGGATTGCGCCGGAATCTTCACCCGGCGCGGGATGTGTTCTCGGGGTTTGCGATTGCTCTTGTGCCGGTGGTGTTGATGGGGGTTGGATACGTCCTCTTCGATGTTTACAAGCTTCATTCCGAGCTGCTGGTGGGGAAGATTTTTCGGATTGCCGGCACGGCGATTGTGGTTGCCTGCATCGAGGAATTTTTGTTTCGCGGAGTCATCCTGGGGCTTTCTGCCCGTTCGTTTGGGCGCTGGCCGGCGGCGGTGGGGACCTCGCTGATTTTTGCTTTGGTGCATTTCTTGAAACCGTCCCGGCGGGCTGACGGTTCCTTGGTCCATTGGGATGCGGGGTTTATCCAAATCACTCGCATTACGGAAGCCTGGCCTTCGCCGGCTGTGATGGCCTTCGGGATTCTCTCGTTGTTCGTGGCGGGGATGATTCTGGCCCTGGCGGCCCTGCGGACCCATTCCCTCTGGCTGCCGATCGGGATTCATGCCGGTTGGATCTTTGGCCAGCAGGGGATGCAATGGGTGGCAAAGTTTCGGGTCAAACCGCCGGAAGCGTTCCTGCCCTGGGTGGGGCCCAATGTCGTCAGTGGTGCCGTGCCGACCGGGTTGGTCGCCCTGGGTGCGCTCTTGCTCACCGCCGGGGCGATCTGGTTGTATATCCACTATGTCTCCTCCCCGGATCGCGACCGCAGTCCTTGAGACGCTTTGGGATCTGTTTTTTCCTCGCCACTGCGCGGGATGTGGGGCGGCGCTCGATTCTGGATGGCTCTGCCGCTCGTGTCGGATGGCGGTTCCGCCCATTCGGGACCCTCGGTGCGGGACCTGCTCACGGCCGTATTTTGGGGCGTTGGAAAAATTTGAGTGTGAAAACTGCCATGGTCGTGCCTTTTATTTTCAGTGTGCCGTGGCGGTCCTGCCGAGTCGCGGATACGTGCGGGCCCTGGTGCATCGCCTGAAGTACGGCGGCGAGCTTTGGTTGGCCGATCCCCTGGGGGAGATGATCAGGCTGGGATTGGACGATGACCGTCTGGCGGGACGAAATTTTCACGGAATCGTTCCGGTGCCCCTCCATCCTTTGCGGCAGCGGGAACGCGGCTTCAATCAGGCAGAAATCCTGGCTCGGGAACTTACCCGCGGGAAGGAAACGCCGTTTTTCGACGCCCTCCGTCGCACCCGCTACACCGTCACCCAAACGCATTTTGATCGTCACCAGCGAATGCAAAACTTGCGGGATGCCTTCTCCTTACGGCAGAATGTCGATGTGCAAGGAAAACACCTTCTTCTCGTGGATGACGTGCTCACCACCGGATCCACTCTTGATGAATGCGCCCGCGTTCTGACCCAATCGGGCGCCGAGTCGGTTTGCGCCCTGACCGTGGCACGCGGTTGATATCACCTCCTGACAAAAATCTGACGCTATGGCCTTCTTTAAACAACCCAACTTCAAAGCGAACCGTCACAAGACCCGGGAGATGCCTGAAGGTCTCTGGACAAAATGTCCGTCCTGCGCCGACGTCATTCACAATCTGGCTCTGGCGGAGAATCTGCATGTCTGTTCTAAATGTGGTCATCACTTTACCATGGGCGGGGCTGATCGCATCGCCAGTCTGGTGGACGCCGATTCCTTCCAAGAGATCGATGCCGATCTCACGTCGGTGGACACCCTCAAGTTCACCGGGGTCTCGGCTTACCCAGAACGTCTCAAAAGTTATCAAGCCAAGACCGGTCTGAAGGATGCCGTCGTCACTGGCCCGGCTAGGATTCACCGACATCCCGTTGGCATCGCTGTAATGGATTTTCGGTTTCTGGCGGCCACGATGGGTTCGGTGGTGGGGGAAAAGATCACCCGCATTATCGAACTCTCCACCAAAAAGAAGATGCCGGTCATCATCGTTTGCGCCTCGGGTGGAGCCCGCATGTATGAAGGCATGTTGAGTCTCATGCAGATGGCGAAGACGAGTGGGGCCCTGGCTCTTCATGCCGCTGCGGGGATGCCCTATGTCACGGTGTTGACCAATCCCACCACAGCGGGAGTGATGGCCAGCTATGCCTCGCTCGGCGATGTCATCATTGCGGAACCCAAGAGCATGATCGGCTTTGCCGGACCGCGCGTCATCAAGGAGACGACTCATCAGGATCTCCCGCCGGGATTTCAGACCGCCGAATTTCTCGAAAAACATGGCTTGATCGACATCGTCACTCCTCGCCGTGATCTGCGGGACACCGTCGGCCAGCTTTTGGATTATCTCGCTCCGGATAAAAAGTGAATTTCGACGAAGCGTTGGCTTGGCTTGATGCCACGCGGCCCTTTGGTGTCAAACTGGGCTTGGAGAACATCCGCCGGCTGCTCGCTGGATTGGGCAACCCGCAGGAGGGTCGGGCGATCCTGCACGCCGCGGGAACCAATGGGAAGGGATCGGTCTGCGCCATGCTTGATGCGATTTTGCGCGCCGCGGGGCACCGCACGGGCCTCTACACTTCGCCGCATTTGGTGGATTTTTGCGAACGCATCCGGGTGGACGGAAAAAAAATTCCGGCTGACGATGTGGCGGCGGGGCTGTCTGAGATTCGGACAGTTTCTGCCGATTGGGATCACGCGCCCACCTATTTCGAGATCACGACCGCGTTGGCGCTTTGGCATTTTGCCCGCCGGGACTGCGGAGTCATCGTCTTGGAAACCGGCATGGGCGGACGTTTGGATGCGACGAATGCGATCCATCCACTGGTTGCGATCCTCACTCCCGTTGCTGCAGATCACACCGAATGGCTGGGGGAGACGCTGGCAGAAGTTGCCGCTGAGAAGGCGGGAATCCTCAAGGCGGGTGCGCCGGTGGTGAGTGCCCGGCAGGAACCAGAGGTTGCGGCGGTTATTCTGGCGCGAGCCAAGGAGTTGGGCTGCAGCCTGCAGGTGGTGGATTCAAGCGTCTGTTCCGTTGAGGTGGCGTTGCGGGGGGCGCATCAGAGAAGCAATGCCGCTCTGGCTATCCGGGCCCTGGAGGTGGCTGGCCTGGCGCCGGACGCCGCAGTGATCGCACAAGGGCTTCGCGAGGTGCAATGGCCGGGTCGGTTCCAGGCCTTGCCAGGCGGGATTGTCCTCGATGGGGCTCATAATCCTCACGCCATCGCCCAGCTGGTGCGAAACTGGCGGGAGGCCTATGGCGAACGTCGGACGGTGGTGATCTTTGGGGCGCTGGCGGATAAAGATTACGCGGGGATGATGCGGGAACTCGCACCCTTGGCGGCGGAGTTTTTCTTCGTTCCCATCCGGGAGGAACGGGGTCTCGATCCTGAGACTCTGGGAGCATGTTGTCCCGGTCTGTATCGGACCTTTGACTCGGTGGAGTCGGCCCTGGCGGCGACCGATGGCCCATGCCTTGTCACCGGCTCGTTGTATCTCGTTGGTGCCGCGATGAGTGCTTTGGGAATTGAGGCGTAGCGTAAGCTTCCAGCTTGTGTCCAAATGGGAACGCAAAGACGGCGAAGGTGGCAATGTTTGCAGAGGAAGCAAAAAAGATTTGGTTTCCCGTCCTTTGCGAACCTCTGCGTCCTTTGCGTTCCGACCGGGAAGGCGTCTGACTTTTCTCCTCAACACCGTTTGTCGTGCTCGTGTTCCCACTGCCAGTTCGAAAACATCCAGGGGGCACCTTCCGGAATGTCCTCAGAGTTTGATTGATTGTGCCGTCATCCCGTTCGTCGAGGGAGGCGAGGAGGTCGTGTTGGGCCTGATGCCCGGTCTTCTTGGCCAAACGGTCGAGGCGCTTCTCGGTCTCGATTCGGATGGCGAGCATGATTCTAACTTCCCGCCGCTATGCTTGTCTGGCATGTCGTGAATCCTTTCTGTTTGCCTCCCGGCGAAACATTTTGTGGCCCGTTTTAGGCTGCGCTATCGCGCGGGTTTTCACCGGGGGGAATTGACAAGTTGAACTTGAAGTGTCACTTTCATCGCATGGAAACGATCACGATGTTAGAGATCCGGCGCAATGCCAAGCGTCTGGTTGAGCGGCTTGAACAGGGCGAGAGTTTTCGCCTTACGTATCGCAACCGGGCGGTGGGCGAGGTGCATCCCGCAGCAAGATCGGGCGGGGTCACTCCAGACGATCCGATCTACGCCGTCTTCGATGAGGCGGAAGATCTGGGGGGGGGGCTGAGCACCGAGAGCGCCGATGCGTTGATTTATGGGAGCTGAGATGAGGTCAGTCTTCGTCGATACCATGGGCTGGTACAGCCTGTTTGATACGCGCGACGCCTGGCACGAAAGAGCCAAATCCCTCATGCGACGGTTTCGACAAAAGAAAACCCTGCTCTATACCAGCGACTACATTGTGGACGAAACGGCGACATTGCTGCTGGTCCGCGGTGCGACAACCGCGCTTCCCGCCTTCTTCGAAAGGATCAAAGCGTCCGTGGCGCTCACCGTGACGATGGTTGGCACTTCCCGATTTCAAGACGCCGGCGAGTATTTTCTGAAGCATCGCGACCAGGGCTACTCGTTCACAGACGTCACCAGCTTCCTGCTGATGCGCGAGTTGCGAATCGTGGAAGCACTGACTCACGACGAACATTTTCTTAAAGCCGGATTCAAGCCGCTGTTGGCCTGATCCTTCCTCTTTCAGTTTTTTGCCTTGCCCTGACTGGCCACCGCCGCCATGGCGGCTTCGATGGCACTCTGATCGCCCAGGTAGCGATGGCTGATCGGCTTCAGCTCGGCGTCGAGTTCATAGACGAGGGGCACGCCGGTTGGGATATTGAGGTTGACGATGTCTTCCTCTGAGACGCCGTCGAGATACATCACGAGGGCGCGCAGGCTGTTGCCATGGGCTGCGATGATGACTCGCTTGCCTGAGGCGACCTGGGGGGCGATTGTTTCGTGCCAGAGCGGCAAAAAGCGATCGACGGTGTCCTTGAGGCACTCGGTGAGCGGGAGGACTTCCTCCGGGAGGGCGGCATAACGCGGGTCATGACCCGGCCAACGCTCGTCGGATTTCTCCAAAGCGGGAGGGGGAGTGTCGTAGCTGCGTCTCCAGATGAGGACCTGTTCGTCGCCGTATTTCGCGGCCGTCTCCGCCTTGTTGAGACCTTGCAGGGCTCCATAGTGCCGCTCGTTGAGGAGCCAGGATTTTTCCATGGGAATCCAGAGGGCATCCATTTCCTCCAGGGCGAGCCAAAGGGTATTCAAGGCCCGGCGCAGGACGGAGACGTGGGCGACGTCAAATTGAAATCCTTCGGCTTTGAGAAGCTGCCCGGCAGAGCGAGCTTCGGCGCGGCCTTTGTCGGTCAGATCCACGTCGGTCCATCCGGTGAAACGGTTTTCTTTGTTCCAGGTGCTTTCGCCATGGCGGAGTAATACGAGAGTGGGCATGATGTGTTTTTCTTGCGTGAGGACGGAGGTTATACAAACTGAAGCGCCTCAATGGCAAGACCCAGGCGATACGGAAACAATGTTCAGTGCACTAACTTTTAACATGCAGAATGGGCAACCCTGGGACGAAGAGGATCCCGGGGAGACGGATGTAAACCTGGAGGCGACGTGGGAGTTTTTACGGGAACAGGATGCGGACGTGATTTTCCTTCAGGAGGTGGAGCGTAGGCATGAGGGGGGTCGGCAGGTGGAACCCCCGCCGCATTACGCCTGGCTGAAGGAGCGGTTGTCCGATTACGATTCCGTCTTTGCCTATCCCCATCCCAACCCGGACGAAATTCCCTTCGGACTCGGCCTGGCGATCTTTAGCCGGACGCCCTTGCGCGCCTTTCGCCGGGTGGATCTTGCGCCTGCGGAGCTTTCCTTCGACTTTCAAGGGGTGACCCGCAAACCCTCCCATCGGTTGTTGATCGGGGCGGAAACTGTGATTGCGGAGCACGCGGTGACGCTTTTTAACACCCATTTGCAGGCCTATTTCATGTTGGCTGCCGCCAGCAGTGATGCCCATCGGGGCCAGCGGGATCGGGTGGAGCAGGTGTTGCGCGAAACCTCGGGGCCTCTCTTAATGGGAGGGGACTTTAATTCTGCGCCCGGGGAATCTCTGGTCGCCCAGTTTGGCGACGCGGGATTTTCCACCTGTCAGAATTCCGAGGTGACATGGAGACGTGAGCCCTTTGTGTTGGACCATCTGTTTCATAACCCGGCCTTCCGTTCGGCAGGCTGCCGGGTGATTCCGACCCTCGCGTCCGATCACCATGCGGTGCGGGCCGACTTTGAATTTGTCCAATGAAAATTGTCTCTTGGAATGTGAATGGAATCCGATCGGTTCTCGGCAAAGGCTTTCAGAAATTTCTTACTGACGCCGATGCCGAGATCGTGTGTCTGCAGGAAATCAAGGCTCGCGAGGAACAGGTCGATGCGGAGTTTTCCGGGTATTCGGTTCTTTGGAATTCCGCCGAGCGTCCCGGTTATTCCGGCACGGCCATTCTGACCCGCACCGAACCTCTCGACGTGCGCCGAGGCATCGGTCGGGAGGAACACGATCAAGAGGGACGTGTCATCACGGCCGAGTATGAGGGCTTCTTCCTCGTCAACGTCTATGTGCCCAACTCGAAGCGGGATCTGGCCCGGCTGCCTTACCGCGTCGGATTCTGGGGACCGGATTTTCTCGCCTTTCTCAAGGACCTGGAAAAGACGAAGCCGGTGGTGTTTTGCGGGGACCTCAATGTGGCTCATCAGGAAATCGATCTGGCCCGTCCCCAGGGAAATGTGGGCAATGCCGGGTTCACTGCGGAGGAACGGGCCGACTTTGATGCCTGTCTGGCCGCGGGTTTCATCGACACCTTTCGGGAGTTTGAGCCCGGGGGTGGTCACTACACATGGTGGTCGTACCAAAGCGGCGCTCGGGCCCGGAATATTGGATGGAGGATCGACTATTTTTGCATTTCGCCGACCCTGCGAGCCGGGTTGCAGGAGGCCTTTATCTGGCCGGATGTCACCGGGAGCGACCATTGCCCGGTTGGCATCGTGTTGTCATGAGAAAAATTCTTAAAAATCCGGGGTGGACTCCCGGGGAGGAACGTGCCATAAGTCGTTTCATCATCCCGTTCCTGATTGAATGAAAGTTGGCGTTTTTTCCGCAATCCTCAGTTCCGTTTCCCTGCCCAAGGCTCTTGAGCATATCGCTGGCTTGGGGTGCGATACTGTCGAACTCGGCACCGGGGCCTATCCCGGAAATGCCCATTGTAAGCCGGGCGAATTACTGGCCAACAAAAGCAAATTGGATCGCTTCCGCGATATCATGACCGGCAGCGGGCTGGAGATCAGTTCGCTCTCCTGCCACGGCAATCCACTTCATCCTAACAAGAAGATCGCCTCCGCGCATCACAAGGTGTTTCAAGATACGGTCCGACTGGCTGGCACTCTGGGTGTTCCGGTGGTCACCACCTTCTCTGGATGTCCCGGTGACCACCCGGGCGCCAAGTTTCCCAACTGGGTAACGTGCCCGTGGCCGCCGGACTTTCTCTCGATCCTTGACTGGCAGTGGAACAAGGTCGCCATTCCCTATTGGAAAAAGCAGGCCGCCTTCGCCAAGGAACGCTACGTGAAGATTGCTTTCGAGCCCCATCCGGGATTCCTGGTGTACAATCCCGAGACCATGCTTCGGATGCGCAAGGCTTGTGGGCCGACGATTGGTGCCAACCTCGATCCCAGCCACTTTTTTTGGCAGGGCATTGATCCTGTCCTTTCGGTGCGGGCTCTCGAAGGCGCCATCCATCATGTCCACGCCAAGGACACCGGCCTCTATCCGGTCAATGCCAATGTGAATGGCTATCTCGATACCAAACACTATGGCGACGAGAAAAACCGGGCCTGGATCTTCCGCACCGTGGGCTATGGACATTCCCATGATTTCTGGTGCGACTTTGTCAGCACCCTCCGGATGTGCGGGTACGACGGCACGCTCTCTATGGAACATGAGGATAGCCTCATGACTCCCGCAGAAGGCCTTCGCAAAGGGGTCGAGTTTCTTCAGTCCGTCGTGATTCGTGAACCCAAAGGAAAGGTGACCTGGGCCTGAAGCTTGCTTGAACCCCACCCACTTCTCCGATCTCTCCCCTTCTAAAAATTTCCAATAAGGAACCTCCTATGCCCACAAAAAAAACCGCAGCAGCAGCTAAACCGAAACGCAAAGTTAACCCCGCCCTGATGAAACCCGTCCAGCCTGATGCAGCGCTGGCAAAGATTGTTGGATCGACGCCGCTGCCCCGCAGCGCGATGACCAAGAAGCTTTGGGAATACATCAAGAAACATGATCTTCAGGACGCAAAAAAGCGGACTCAAATCAACGCTGACGATAACCTCAAGGTCATCTTCAACGGTAAGAAGCAGGTGAGCATGTTTGAGATGACCAAGCTCGTCTCGACTCACGTGAAGTAGAGTTCCGTTACCCTAATTCATCCCAAGTTACGCGCCCGGATGGGCGCGACGGAGAGGGAAGCAACATCACGGTCCGGCTTTACGGTCGGCCGGGATTTGCTTCCCTTTGCCGTTTCGGGGTTCCTCGCTAAAATTGTATTCACCTGTCCGGTCGGATATTGGGCCGAGGGGGACAAGCACGCTTCTCTCCCGAAAGTGCGCCACGAGCGGAGAGATGTGCTCGAGTACCGCGACTGAACGAATTTTTCGGTAGGCAAGGGGGAAAGTTCTGCCATTGTCCACAGGATATGAATTCCATCACCAAAGCCCTAGTTCCCATTGCCCTGATCATCATTTGCGTCCTAGTCGTGCTGGGAGGGATGACGGTTGTGGTCGACGCCGGTCATGTCGGGGTGTTGCGAACCTTGGGTGCGGTGCAGGCAGAGCCTCTTGAAGAGGGCTTTCATTTCAAGAAACCGATCCTTGATCAGGTCGAATTCATGGATGTTCGCCTTGTTGCTTCCAATGCCGAGGCAACCGCTGCTTCGAAGGATCTTCAGATAGTCACCACCCAGGTGACCACCCAATATTCACTCAGTGGAGCTTTTGCCCCTGCGGTCTATCAAGGGATTGGTATTCTTCCCAAAGTTTCTGCCATTCTCGTCGAGCCAGCCATCCAGGAATCCGTGAAAGCAATCACCGCCAAGTTCACCGCAGAGGAACTGGTCACGAAACGAGATCTGGTGAAACAACAAATTCAGCAAGCCTTGGTTAATTATATCAACACCACCCTGAAAGATAAAGAACTGGAAAACTCCCTGGTCATCGCAAATGTCGCCATCACGGATTTTAATTTTTCTCCTGAATTCAACAAGGCGATCGAATCTAAAGTGCAAGCAGAGCAGCAGGCTCTTCAGGCCAAGAATGAAAAACTTAAACGAGTGACTCAAGCCGAAGCGGCCGCAGCGGAGGTACAATTGTCCTCCGATGCCGAGGCCTATTCGATTGACGTACAATCCAAGGCGCGGGCTGCCGCCATCGAGCGGGAGGCCAAGGCCTTGCAGCAGAGCCCCGAGCTCATCCAACTCCGCACCGTGGAAAAATGGGATGGCGTTCTTCCCCGCTTCAGTGGGGGCGATGCGGTTCCTTTCCTGAATTTGGACGGTGCCCTCAAGTCTGGCTCGAACCCGTAACCGCTGCCGGTTGGGTTACAGTCCGGTAGTTTATCCCGCGAACGGCGTTTCCGGGAGCCCGGCGACGCCGGGTTGACAACGAAAGAGGCCTCCGGCCTCCGGTTGAGCAGCGAGTTCCTCTTCGGACAGACATTCTCGCGCGGTGGTGATGTAGAGGTCGCGGTTTTCTACGCCTCCAAAGGTGCATGAAGTGCAGCGTGCTGCGGGAAGCGTGACCACGCGTTCGAGGCGGCCCTCGGGGTCGAGGCGGGCGCAGCCAAAATTAATCAAGGCGGCCCAGACGAATCCCTCCGCGTCCACGGTTAATCCGTCCGGAAGGATGCCGCTCGTGGGGTCGATCTCGCAAAAGACCCGTGGGTTGGCTGGTTCGCCCCGTACAGTGTCAAAGTCGTACGCCGTGATGACGTGGCGGAGGGTATCGGTGTAGTACATCGTCTTCCCGTCGGGACTCCATCCGGTACCGTTGGAGATGGTGACGTTGGAGATCCACTTCGAGACCGCACCGGGTTGGTCGAAACGATAGAGGCCGCCATCTGGCTGGCCGATGTGGACTTCGTTCATACTGCCGGCCCAGTAGCGGCCTTGCCGGTCCACCTTGCCATCGTTGAAACGATTTTCTGGGTGGTCGTTCTCGACGAGATCAAGCCGCTCGACGACGCCGGTGGAGGGATCAAAGAAAGCGAAATTTTTGCGTAGAGTGATCACGAGGCCTCCGGAGGAGCGAAGGGCGAGTGATGTAACTTTGTCTGCTATTGTGTGGGTGGTATTTTTTCCGGAGGCGGGATCGAAACGATGGATTTGACCGCGGGGAATGTCCACCCAATGGAGAACGTTCTCCCGAGGATCCCAGAGAGGCGATTCGCCCAGCGGAGAGTCTTTCCTGAGAACGCAATCGGCAGGTAGGGTGGTGACGCGGGAGATTTGCTTGGGATCAAATTTCATTCCGCCTTCATGCCGGGTTCTGTCGTGTCTGCCAACGTTCAATTTTTCCACCCTCTGGCCGTGGAGCAAATCTCAGCGGGAGCCTTCGGGATCTCTACGATCCCGCTCCTGGGATTCGTGATTCGATCGTCTTCCTTCGGGGGTATGTCATCTCTCTTCTCGCCGTCCGTGGCCTGAAGGCATAGCATGTCCCCATGAAAATCTTTGGAATCATACTTATTGTGATTGGAATTCTGGCCTTTGTGGTCCCGGTCGTCAGCTTCACCCATGAAGAAAAAGTATTGGAGGTTGGACCGATCAAAGTCATGGCGGACAAGGAAGAATCCCTTCCGATTCCCTCCCTGCTGGGCGTGAGTGCGATTGCGGTGGGCGCGGCCATGGTGGTGGCCTCAGTCATTACCAAGACGCCCTGAATATCCCGGGAGTCTGTCCCGTAAATTTTTCGTATTGAGTTTGGCTCGAAGGCCCATTCTGGGTTGGCGTATTTTTTCGGGTTTTCTCCCGCTGAAAAATGGGATTGAATGCTCTCATGGGGAATATGTTGCGAGCATTATGCGGCTGCGGTGCGGTATTATGGGCTGCTGGTTGCGGAACCACGTCGGAGTCGTCCCGGGAAGTTGATGCGTCGACTTTGTATGAATGGAATGGGGAGGGTCTTTCGGGTCCGGGCCGGGTGGTTATCGATCTCAATGACCAGCGGGCTTACGTCACCCTCGGAGGGCAGCAGGCGGGTTGGGCGGTCGTGGCCACCGGCAAGGAGGGGCACGGCACTCCGTCCGGGGAGTACACTATCCTCAAGAAGGTGGCGGATAAGCACTCGAATCTCTATGGCATCACCGTCGATGCTGAGGGAAATTTGGTCAATGACAACGCGGATGTGCGGATGGACCGTCCGCCGCCCGGCGGGACGTTCAAGTTTGCCCCCATGCCCTATTGGATGCGGCTGACCAATAGCGGAATCGGCATGCATGCTGGGTATATTCCAAATCCGGGAGAACCGGCTTCGCATGGTTGTATTCGTATGCCGCCGGAGTTTGCCCGGCTCTTGTTTTATGCCGTCAAGCCTGGCACGCCCGTCCGGATCGTGCATTGAGGGCAGGAGCTCAAAGGCTGGGGTCGGGTCCTGGGATTTGATCGGAAGTGGTTATCCGATTTTTTCCAGAATCCGCGGAATATTGACATGAGTGCTGACCAATCGCTGGATGCGCTCGATTTTTTCGGTGTCACCCGGCAGGGTCTTGACGGTCATGGAGTGGATACTGCTGGCGATGATATAGCTATCGTGACGGGAGGAAATGACCGGGAGGCGAGAGCGAGCGATCAAGGCGAGTAGGGCCTCGCTTGGCGGCAGACCATCGGAGAACACCACTCCGCAAATCGGACCCCGGTCGGACTGCATGGAACGTTCGATAACGGCGGCAATGGTCTCCTCCCGATCACCGGGAATGATCAGGAGGCTTTCCGGTTCGACATCGGCGAGGAGATTTTTGGACCGTTTTGCGCCGATGATAGCCTTGTGGATGCGCTTGCGACCCTGTTCGGCTCCATGAAGGAAACGTCCGTGAATTTTTCCGCAAATCTGCTCCAGGGTTGGCTGGGAAAGCATGCGCTCCCGCGGGATCATCCCGAGCAACTCCAATCCCAGTCGTTCAAAACCTCGCCGGGCGATATCGGCGATCGATTCCATTCGGTCGGGAAGAACCTTGTTCATGATCACGCCAATGATTTCGACTTTTTCCTGGTCGAAGAGGGCCTTGTTGAGCGCGGCCTCATCGATGGGTCGTCCAATGCCGGCTCCTGTCACCAACAGAACCTTGCTTTTGACGATGCGGGCCACTCTCGCGTTGGAGAGGTCGAAGACACTGCCGACCCCGGCATGGCCGGTGCCCTCGATGATGGCGAAGTCTTTTTCCCAGGCGGCCCGGTCGAAGGAATGAGCGATGCGGTGCACCAGAGAGTCCGCGTCGGCGTGATTGATATAGCGACGGGTGAACTGTGGTTCGACCGCAATCGGACTCATGTCTTCGATGGGAACCTCGGTGCCGAAGGTGTCCCGGATCAGAACACTGTCCTCATCAATGCGATGGCCTCCCACGTCGACAAAGTGCTGTCCGACCGGCTTGATGAAACCGATTTTTGGGAAATCCTTGCGGAGTGCGGCATACAACCCGAGGGAGGTGGTTGTCTTGCCGGCGTTTTGTTCGGTCGCGGCGATGAAAAGCCGCGGGGTGATCGCGTTCATAAGTTCCGGGGCGAAAGGCTCACCATGGACGCGCTGCTTCCCATCGCTCCTCAGAGGGTGGCTGACGAATCCCCATGGGGGTAGAGTTTGCGGTACTCGATGGCTTTCAGTCCGACGAGGGCGGCGACGGAGGCAATATCCTCTGCGGTCGCTCCGCGGGACAGTTCGGCGGCGGGATGCGAGAGGCCAAGCACGATCTGGCCGTACACCCTGGCCCCGCCAAAATATTGGATCAACTTGGCGGCGATATTGCCGCTGTTGAGGTCGGGAAAAATAAGCACGTTAGCGCGACCGGCGACGAGGCTGGTGCCCATTTTTGTTTTCGCGAGACCGGGGATGAGTGCTGCATCCACCTGCATCTCTCCGTCGACCGCGATCTCGACATCCATGTCACTGGCCAGTTGGCGCACCAACTCCACCGCGCCGGCCACTTTTTCCGTTGAGGCGGTGCGGGCGCTGCCCTTCGTGGAAAAACTCAACATGGCCACTCGCGGGCGGGCTCCGAAAACCTGCCGGGCGACGAGGGCGGTCTGCAGTGCGATGGACGCCAGTTGTTCCATTGTCGGATCGGGAACGACTCCGCAGTCCGCGAGGAACAACACCCCGTCGTCTCCGAACGATTTGTCAGGAATCTCTGCGATCATGCAGCCCGAAATGATGTCGGCATGCGGCAGGGGTTTCACCAATTGAATCAAGGGGCGAAGGAGTGATCCCGCGGCGCTGCTCATCCCGCCGACCAAGGCGTCGGCCTGACCATTCTGAAGCATCATGGCCGCAAAATAATTGGGATTGAGCATGAGGGCGCGGGAATCGGCCACGTCGAGTTTTTTGTAGCGGCCCAGTCGTTCCAACATCTTGCAAAACTGAGGCAAGTCGGAGGAAGTTTCAGGGTTGATAATGGCGACGTGGTCGAGGTTCGCTTTTTCCGCCAGGGCCACCCGTTCGATCACCTCGCGTTTGCCGATGAGGATCGGGATGCCCGCGTCCTTTTCGTAGAATATGTGAGAGGCGCGAATGACCCGCGGATCATCTCCGTCTGGAAAAACAATCCGTTTAGGGTGCCGTTTCAGCTTGGCATAGACCGATTCGATAAAGCTCATGATGGTTGCACTAAAACGCAGCCTGAAAGAGAATCCCTTTCGAAACAAGATGGAACTGATTTCCCGCAATCGACGCATTCCCTTTCCTCGCCGTCCGCTGATCATGGGGATTCTCAATATCACCGATGATTCTTTCTCCGGCGACGGGCGGATCGACACCGGATGGGCGCTTGGCCGCGTCCGCGAAATGGTGGCCCTTGGGGCCGATCTCATTGACATTGGAGCGGAAAGTGCCCGCACGAACCGGGAGGCGATCCTGCCGGAGGAGGAGCGACGGCGCTTGATTCCCGTATTGGAAGGATTTGCTCCCGCAGTCGCAGGCCTTGTACCCCGGGATGCCGGGCAAGTTTTTCCCCCCTGGCTCTCCGTCAATACCTGGCGGCCGGAAGTTGCCGAACCTGCCCTGGAGGCCGGGGCCGATCTTTTGAACGACATGAGCGCCCTCCCTGACGACCGGAATGCCCGCCTTTGTGCCAAAACCGGGGCCGCCCTGCTCATTATGCATTCGATGGGTGAGCCTAAGATTCCTCATACCCATGTTCATCACCCTGACATTATGGAGACCCTTCGAGTTTTTTTTCGGGAGAAAATGGCCCTTGCGATGGAGGCTGGGGTCCCTCGCGAGGCGCTCGTGCTTGATCCAGGCATCGACTTCGCTAAACAGGCCTTGGACAATCTGCGCATCTATCACGAATTGGACACCCTGTGTGAGTTCGAGAGGCCGATCCTGCTCCCTGTCTCACGGAAAGGCGTGATCGGTGATACACTCGGGCTGGAAAATCCCACTGACCGCGATGCAGGCACCGCTGCCTGTCTCGTCGCCGGACTGCGCCGGGGTGCAGCAATTTTTCGGGTCCACAACCTCGAGATGGCCTGGCACACGATTCGATCGGTTGATCCTCTGGAGAACCCGGAGGCGGCTTGGTTTGGAGAAGGGAGGCCGGCGTGAAACCTTGGCGAGGATTGAGTTCGCCGGGGCGCTCCGGTCTCATCTTGCTGCTGCGGATCCTGGTGGCTGCGGTCTTTCTGTATGCCGGAGTGATCAAGGCCTCGGCCAGCACTCAGTTTGCGCTGACCCTGATCCCATTCACCATCATCCCCATTGTCTGGTTGCCGACTATTGCCTGGTTGCTCCCGATCCTGGAAATTCTCGCAGGCCTCCTCCTTCTTATTGGGCCGACTCAAAGGGTGGGGGCGGGTCTGGTTGTCCTTCTCTGTGTCGGCTTCTTTGTCGTTATTGGCTGGGCCTTGGGCAATGGCATTATCGTTTCCTGCTCCTGCTTTGGCCGCGACGAATCCCCGTCCGCTATTAAAATGGCGCTCAGCCTGGGGCGGGATGTGCTCCTGGCGACCGCCGCAGGAATGATCCTGTTTCTGAGGCGTTGATGAGCTGCAATCCGTGTTCCGCACCCGAGATCGAAAGAGTGACGGTTATTCCGGCACGAGGCGGACGATCCGGCCGGGTTGTTCAAAAAGGACGTAAAGAAATCCTTCGATCACTGGATCCCGATAAAACTGATCCACCAAAGAAATCACGAAAAGTCTTTCTTGAATTAAGGGAGAGACGGGCTAATTTTCCGGCAGATGGAAGCGATTGGAGGAACGGGAGCATATTGGCAGACTGGACAAACTGTGAGAGCAGGGCAGTTTGTCGCTATGCGTACATTGGAGATGTTGACCCCGGGGATTTTGGCCCGGATTGAGGCTATCCAAAGCGACTGCGATCGAGCGGGGCGCTTGTCGTCCCTGGGTTTTATTCCAGGCCAGTGGGTGAAAGTGATTCGACTGGCCCCATTGGGAGATCCTTTGACGGTTGAGTTTGACGGTCAGGAGATCAGTTTGCGACGCAGTGAGGCGCGGCTGATTACGCTGGAACCGGCGGGGGGAGCGGGATGAATCCGTTTTCAGCCCGACGTTCCTCGGTGGCGGGAACAAAGCCCTGTCTGGTTGCCTTGGTGGGCAATCCCAATACTGGCAAGTCCACCATTTTTAACCGGCTGACCGGATTGCGTCAGCGGATTGCGAACTACCCTGGAGTGACCGTGGATCGGAAATCCGGCCGGATGCGTTTGGAGGCTGGAGACTTCGAGATTGTCGATTTGCCGGGCACCTACAGTCTGACGGCCGTCTCCCATGATGAGCGGGTGGTCATGGATGTGTTGGGCGGACGGCGGAATATGCAGCGCCCGGATCTTCTGGTGTTTGTCTTGGATGCGACCAATTTGAAGCGCAACCTCTTCCTCGTGTCCCAAGCGGCGGAACTCGGGTTGCCGACCCTTATTGCCCTGAATCAATGTGATGCGGCCCGCCGCAATGGCCTCCGCATCGATGCGGCCCGCTTGTCGCGGCGCTTGGGGGTTCCGGTGATCGAAACCGTCGGCTCAAACGGACTGGGGATGGATGAGCTCAAGGCGGCTATTGTCGAAGCGCTGGAGGCCCCTTGTTTTTTGCCACGCATTGCCTGGCCGGAATGTATTACGGCGGGTTGCGTCATGCTACGTGACGGGATTTGTACCCTGGGGTGCAAGGATATCAGTGACGCTGAGGTTCTGAGGGTGCTTTTTGACCGCGAGAGCGTCTATACCGAACCGGTCCTGGAGAAATTGCGCCTGCGCGATTTAATCCACGAGGCCCACGATGGAATCCGCAGCAGCGGGTTGAGTCCGGGTTCGGTTGAGGCGGTTTTGCACTATCGGCATATTGAGACCTTGCTCGAAGGAGTCGTGGAAAGCTCGGGCCCCATCGCCCGCACCCGGGAATCGGTTGACCGGCTGCTCCTGCACAGGGTCTGGGGAACCTTGATTTTTTTTGGGGTGATGTATGCCGTTTTTCAGAGCCTGTACACTTGGGCGGCACCGATGATGGATCTCGTCTCGGCCGGAACCGATTGGGTCCAGACTTGGGTGGCCGGCTTCCTGACGGGAACCCCGGTTCTGCAAAGCCTGGTGTGCGATGGAATCCTGGCCGGGGTGGGCGGAGTGCTGGTGTTTCTTCCCCAGATCCTTTTGCTTTTCTTCTTTATTTCCGTGCTGGAAGACACCGGTTATGTGGCTCGGGCCGCGTTCCTGATGGATAAGCTCTTTGGCTGGTGCGGGCTCAACGGGAAGAGCTTTGTCCCTTTGTTGTCCGGCTATGCCTGTGCGATTCCCGGGGTGATGGCGGCCCGAACCATCGAGGATCCCAAGGCGCGACTGACGACGATTCTCATGACTCCGTTTATGAGTTGTTCGGCGCGACTGCCAATTTACATTTTGCTCATTGGGACCTTTGTCGAGCCGCTCCATGGACCGTATGTCGCTGGCTGGGTTTTGTTTTTTATGCATTTTGTGGGCGTGGGCGTGGCACTGCCGCTGGCCTGGGTCCTGAACCGCTTCTTCCTCCGGGTCAAACCGCTTCCCTTCATTCTGGAGATGCCGGACTACCGTTTGCCGATTCTTCGGAATGTGGTCCATCGCATGTGGGAACGGGGCCGGGAGTTTGTGCTCCGCGCCGGGACCGTGATCCTCGCTTTTTCCGTCATCATCTGGGCTCTGTTGTATTTTCCGCACGAGGAATCGGTGGCGACCGGAGCCCGGGCCGAATTTGTCCAGATCCAGTCCGCCGAGCGCCCAGAGGCCGCGGTTCTCGCGGCATTACAAAATCCTGAATCCCCAACGTCACTGCGACTTGCGAATTATGTTGATGCCGCCTATATCGAGCAGAGTTTCCTCGGGCGCTTTGGCAAGACCGTGCAGCCGGTATTTGATCCGGCGGGATTTGATTGGAAGATCACGGTCGGGGTGCTTTCGAGTTTTCCGGCCCGCGAGGTGATCATTGCCACCATGGGAATTATTTATAATTTGGGTTCTGACGTGGATGAGGGATCCACCGATTTGCGAACGGTCTTGCAGAAGGAGAAATGGACCTCGGGCTCTCGAATCGGGCAACCCGTTTATACGATGCCGGTTGTCTTCGCCATCATGGTGTTCTTTGCGCTCTGCATGCAGTGTGGGGCCACTGTGGCCGTCGTCGCCAAGGAGCTCAACTGGTGGTGGGCGACCGCCTCGTTCTTTGGCATGACCGCGTTGGCGTGGGTGGCCGCCGTGGCCATCTACCAGACGGCTCGGATGATCCCGATCCTAATGTCATGATGGAAGGAGTGATCGTTGCCGGCATCATCCTCGCTTCTGCGATCTATCTGGGCGTACAAGTGTACCGGAAATACAGCCGAAAATCAGGGAGCGGCTGCGGGAGTTGCGGGAGCTGTCCGACGGACACGCCGCGAGTGAAGTGACGAGTGACGCGACGGCCAGGCTTCCTATCCGCGCTCCGAAATCCGCAATCGAAAGCTAGTTTGCTCAGAAGTTCCAAGCGTTACCCGCTCCGACTAAGCTCGACGTTTCGACATCGTGTCGTAGCTTTGGTACTATGGATTCGATTTCACTGAAAGATCGTGAAGAAGGCAAAGCCTTCCGTGAGCAATGCCCCTTTGGACTTCTACGCGAGCTCGGTCTGCTGACCTTCATGAAGGAGTAAGGAACTAAGTTTGTTCCCGATTTGGAATCACACCCGGCGGGTGCGGACTTGATGATTGAGGATGAGGTAGAGGGTGAAGAACAATCCCAGGGTGGTGACGATGAGGACTCCGGCGTCGAACCAGAGGATGCCA
>CALBXK010000147.1 GCA_937890535.1 uncultured Spartobacteria bacterium
TTCGGGCCGATATAAATGAGCGGCGTGCCCGCGCTGACTCTTTTGAGCAGGCTGTCGCGCACCTCTTCGGGGAAGGTGCTCCACGGCGTCTTGGCCACGACAATGGCGTCGTATTGTTGAGAGGCACCAAGGCGTTCATGCACGATATTCTGGAGCACGTCCCAGGGGTTTGCGACCATGCTGGAAAGAGTCGTCTCCGGGAGTTGGCCGGCCCACCAGCCGTTCGCGCCGCCATACATGATCACCGTCGCATTCACGTCGAAGCGTTGCTTCAGTTCGATCACTTCGCGGGAATTCATGTAGGGGATGATGAACAGCACATTAAGCTTCTTCCCCGCATAAGGATTGAGCCAGGGGAAATGAGGCGTCACATAAGTGCCGGGGAGCTTGTCGTAGGCTTCGTTGGGATCTCCATAGGGCAGAGTGCCGAAGGCGGAAAGAACGGGGAAAGCCAGCAGCGCCGCCGCCACCAGTTTGGAATGCAATTGATGAGTTTTCATAAGTGAGATTGATCTGGGGGAAGGGACTGCTCCGATTTGAGGATATCCGCCAGGTGTTTTAGCCGGGCCCAGTCGGCCTCAGCTTTCCGGTAGCTGCTCCAGAGTTTCAACCAGGAGGCGTAATCGCAGGGGCTCCCGGCCTCTTCGCGTAGCCGCCCGATTTCGCCGATGCGCGTTTCTAGTCCCTTGATTTGAGGGGCCACGGAGGCGTCGGACCGCAGGGCCTTGTCGGCTTTGATGCGGGCGAACCCGCGCAGCATCCCTTCATCCACGATCTGCTCCGTCCACAATTGATAATTCCCGAAGAAGAGACGCCCGAACCGGCGTGGCTCATTAAAAATCCCCCCCACATCCACCCAAATTCCTTCCGCCTGATCTTCATTCACCACCATGTTGAATCCCCATTGGGAACCGGCCGTGTATTCCCGCAGGCCGAAAGCATCGACCGGAAACACAAATTCAGCTTCCCAGCCATCGTCGCGGAAGACCACACCGGACTGGAGCGGGGCTCGGAAGGGAGAGAAATCCACAAAATCATAATGCCCGGCGTACTGGCCCGCGAGATTGTAGAGGATTTGATAGTAGTTGATGCCGGAGGCACCCGGATCCAGGAAAAGCTCAATCCCCCACGAATTCTCGAAAGCGGACTTTCCCACCAACCGAGCAAATCCCGGTGCCAGCATTTTTTTCATCTCCCCGCTGCGTTTATGAAAGCGCTCCGGATCGCCAGCATGGCACCGGATGCCAACGTAAAGATGGGTGCGGTCAAAAAGCAGGCGAAATTCGGCAAGAGGGGAATTCCTGATTTTGAAAAGATGAAAATCCCGATAGACAGGGGCCTCCCGCCATGCCGGATCGTCCAGTTTTCCATCGATGACCGGTGCCGTCTGGATCTCGGACGCAAAGGCAATCGGCGGCGGCGGGACTGCGGCTGTCGCCGCGCCTGCGGTGAGCAATGCCGCCATGGCGATTCCGCCATGACGCATGAGATCAAACAGGGGCTGGCTGGCAGCCCTGGCCCTCCCCTGGCCTTGTCGGCCATATTGCTCGGATCGCTCCATAAATTATTGGAGCTCCCTGGGAAGGCAAAGGTTAGTTATACGAATTAGCATTTGAGCGGAGAAATAAATTGCGATTCAGACATGAAGGGAGCATTTCTTATTGAGGATCTTCCATGCCATCCCAGCGTCCCATATAGCGGGGAGGAGAATTTGTGACGGAAGAAACCGAGTAATCGCACCAGAGGATATTCGCCCTGCCACTGTGGCGGTAGCTAAGTATCGTGGCCATCTGACTATACCAGATCACATAATCGACCTGGCAAAAGGCATCGCCGACGAGAATCCTTTGCGAAGGTTTGCCAAGCGACACGGTTCGAGGATATGGCAGCTTGGCGGCATCGTATTGTCCGCGCGAGACGCAGGCATTTATCCCATAACTGGTGACCCCCCAGATACCAGAATCAGCAGGTTTTGCACTCGGACATCGAAAGACTTTGGGGGAATCGTATTTCCCGGCATAGGATTCCAATCCCATATAGGGCTCGATGGCAAAAAACCAGAGAGGAGCCGCGCTATTGGGATAATGGCCGTCGTTTTCGGCGGCGTATAGGCCGATGCCGGTGCCGATCTGCTTGAGGTTCCCGACGCACCGGACGGATTGCGCCCTCTCCATAAACGTCCGATAGGCTGGAAATAACAAAACCACCAGGAAAGCGACGATGGAAATCACGACGAGCAGTTCCACAAGACTAAAGGCCTTTTGACTATCCATGTCTTCCTCGCTATCCCTCCGCATGATTTGATCCGCCATGGGTTGACTCGCCCAACTCAATTTCCTGAGGAAGAAAAATTTCCTGACAGGGCAGATCGGATTTCGGGGTCTGGAGCCTGGCCTGGAGCAATGCGACGATCCGCTCCGCCATGGTGTCGAGCGAGGGATAAATGGTGGTCAGATGGAGCGGAGAAAATTCCGTGTCCTCCACCCGGTTGCCCACCACGAATTTCACGTCTTCGGGTATCGACAAACCGGCTTCGAGGCAGCCACGATGAAAGCCTGTGGCGAATCTGTTATCCTGGAAAAAATAGGCCTTGGACGGATTCCGACGGGAAAGAATCTCGCGGGCGAAATAGTATCCATTTTTGGTAGAGCCGGTGATTTCGTGAAACGTCACATCCTCCGGCTGGGAATCCCGCAGAAATTCGTCGTCCTGCGCGAGAATTTCCCGTACTTGGGCTTGCAGGTGCTGGCGCAATCCGCCGACCACGACTTCAAAACGCCTTTCGCCGAGACGATGCATCAGTTGGATCGCCTGATAGATAATCCGGCTGCGGTCATAACTGACGTTATCAAATTTCTGAGGCCCGGTGGCGCAATAACCGATGATGGGAAACCCGCTTTTCAGAAGCTTCTCCAACTCTCTAGCGGGCTCACGGCTATACAGGGGCCCGATAAGAATGCCCTCGGGCCGGTAGCCGAGAATGGTTCTGAGTTCAGCGGGGGAAAGCATATCCGGGTCCACGAACAACATTGTTCCCAACCCCTGCTCAAGAAGCCGATTGATAATGCGCTGGGTGATCGCCGCGTGAAGAGGATGCAGCAATCCCCAGGTGACAATAGCGACCAGGCCGGAGCAATTGGATTTCAGCCCGGAA
>CALBXK010000148.1 GCA_937890535.1 uncultured Spartobacteria bacterium
TAAGTCCGCCACGATGGTGAAGGAGCGCACCGATCGCGCCCCCGTCAAAAAATAGCCTCAGTCGCTATAAATAAATAAGGGCAACAACCTTGATGGTTCTTTCGGCCTCTGGCTGCGTTGCCTCTCAGTCCCAGAGGGCTTTAACCATGCTCCTTCGTCGCGCCTTGCCAGACACCAAAACTCCTGCGCCATCTTGCCGCCTTTATTTATTTACAGGTCCTTACGGCATTTTTCACCGTGCCTTGTTCTTTTGAGCACGAACGTGCTCTTCAGGAGCAGGGCTTTCTTAGGATCGCCGGCATCGATGAGGCCGGTCGCGGCCCGTTGGCCGGTCCCGTAGTGGCAGCAGCCGTAGTCTTTCAGAACTCGAAAATTCCGCAGCCCGGTCTCAACGACTCAAAAAAACTGAGCCCCCGCCGCCGGGACGAACTGTACCAACATCTCACCCAAGCCGCCGGAGTCCTCTGGGCGGTATCGATTCAGGATGTCAAAACCATTGACCGCATCAACATCCTGAAAGCGACCCATCAGGCCATGCGAACCGCAGCCTTGACCCTCTCACGATCGCCGGACCATGCCCTCATTGACGGGCTTCCCGTTCCGAATTTTCCGATACCACACACTGCACTGGTCCAGGGAGACGGCCGCAGCCAATCCATTGCCGCCGCCAGCATCATCGCCAAAGTCACCCGGGATCGCATCATGGACGACATGGACGCCATTTATCCTCAATACGGGTTCCGTCAGCACAAGGGCTACGGAACAGCTGCCCATCTCGCCGCTCTCCAAACCCATGGGCCTTGCCCCATTCATCGCCGCAGTTTTGCGCCCGTGGCCCGAGCCCTTCGCAGTTGAGCTAAAATCGATGAACAAGCCATCCTCTGAATCGAACAAGCCCCATTTGATCGGGGACCATCAGGGGATTCTGGGCGTCAGGCCGCAAGACCAAGGCGAGAAAGTCGAAATTTCCTTCGATCCCGCACGACTTTCCGAGGAGGACATTCGCCGCATCGCCCGGGAGCATATCCAGCCCGCGCGCTCTGGAATTCGACGATGCACCCTGCGACTGGACGGCCAGGCCTGCGAAGCCGCCGCCGCCAAACTTGAACGCCGGATCGAAAAAGTGCCTGGTGTACGACGCGCCACCGCCACCTACATCGGACGGGTCCTCTGCCTCACCTTCGACTCCGGAACGGCCGACGAAGCCAGCGTCCTTGCCGGGGTCCGAAAAGCCGGGGCGAAAATCGAACCCCTGGAGAAGCTTCCGGGAACGCCGCGACCCACGCTCTGGCAGCGCCTCCGCACCGGCGACCTCAACGAAGAGGTGTCCTGCGCGGTGGGCCTGCTTTTTCTCATTGCCTCCTTTTTTACTGATCAATGGCAGGGCCGCGGCGGAGTCACGGACTGGCTCTATGCCGGGGCGTATCTATTCTGCGGCCAATACGGAGTCCGCTCCGCCTTTGCCTCCCTCCGGGAGAAAACCCTCGATATTGATGTCCTCATGGTGCTGGCAGCCCTTGGCGCAGCTGTGGTGGGAGCTCCTTTTGAAGGGGCGTTGCTACTCTTCCTCTTCAGCTTCTCCAATGTGCTGCAACGCCATGCTCTGGAACGCACCCAACGCGCCATCGAATCGCTCCTCACCCTCCGCCCTGAAAAAGCCCTCCGCCGACGAAACGGCATCACCGAGATGGTTCCCATCGAGAGCCTCGTCCTGGGCGACCTTGTCATCGTCCGACCCGGCGAACTGATTCCCGTCGATGGAAGGATCGTCGAAGGCTCCAGCCATGTTGACGAATCCAGCCTCACCGGCGAGTCCATGCCGGTGGAAAAAGCCGCCGGGTCCGGAGTCTTTGCAGGCACCCTCAACCAATCCGGCGGAATCGAAGTGCAAGTCGGTAAACGGGCGGAAGATTCGACCCTGGCCCGCATGGTCCGGCTGGTGGCGGAAGCCCAGGCCGAAAAATCAGGCACGCAGCGATTTCTTGAGAAAGCAGAACAGAGTTATGCCGCGGGAGTGATTGGATTTACCCTCCTGGTCCTCGGGATCCCCTGGCTGCTTTGGGGCGAGACCTTTGATGTCGCCTTCTACCGGGCGATGACAATCATGGTGGTCGCCTCCCCCTGCGCGCTGATCATCAGCACCCCGGCCACGGTCCTTTCCGCTATCGGCGGGGCGGCCCGGCGAGGCATTTTGATCAAAGGGGGTTCGCACCTGGAGACCGCCGCCCGAGTGGACATCGTGTGTTTCGACAAAACCGGAACCCTCACGGTAGGCCGCCCAGGCGTCACCGCAATCCTCACCGCTTCCGGCAGTGAATCTCCCACTAAAGACTCTCTTTCCTCCGAAGCCGCCTCGGCTCTGCAAATCTGCGCAGCCCTCGAATCGAAGTCCGAACATCCTCTCGCAGCCGCGGTGGTGACGGCAGCAAAAACCGCCGGACAAACCCTTCCCGAAGCCACCGCCTTTCAGTCCACCCCTGGGAAAGGCGCTGAAGCCGAGATCGCGGGATGCCGCTATATCGTCGGCAGCCAGCGGCTATTTGACGAAGTGGGCGCCACCGGAAGGGAGACCTTCAGCTCCCGGGTGGCGGAACAACAAAATCAGGGCCGCACTTGCATCTGGCTGGGACGCCGCGAGGGCGATCGAGTGTCCACTCTGGCGGTTTTTGCTCTGGCCGACACCATTCGCCCCGAAGCGCGCGGGATCGCTGCCAGACTCCGCGCCCTCGGAATCCGGAAGGTTCTCATCCTGACGGGCGATCAACCCGCGGTGGCGGAGAACATCGCGCAGGAAGCCGGGATCGATGAGTTTCGCGCCGGACTGCTCCCGGCCGACAAGGTCCAGGCCATTCGTCAACTCAAGGAGGAGGGCACGGTCATGATGGTCGGCGACGGAGTCAATGACGCCCCCGCCCTCGCCACCGCTCATCTCGGAGTGGCGATGGGTGCCGCCGGCACAGACATCGCCATGGAAACCGCAGACGTGGTCCTCATGGGGGATCAACTGGAAAGCCTCTCCCGCCTTGTTGGAATGGCACGGCACGCCCGACGTGTCCTCAGACAAAATCTCATCTTTGCGTCCGGCGTGATCCTCGTGCTGGTCGCGGCCGCCCTCGGTTTCGACTTATCACTCCCCCTCGGCGTCGTTGGCCATGAAGGCAGCACCGTAATCGTCTGCCTGAACGGCCTCCGCCTTCTGGCTTACAAAGGATAACTCACGTCTGGTGGAGTCGAAAAACTCCTTCTCGCTTCAAGCGTCCCCCTGGCCCTATTCTTTTCCATGCCCTCCATCCTTCGAACTTGGGAGTTGGTGAGAGACAGGTTTCTGGGCCGGACGCAGGAACCCCTGAACGTAGCCCTCGGTCGCCGCGGGGAGGACCTGGCCGTCGCGCATTTGACCTCGCGCGCCCACAAAATTCTTAGCCGCAACTTTCGAGCTCCCCACGGCGGCGAGGTGGATATTGTCTGCCGGGACAAGCCCAGGAACGAACTCGTCTTCATCGAGGTCAAGACCCGCAGCAGCGAGGAATTTGGTGAGCCTCACGAGGCGGTGAATAAAAAGAAGCGCCAACTCATCCTCCGCGGAGCCATGGCCTGGCTCCGAAGGCTCGACATGCCGGATCTCACCTTCCGCTTCGATATCATTGAAGTCGTCATGGACTCCCCACCGAAGATCAACCACATCGAAGACGCGTTTCCGCTCCCTGATCGTTACACCTATTGACGCGACCCTTTTGATTGCGGAGCGCGAACTGCGGATGGATTGATGGTGCGAATCTCACCCCATCCAAAAACCTCACAACGGAACACTCGCGCGAAGCGGGCGTTATTTCACTCCCAGGCGTTTACCGACGAGCTGGGACAGGTAGGCACGCAGTGAGGGTGATTTGAGGCGTTCCAGCAGACTTTGGAAAAAACCGTTGAGGATGAGACGGCGACCGACCGACTCGGGAATCCCCCGGGCTTCCATGTAGAAGAGTTCTTCTTCGTTGATCTCACCCGCAGTTGCTCCATGGGTGCAGCGAACGTCATCGGCAAGGATCTCGAGGCCCGGCATCGAATTGGCCTCAGCTTCGTCACTCAGCATGATATTGCGCACCTTTTGATAGGCATCGGTTTGGTGGGCTTTTTTGCCCACCTTGATAAGACCTGCGAAGATTGTCCGTGATTTGCCGTCAAGCGCGTTGAGATAAAGAAGATCGCTGAAGGCATGGGGCGCGACATGATCTTGAAGGGTTCTTTGATCGATCTGACGCTTGCCGTCCATCGGATTGAGGGAGAACATCTCGCTGCGGGCACCTTCGCCGACAAGCCGGCTGAGGGATTCGCCCCGGACAAATCCCCCACCAAAATTGATATTCAGAGCCGTGGAGGTGGCGTCGCGCTCCACGATGGTGGAGTTGATGTGAAAGGCGAGGGACTCGGGAGCCCAATCCTGCACCGCAACATAGGTCAATTCGGCCCCCCGTTCGAGATGGAGGTCGTTCACCCCGCAACTGAAGGCGCGTTTCCCGTCGGAGCTTTTGAAATTATCAATCACTGTCACCCGACTGTTCTCGCCGCAGACAATGAGGGTGTGAGGGAAGACAGAGGCATTTTCGCCTTCGACCCAGTGAAAAATCTCGATGGGCAGGACCACCTCCGTATTTTTCGGC
Organism: uncultured Spartobacteria bacterium; assembly: GCA_937890535.1. Taxonomy (GTDB): domain Bacteria; phylum Verrucomicrobiota; class Verrucomicrobiia; order Chthoniobacterales; family Terrimicrobiaceae; genus CAMASH01. The sequence goes on from CALBXK010000148.1 coordinate 4,656, forward strand.
ACGTAGAGAAAGGCTCCCGTGGTCAAACGAGCCTTATGGAGGGCCGCAAAACGATGCGAACCCAGCTCAACCGGCTGCACCATGAAAAACTTTCGGAAAAGCTCTTCATTCTCCCGGGCGGCGACTTCCATGGGCTTGAAGATGACGCCTTCCGGCAGCGCTTTGGATTCCTGATGGAGGAGAACATTATTACCAAAAATGACCCTGGCCGCGACTTCATCCAACCCTTTGGAGGCATTGATGAGGCGTCCTTCGCTGGCCACTGGAGCGGCCGCCCGGAAATCGGTAAGATCCACCGCCGCGAGATTTGCAAACCTCCACGGTTCGTCCTTGCGGGTCGGCCGAGGCGTGGCTTCGTGGTCGGCCATCGCCGCCGTTTGTTGTTCCCGAAACCAATCCGGCCAGACCGCCTTCACGTCGGTGTGAGGCTCCATCACAGTCACACTCATCCTACCGATCCCTCCATTTCGAGTTCGATGAGGCGCTTGAGTTCGACGGAATATTCCATGGGAAATTGCTGCACAAGATCATTAACAAAGCCATTGACGGAAAGACTCATCGCTGCGGCTTTCGAGATGCCACGCTGCTGCATGTAGAAGATCTGTTCCTCACTGATTTGACTGACACTTGCCTCATGCTGACAGGCATTCCCCTGACCCCGCACCGAGATGGCGGGATAGGTGTCCGTGCGGCTGTGAGAGTTGATGAGAAGCGCATCGCATTCGGTGTTGTTTTTGCAACCCTTGAGATGCTTGGGCATATGAACGAGGCCCCGATAAGTGGAGCGACCGGTGCCGACGCTGATGGATTTGGAAACAATGTTGCTGGTGGTCTCATCGGCGGCGTGAACCATCTTCGCGCCGGTGTCCTGGTGTTGGCCGTCACTGGCCAACGCAATGGAAATCACTTCCCCGCGGGCCTTGCGGCCTTTCATGATCACGCCCGGGTACTTCATGGTCAACCGGGAACCGATATTGCAATCGATCCACTTGATCTCGGCCTCCTCGTGGGCCAGACCGCGCTTGGTGACGAGATTGAAGACGTTGGCGCTCCAGTTTTGGACGGTGACGTACTGAATTTTTGCCCCCTTGAGTGCGACAAGCTCAACCACGGCGCTGTGCAGGGTGGCGGTCTCGAACTTCGGAGCGGTGCAGCCCTCCATGTACATGACCTCACTTCCCTCATCGGCAATGATGAGGGTGCGTTCGAACTGGCCGAAATTTTCCGCGTTGATGCGGAAATAAGCCTGGAGCGGATGGGTCACCTTCACGCCGGGAGGCACGTAGATGAAAGAACCGCCGGAGAAAACCGCGCTATTGAGGGCGCTAAATTTGTTGTCACCCGTGGGAATGACCTTGCCAAACCATTTGCGGAAGAGTTCGGGATGTGTTTTCAGGCCCTCGGCGGACCCGACAAAAATGACGCCCTGCTCGCCCACGGCCGCTTTGATATTGGAATACGCCGCCTCGCTGTCGAACTGGGCCTCGACGCCGGCAAGAAACTTGCGTTCCTGCTCGGGGATGCCCAGTCGTTCAAAAGTGAGCTTCATCTCCTCAGGCACATCGTCCCAAGAACGCTTCGCCTCGGTGCCTTGCGAGAGGTAGTAGCGGATGTTGTCGAAGACAATGTTCTCCAGGTCGTCGCTGGCCCAGTGGGTGGGCATCGGCATATCGAGAAACTTGCGATAGGCGTCGAGGCGAAACCTCCGCACCCAATCCGGATCGTCCTTGACGTTGGAAATGTATTCGATGGTCTTTTCCGAGAGACCGATGCCGGCATCAAATTCGTAATTCACATCATAGCGAAAATCGCCGACGGAGCGATCGATGCCTATTTCAGGTTGGGATTCCGTTTTCATAAAAAAGTATTTTCTACGCTGCTGCTGCGGTTTCTTTCTCCACCCAATCGTAGCCTTCGGCTTCGAGTTTGAGGGCGAGATCCTTGTCGCCGCTCATGACGATGCGGCCGTCCACCATCACATGCACAACATCGGGCACGATGTAATCGAGCAGCCGTTGGTAATGGGTAATCACGAGGAACCCACGTTCCGGTCCGCGCAGGGCATTCACCCCGTCGGACACAATCTTGAGAGCATCGATATCCAGACCGCTGTCGGTTTCATCCAAAACGGCATAGGACGGCTCCAGCATGGCCATCTGCAAAATTTCACAGCGTTTCTTCTCTCCACCGGAAAACCCTTCGTTCACCGAACGGGCGGTGAAGGCGCGATCAATCTTGAGCGCGTCCATTTTGGAATAGAGATTTTTGTAATACGCCACGGCCTCTAGCTCCTCGCCCTCCGCGAGCCGGACCTGCACCGCCGCCCGCAAGAAGTTCGCAATGGTCACGCCAGGAATTTCCATTGGATATTGAAAGGCAAGAAAGAGTCCCATCCGCGAACGCATGTCCGGTTCAATTTCGAGCAGGCTTTCGCCGTCCAGTTGGATATCCCCGCCGGTGACGGTATAGGCCGGGTGCCCGGCCATCACCTTCGCAAGGGTGCTCTTGCCGGAACCATTCTTGCCCATGAGGGCATGGACCTCGCCCTTGGGGATCTCCAGGCTGAGGCCCTTGAGGATTTCTGTTTCGCCAATGGTGGCGCTAAGATTTTGGATGGTTAAACTCATTCGATTTCGGATTGTGGAATACGGATTGGTGAATTTTTGATTTTCAACGTTTTAGTTTTTTAGTTTTTTTCCACACACGCAGCGCAGAGACCGCGCAACGTGATTTCGGTGTGGGTGACCGTAAGGCTCTCCGGGAGTTCCCAGACGCGTTCAAGACGCCTGCCGGATGCGAGGGGAACGTCCTGAACGATCCCACATTTCTCGCAAATAAAATGGCCATGTTCCTGCAGATTGGCGCAGAAGCGGGTGGCATCCCGCTCCATGTTGACCTGCCGGGCCAGCCCGCAAGACACCAGGGTTTCGAGACAATTATACACCGT
>CALBXK010000149.1 GCA_937890535.1 uncultured Spartobacteria bacterium
GATGCTGGTCTGTGTGGAAGCAGGTCAATCCCTTGACCAATCCATCATCCGCGTTAAGTTCGGCAGAGAAGACGATCTGAGCGGGCAGCACGCTTGGCATGGCGACATTTGCGCTTTTGAAGATCAGACCGGGGAGTCCTTTGCTCTCATCGTAGTCGGCATTATTTACCACGAGGCTTGATGTGGAGGAGAGAGTCACTGTGGAGTCCTGCGAGTAACTGAGCGCCTCGGTGCTTTGGCTGATGTCTGTGAGCGGGTTGCGGATTTGCAGCCATTGGGTTGAGGAAGTATCCGCCATATTGCCGAGGAGCTTGGAGGTGCCGTATTCGAAAAGCGGGGGATAGCCTCCATTACTCGAAACATAGTAAGCCCATTGGAAATCAAACAAATCCGTTCTCGCCGCGAAGTCGCCGCTGTGGCGGAGAGTTGTTTGCTCGTCGAGCGCATTGGAAGGTTGCAAGGCCTTGAGGTCTCCGGGATAGAGGGTGCTATCGACTCGAATCACCTTGATGCTTATGGGGTCACCGATCGGGGTGAAGGCTTCGCCATCACCAAAGATCAATGTCACATAGCCTGTTCCTTGGCCTTGCGCGGTGAGCGCGTAGCTATCCACCGCGGTATCGGAGTAGCGCACTTCACTCAGATTTTGAGCGCCCTTCACTTCCGTCTTAGCGGAATCCACGATGTAGGTTCCCGGCTTGGACGGGTTTTCACTAAAGGTTTCGACCCTTGTGGAGAGGATGTCGATGGCGGTGCACCAGCTGGTGTAGTCCGAATCCGTGCTGACTACCAAACTTTTAAGAGCGTTCTTGTCTGCATTACTGAGCACATTGAGGAGGACATAGTCTTCCCCCGTTGGCGCGTCCACGAATTCCCCCGTCAGGACGAGGCCGCCCTTCGTGCCCAGCGTGGGGTCAAAGTAAAAACGATTCTGCAAATGGGGTTGGGCACGTTGGAAATATGTTTTTCCTCTGAGAGAGGATGTCTTGAGCGAGGCTGGGAGTGCGCTCAAGCCGACTGAGGGATCATTGATGAGCACTTGTTTGGCTCGTGTTGCATCGTGCAGGGTCACGCTGGCGTTAGAAGCTCCCATATTGGCGATGGATTGCTGGTAGAGCACCCGTGCACTGGTCTGTCCTCGCACGGCGGGCAGGCCGTTTTTAGACAGGGCCAGCGTCTCGCCCGTTCGCAGCGTGGGCACATTGGCAGGCCAGGTCGGTCGATAGATGATGGTTTGTGGGGTGCCCGTGACGGGATTTCCCGCGTAGGTCGTTGTCGTGCTGCTTGAAGAGGCGACGGGTCGCAGGTAAGGCAAGACGGTGCCGGCGGGCACGGTTTGGCCCGGCACGACAAAGTCCGAGCGCATGGCGTAATACCAATTCATTCCCATGGCGGGTGTTCCGTTATTGTGGGGACCGCGATAAATCCAGTCGTAGCCCTTACGGTCTTTGAAAGTGAAGCGATTGTAATAGGTCTCCAAGCCAGTGGTCTGAGGATAATCGTTGGCGAAACCGCCGAGATCGACCTCCATATTTGCGGAGTTGCCATCAGAATTTAATGGCAATGGCATGACCGGTAATGGCATCGGCGCCAAAGCATTCACCTGAGTCCCTGCGGGAATGCTGTAATCAAATTGAGCGTAGGCGTTTTCGCGTGCGACCTGATAAACCGCCATTTCCGGGCGTCCGTCATCGGGATTGGTATATTGGATCAGAACTTGTGGCTCGGATGTGAATGCGTTGGCCGTAAATGTCGTTCCAGCCGTTGCGTTAAGGTCGTCCCTCAAAGCGTAAGCGCGCCCTGACATGAAGAGGGAGTGCTCTTCATTCGGATTGTAGCCGGGCCTTGTGGCGTCGGGTTGATTATAGATTGCTCCAGCAGAGACAGATGGCGTGAGACCGCTGGTTCCTTCGTTGGATGCCAGGACGATCTCGGGCACATTCAGCAAACGGATCGTCAAATCATCGATGGCAAAGGATTCGTCGGAACTCCCCTGGTTTAATGTGCTTCCAAATCCAATCCTGAGACTTGCCAGGCTTGCGATGGCCCCGGTGGTTTGCGGGATGGCTCGCACAAAGACACGGAACGTCTGATCCGTGACATTTCCGCCATTGAGGTAGCCCTTGGTATCGGGGAGAATGGTCCAGTCATATTTGACGCCGCTGATCGTTTGGCTTCCCGTCATCTTCGAAGCGTAGGTCGCGTTACCGGTAAATGCCTGTTGGAGAATGGCAGTGTTATTTATATACACTCGGAATGCTTCATTGTCCCAGGAGTCAAAACAATACAATTGGAAAGCCACCTCGAGTCCGTTGGAGCCAACCTCACTGACCGCAAATGTCTTGCTGGCAACGGGATTGCTCGTTGCACTATTTGATTGTCCACCTACTGAGTAACTTCCGAAGACGCCGAGCAACGAGGCTGGCGCGGAGATTCCATTCTTGGTGATCGTGACATTTGAGGTCAGTGCGCTGAGCGTCGAGTCCGTTGTCCAGCCGCTGGAATTTTCAAATGTTTCCTTGGTAACGGTGGTTTTCTGATAGGCGAGCGTATAATTGCCAACGACCGATGGGGTGTAGAGATCAGCAAACTCCCCCGAGGGAGCGGCCATCTTTTTAAACCAGAAGACCTTGAGTTGACTCCTGCCACCCGGCAGGGCATTGACCGGAATAATCGCGCCGTCTCGGGCGTTTTCTATGCCCTCGACAAAGGGATTGATGTAGGCCGTTGCCGAATAGCTTGTGGATAACGCCTTGCCTTCCGCTGTCGCCGTAGGCGAAACACTGATATATCCGACACTTGTCAAATCGCTGGTGGGAGGGTTGATACGCTTTCCGACATAAGCCGTCTCATTCACGGTTGTGCCATTACTGGTGGTGTAGACGGGCACGTACCAGACACCGCCATTTGTTCCGGTAAATTTTAAGAGCGTCTTGCTCTGCGTCTCACTCCCCAAGTTGACGAGAAGAGCTTGCGTGGTGGTGTCAATCTTTGCCAAGCCCCTGTTGGGAGACTGGTAAACGATGCTCGGGATATTGCCATTCTCAAAACGCAGGCCTGTATTCGTAAGCAGAGAACTGCCGCCGGGATCTACGACATAGGTCGCAAACTCTGTAAGATCTGGCCACTGAATAATGTATTTGGACAAGAATTTAGGCCACTTAATATCAATATCATCGACACTTGTTCCAGAGTAGGTGGCACTCGCGCCCGAGCTAAGAATAGAACTGGCGGGATTGGAAATGCCATTCGGCTTCAACCAGTAGAAGGAGACGCGATCCGGGGAATCATTTTCATGCTCAGCATAATAATCGATCGATCCATCCGGCCCCGTGGTCTGTGTGTAATAGCTGATCTGGTCCGCACTTGATGTGGTGACCGCTTCAGCGACAAGCGATTCATCGTAACCCAATGGATTTGAGGCGGAATAACTGGGCGGTGGGAGAAGTTGCTTGCCCAAGTCGGTGGTGGCGATGTCAGGCGGGCAGGTTTGCTCTACAGACACCACATCGACGCCAAGGAACTCGAGGGTTCCATCTGATTGAACGCTGCCGAGATACTCCACCATGAGGCGTCCAGTCCTGTTATAGGCGCGGAGTTCGCTCGCTCCGTTGGTCTTTTCATACCAGAGGGTTCGCAATTCCGCCGTGTTATTTGAACTTCCTGACGAAGGCGAGCCCGGGACCTGATATTCGGTATCCACGGTCCTTGGAAAGGCATCGTTGTAAATGGGATTGACGGTGAAAATTTTACCTACTGGTATCGAAACGCGAGGGCCGTTGAAGCTTTTTTCCGTCCAGTAAATCGTTCGCGCCTCGCCTTGTGTCGCAGAAGAAACGGAGAAAGATTCTTTCAGATAGACATATTGATTTGACGTGGAGTCGGGAACGTTCGAGCGCCAAATGATTTCGACCCGTCCGGATGAGCTGGCAAAGACCGCTTTGGCATGGGGACTGTAGTAGAACTCCACATCATTACTGGCTGGAACCGTGATGGCAGCGCCCGTCGCAGCATCGGTCGCATTGTTTATCTCCTCGCCCGGAAGGACTGGCTGAGCCCGCCAGAAGCCGTCTGGAGTCTGTATAATTGATCCGTTGCTGCGTGTGTAGCTCGTCGGTGGGACAATCCGGTTGCCCAAATAATAACGCGGAACGCCGGAGGCAAAGGTCGCCCCGATCGAGGAGCGAGTCAAAATTGTCGTTCGTTGCGTGTTTTGCGGATAAACGACCGTTTCATTCGCTATTCCATTAAAGCCCGAGGATCCCGCGCTCCCGACAAAATTCGCAAACTGCGGGGTAATCGTCGGGAACACACCCGCATTCATCGCGGTGGCATTTGGGCCGACAGGAAACAACCCATTACTGCTCGTGACCCGATAGCTGAGCCGGTTGTACACGCCGCTTCGCAAATCAATCTGGGCTTGGAGGGATACCACTCCACCCAAGATGACTAGGAAGATGGCTGATAAGCCCAGTCTTCCCCTCAGGCATGTCAATGAACTTCGGTTCACAGAAAAATGAGGCTTGGCGATTTTTACTTAATTACCCTG
>CALBXK010000150.1 GCA_937890535.1 uncultured Spartobacteria bacterium
ACTCGAACAGCGAAACGTCAGTACTTCCCTCCAGTTGATTTGCGAGGCCTTCGAGTTGTTAAAAACCAAGGGGATTCGTCCGGCGGAGCTCAAGCGGGCCAAGGAATACACCGTGGGCACGAGCCGAATGGCGTTGGAACGGATATCCACTCAAAACATGCGCATGGGCGGGTCCGTATTGGTGCACGGAAAAATCATTGATCCTGAAGATGCCCATCGACGTTTGCGGGCGGTGACCGAAGAAGAAGTGTTGGAAGTGGCGTGTGAGATTCTGACTCCGGAACGAGCCAGTGTCGCCGTCATCGGACCCTCGCCGGACGCCACCGCAATCACTCAGATCTTGAAAAGGTGACCGACGGGACTTGAAGGCGTAGTGTTTTCAGTGTAGAGGCCCCGAAAGAGAAGCTCGGGACGTAGCAATTCATCGACGGCATGGGGGGGGGCAAGATCCCTGTCTATTGAGCCTAATTGGTGGTTTGGCACCCCCGGATGGGTTCAATTAGCACCTTGTCGATGGACGTGCGATCCATGTCGATGATCTCAAAACGAAAGTCGGCGCAGATGAACGAATCGCCTTCGCGCACGCGTCTCGGGAGTTGATCCCTCGCGAACGCGGCGAGGGTTATTCGTGAGTCGGGGGAGAGCAGCCCAATCGCAGCACCGAGCAGTGTCGCAAGCTTGGCGAGATCGTACTGCCCGTCGACGAGCCAGGACCCGTTCGAGCGCAGTCGGGCCTCGGGCCTGAGCCGTTCCTCCAGCGATGGGATGTCGCCAACAATGGCTTCGAGCATATCCACGAGTGTCAGGAGACCGATGACTCGTCCATCGGCCTCGCGCACCACAGCAAGATGAAGGCCGGTGGCCTTGAATTGGTTCAGCACATCCAGAACCGCCTCGCTAGGAGCGACAAACAAAGGCGTCGTGAGGAGATCTGTGACCCGCACCGGACTCCCAGTCGCGAGGTTGGCATAGATGGATTTTACCGTCACTACGCCGACAATGTGATCGCGATCTCCGGAAAAAACAGGGTAACAGGAATGGCCTGAGACGACAATCTTCCGCCAGAGCGTCTCGTGAGTGTCATGGATGTTCACGAAAACCAGCTTGGAACACGGCGTCATGATATCTCTCACCGGGTGACAATCTAAGGAGAGAACCGATTCTACCATTGGCGGTTCCTCTTTACGAAAGACGCCGGTCTCACTGCCTTCTCGCAAAAGCAAGTGGACTTCATCCTCGGAGACCATTTCCGGCTTGCCAAGCTTGATCCACAAAAGACCAAGCAGCAAGTCTGTTGCCGAGCTGAGCACGCCGACGACGGGTTGAGCCAGACGGCAGAGGAACTCCATGGGTAGAGCTAGACTACTTGCGATCCTCTCGGGGGCGGCCAGAGCGATGCGTTTTGGCCCGAGCTCACCAATGATGATAGAAACGAAGCCAAGCGCGGCCACCACGAGGCCCACGCTCGCCGCATCGGCATAAGGCGCAAAGCCGGGAAGCACTTTCAACCGCGCTGAAAGCTCCGCCGCTAGCGTCGCACCGCTGAAGGCGCCCGCCAGTAGTCCAATCAGCGTAATTCCGATCTGTACCGTGGGTAGAAATTGACTTGGCGTTTCTGCCATCCGCAGCGCCGCAGCCGCCCCCTTGCCGCCGGCTTCTGCCATCTGCTTGAGCCGTGACTTCCGTGATGAAACTACCGCCATTTCGCTCATGGCAAAGACGCCGTTCAGGATGAACAGCAAGGTCACGACCAAAATCTCTAGGAGAATTATACTCATTCCGACGAATTAAATTTCTCCTTTGATGCGGTTCGAGGTTCTTCCGCAACTTTTTTTGGGCGCAAGAGCGACATGATGATCGAGGTGGTCAGCACGAGGAAGATCACTCCGAGCGAAATGTGGGTGTCGATCTTCCAGGGTGTGTGACCCAGCAATATTTTTACACCGACAAAGCACAGGACAACACCGAGTCCGAACTTGAGATAGTGGAATTTGTCCTTGATTCCCGCAAGCGCAAAATAGAGCGACCGCAGGCCGAGAATCGCAAAAACGTTGGAGGTATAAACGATGAATGGATCGCTGGTCACAGCGAAGATTGCGGGGATCGAATCGACTGCAAAGATAACATCGGCAAATTCGACCACAAGCAACACGAGGAAGAGCGGGGTGACCATCCGGATGCCGTTTTCGCGAACAAAAAATTTGTCTCCGCGAAAGTCGTTTGTCATCGGAACCAGCTTCTTGAACCAGCGCACCAGCGGATGGCGTTCAGGATGGATATCCCTCTCGCTTTTTATGAGCATCCTGATACCCGTAAAAATGAGAAAGGCACCGAAGATGTAGATGACCCAGGCGAACTTTGTGATCAGTGCCGCGCCGATGAATATCATGAACGCCCGCATGATCAAGGCTCCGATAATACCCCAGAAGAGGACCTTATGCTGATAGATCGGAGGTACGCCGAAACTTGAGAAGATCAGCGCAAATACGAAAACATTGTCCACGCTGAGTGACTTTTCGATGATGTAGCCGGTGAAGAATTCCAGTCCCTTCTGCGGCCCCATGGTATGGAGGATGCCGAGGTTGAATAACAATGCTAGCGAGATCCAAACGGAGGTCCATATGATCGACTCCTTGATGGTCACAACTCGTGCCTTGCGATGAAATACGCCGAGGTCGATGGCGAGCATTGCTAAGATGAATAGGTTGAATCCAATCCAGGGCCAAAGACTGTTTATCATGTAATAGTCGGAGGAGAGCCGTGTTTATTCTGGCAGTCGGTCGTTGATCAGATATCCGTGCCCAATGAAATATTCGCCAGTGGAATGTTCGTTATATCACTGAATTTCCGGTATGCGACTTCGTTACGCAGCAATACAATTTGAGCGACGGCGATGTCGTCGATGAAACCTATGGCACCGAGAGTGTCTGGAATGACGTCGCCCTCCCGCACAAAATAGGAAATGGCGAAGGCGGCTTCCAAGGCGGCGCCATACGGCATTTGGTGATATTTGTCCGTCCATACGTGCTCGAGGACTTCCGAAAGAAAGGCGAATTGTCGCTCTGCGTCGGGACGGCCTGCTTCGTTTAAACGGTTAAATCTGTTGCGTACTTCTGGCAATTCGGAAACGAGTTTTTGAACGCAGCCCGGGGTGAGCCGCGAAGCGCCGCGTATGATAAGTTCGATGAAATCGGAGTCTGTGAGGTCTTTTGCTTGGGTTTTCATGATGGGTTTGGATGGGTGTAAAAATTCACTCGCGACGTTGCGCTGCAGGGTGAATTTGGTACAAATTTCTGGTTGGCGAAAAGGGCGTGGTCAGGTGTTTGGTCAGTTTCAAGCTCGCACCGGCGCGAATTGCCTGGACGGAGAGGCCTTGAGCGCCCGCTGTCGACGTCGGGCGCGCTTTTGATGCCGGTGGTCGATGCGGGTCTCGAGTTGAGTGATCACTTTTTCCAGTGCGGCTCGAAGAGTGTGATCGACAGCTTCCGTGGACACATCCGGACCCGGCGTCACGAGGTGAGCCGAGACCCGAAACGCCGGACTTCCTTCGAGTCTGCGCTCAACGAACACGCGGGCCTCGTCGATATGGAGTGATTTATGCAGCGACTCGAGGCGTCGTTCGACTAGTTCGACGAAGGATGGGGACGGTTGATGATGGCGATGTTGGAGAATGAGTTTCATGACAGAGCAAGCCTCGCTTTGCTTTCTCTATTCGACAATTACGCATTATCGAATGTATTGTTCGTTATTATGGAATCCAAAGGATCGCCGAATGAGTGGCTCAACTACCATCACCTCAGATACTTTCATGCCGTTGCTCAGCAAGGGAGTGTGCGGCGTGCTGCCGAGAAACTGGGAACTTCGCAATCTTCGCTTTGCGCTCAGGTGAAGCAATTCGAGGCTGTTCTCGGCGAAACTCTCTACCGCCGAAGCGGACGCTCGATCGCCCTAACCGACTTTGGGTGGTTGATCTACGGATACGCTGAGGAGATTTTCACGCTCGGGCGGGAAATGCTGACGACAGCGAGGGGGACGCCGTCATTACGCTTGCCGCGGCTCCATGTTGGAATTGTGGATTCCTTCCCAAAACTTATCAGCCTCGACATCCTTCGCCCCGTTTTTTCGCAAATCCCGCCTGTTCACGTCGCCTGCCACGAGGGCAAGCTTGATGATTTACTGGGTCAACTCGCTGCGCACCGGCTTGATGCTCTGCTTGCCGATGAGCCGCCTCCATCCAGCGCTAAAGTGAAAACGTTTAATCATCCCCTCGGAAGTAGCGGCGTAACATTTTGTGCTTCGCCATCCTTGGCGCGGAAGTTGTCCGGTCGTTTTCCGCGAAACCTGCATGGAGCACCGTTGCTGCTTCCAACCCAGAACACAGCGCTGCGTCGCGATCTGGAGAAATGGTTTCGTGCCGTGCAAGTCGAACCTGTGGTCGTCGGCGAGTTTGAGGACGCTGCCCTGGCAAAAATCGTTGCGACTGATGGCTTCGGTATCACCGCCGTACCCACGATCGTAGCGGCTGATGCCGTCGAACTCTATGGCTTCGTTCGAGTGGGACGGACCGATGGATGCCAGTTTCATCTCCACCTGATCACGGTCGAACGACGCATTGAACACCCGATTGTGGAATTGCTGGTTCGTCATGCTTGTCGTACGAAGGGCTCCCGGCGCCGGAGAGCGAGTCCGGGCGTCTCCTGAGAATGGGTGGAGTCAGATGTGGACATGAGACCAAAATGAGGGTTTCTGGCGGTCGCAGAGTCGTCGTCCGTCAGGCTGTGAGTGAGTCATCCCCAATCCGCAATCGAAAGGGTGACCGACGGGATTATCGCGCGAGAGCGCGATCCACAGCATGGCCTGCGGCGGGAGGAAGCGTTATCGCGCAGGGTGGTCGAACCCAGAAGTTCTCGTCCCGTTGCCAAGTGACGAGTGAGTCAATCCGCAATCGAAAGGGTGACCGACGGGATTATCGCGCAGGAGCGCGATCCAC
>CALBXK010000151.1 GCA_937890535.1 uncultured Spartobacteria bacterium
AATGTCCCCTTTTCCCTTTCTGATGCTCGCCCCTTTGCAAGAGAGCGCACTCACCATCCGGCCAATGTTGGATTTCTTTGATGGAGGCTGCCGCGATCGCGGTGAACTGCCTTCAGGCGTCACCAACTCCACCGATTTCCTCCGGGATTTTGTGCCTCGCAGCTTCTTCTGCCCGTTGCGTCTATCCAGTGAATGGACCGTGTTTAGCCCCGGTTCTCTGTCAAGGCTTGATCTTGGGGTACGATGGGCATTCTTGCCCGTCTAAACGCAGTCGGACAAGAATGTCCAACCTACTTTTTAAGACTCGACAATTCAAATGCATGGCACCGTGTTTCTCCCGCACCGTGTTTCTCCCGCACCGTGTTTCTCCCCATCAAGAATGCAGAACTCCGAATTCTTGCGAATTCCGGATTGTGTGCTCTAGTTGGTTGCAACAACGGGGGGGGGCTGGTAGTTTAGGGTCTAGGGAGGAGCCTTCTTCTTCTTCTTCTGTTCCTATGTGGTGGAGTTGTAAGATGAGTCGTAATAAAAAAACCCGTTACGTGTTAAAACAAATTTTCCGCGGTGGTGCAGCTGCCACCGGAGTGCTCACCGCAGTAACGACGGTTGTTACTGGCGAAGCCAACGCTGCCATCTTCCACTGGGATGCAAACCTCCTTATCCCAAACAACCTCGATGGCCAGTACATCAATGTTGAAACCCAGACCTTGGGCATCAGCGGGGCCAGCGTCGCTGGTTGGGACCTCAATCCCTACGGCACCTCGACGACTGCGATGAGCTGGTTTGTCGCTGCTGCTCCGAGCGGCCAAGTCATGGGCCTCGGCCAGGGCGGCCTTACCTCTGCGGTTGCGAGCCTGTCGGTTGGCACCATCGTTGGTTCCGCCTCGACCTTCGGCAACACCCCCAGCAGCGTCACCGCTGGTGGCTGGGTTCTCAACGCGGACAACTACTTCGGCTTCCGCTTCTTGGGTGCCGACACCCTCACCCACTACGGGTATGGCAAGATGACGATCGGTGCAACCATGGGCGTTCGCACGCTCGCCACCATCGACTATGAGAGCACCGCGGGCGCCTCCATCACCATCGGTGGAGCACCTCCAGTAGCGGTCCCTGAGCCGAGCAGTCTTGCTCTCTTGGCGGTCGGCGCAGCGGGTTTAATTCAGCGACGACGGCGGCAGGCGGCAAAGCTGGGGAATAATATTCCGGCCGTTCAGGCCTGATCGTTAAGCCTCATGCGGTACGCGAATCCGCACGGTGTGTGTTGCGGTCTGCTTTACACACCCTACTTTATCTGGTTCAACGACGAATGTGGGGCAATGCAGGCAAATGGGCAAGGTCTTGCTGATTGGCTGGGACGGTGCGGATTGGGAAATGATAAATCCGCTGCTGGACGGGGGTGAATTACCGCATCTTTCGAAGATGGTGGAATCGGGGGTGATCGGTAATTTGGCCACGTTATCACCATGTCTTTCGCCCATTTTATGGACATCGATCGCGACGGGGCGAACGGCCGATCAGCATGGGATTTTGGGTTTCATCGAACCGACGGAGGACGGCCTTGGTGTGCGGCCAGCTTCGTCTGTGTCACGTCGCTGCAAAGCTCTGTGGAATATCGCCAGCCAAAGGGATTTAAAATCCGTCGTGGTGGGCTGGTATGCCACTCAGCCTGCGGAGCCAATCAACGGAGTGTGTGTCTCGGACGTGGCCGTGCAGCTCGACTGGGGATCTGTCGGACAGCGATTGCCGATGGCAGAAGAGGGCGTTTGGCCACCGCGTGTCAGTGAGATGGCTGACTGGCTGCGAATACATCCGTTCGAGATAGAAGCGAGCGACCTGTTGGGGCTGATCCCGAGCGTGGCAGAGATTGATCTGAAATTGGATCCCAAACCGCTGCGTCTGGCGGAGGTTTTGGCCCGCGACTACACCGTGCATGCGGTAGCCACGGCGTTGCTGGAGACTGAACCCTGGGACTTCGCCGCGGTTTACTATCCGGGATTGGATACAGCCGGGCATTTTTTTATGCCGTATCACCCCCCACAGATGGCCCATATCGAGGATCGCGACTACACGCTTTACAAGGATGTGATGTGCGGGCTTTACCGAGCTTATGATCAGATGCTCGGAAGAATGATGGAGATCGCCGGACCGGACGTGCATATCGTGGTCGTGTCGGATCATGGCTTCCATTCAGGGAATCGCCGTCCGCTGATTTCCAGTCATGGGGCGACGCCGCATGCCGAAGCTGCCCAATGGCATCGGGGCTGGGGCATAGTCGCGATGCAAGGACCGATGATCGTGGCGGATGATCGTGTGCATGGAGCGACGTTGTTGGATATCGCCCCCACGATTCTGGCTCTGCTCGGGCTACCCGGCGACAAGACGATGCCAGGGAAAATCCTGACGCAAGCTTTCCGCGTGCCCGATTTTCTCGAACCGCTGTCTGACTGGGAGTCCGAACCCGGAGAATGCGGGATGCACGCCGAGGACAAGCGGAGCGACACGCTGGCGGCCGCCAGTGCGATCCTTCAGTTGCAAAACTTGGGTTACCTGTCGGCACTCCCCAACGGCTCGCATCCGGAGGAAACATCGCCAGCGATCGTGCGGCAAGCGATTCGGGAATCCCAACTCAATCTGGCGAGCGTCTATGTGCATCAATCGCAGCCAGCGAAAGCGATCACCATCCTTGAAACACTCTTGGCCGAGACACCTGACGATGAGCGAATTTTGATAGCTGTTGCAAAATGCCACCATCAGTTACAGAATCAATGCGGATTGCGGACCATCATCAAGCATCTGGATCAGCTAGGAATCCTCAACAGCGAGATCTTGCTCCTGAAAGCCGGCTATTATCATGCTGACCGTGACGCTGTTCGATCACGACGCTATTTGCAGGCAGCCCTCGCCATGGCACCCGGCCAGCCGGAAGTCCCGCTGCGATTTGGGGAACTGTTTGTGGCCCAGCAAGATTGGGGAAATGCCGAAACGGCGTTCCGAGAATCTCTGAAGCTGGATGCCATGAGCGCGCGGTGCCAGCATAATCTGGCGATCGTCTGCCTGACTCGTGAGGACTATCCGAGCGCGATTGAATCAGCCCGGACCGCAGTCGGACTGAAATTCTTTTTCCCCACGGCTCATTATCATCTGGGATTGGCGTACCATCGGATTGGCCAGAATCCGAACGCCATCAAGAGCCTCAAAGTCGCCTTGAAACAACAGCCAGAATTCCCTGCAGCGCGAGAGCTTTTGATAGCCCTGTATCAAAAGGCCGGACAGTGGATGGCCGCCATTCAACTGCAAACGCCGACTCTCGGAGCGTAGTGGGAATTCCAATGCCGCATGATTTACCAGCTTGCCGGCCCGCTCTGCCATTTGTCACGATTGTCTCCGGTTTGCCACGATCCGGAACCAGTTTAATGATGCAAATGCTGAGAGCCGGTGGGATGTCTGTGGTCTGTGATGAACAGCGTCAGGCCGACCTGAATAACCCGCAGGGATACTTCGAGTCCGCGTGCCTGCCCGGTTTTTTTGCGGGGCCAGTCCCATTCAAAAGCCTGCAAGGCCGGGCCGTAAAAGTCATCTTCCCGCTCGTGTTGCAGATCCCGGAAAATTGTCCTGTGCGGATACTGTTTATGCAGCGTGACCTGGCGGAAATTTTGTTGTCGCAGCGAAACATGCTCC
Organism: uncultured Spartobacteria bacterium; assembly: GCA_937890535.1. GTDB lineage: Bacteria > Verrucomicrobiota > Verrucomicrobiia > Chthoniobacterales > Terrimicrobiaceae > CAMASH01. The sequence continues at coordinate 3,679 of CALBXK010000151.1, forward strand.
ACCGTCTCGGGTTGCCCGGCGCATTGGTTTCCGATACTCAAATGGCCGCATACTGGGCCCGAGAGTTAAAAACCGGACTACGGAAACTTGCCGATCGTAGCCATATTTCAGTTCTTGAACTGACATTCAGGGAAGTCCTGAATGAACCGCGCAGAGCGGCGGAAATGGTGTGTCAATTTCTGACGGCCGAGCTGGATCAGGGCCAGATGGCGAGCATGGTCGATGCCCGTCTGTATCGGTCGCAGATTTCAGCCTAGTTCGACTGTCAACCTTTAAAGTTGGGGTTGAATTGGATTTGTACGACGGACTTCCAGTCCGTCGCGGTCTTCAGGTCCGAATCCTTGAGGAGTGTAATCTGAGCCCATTGTTCGTCGCTCATGTTCTCCGGGTTGTACAGCCAGAGTTGCTTTGTCCCTTTGAGTGTTTCATCGCCGTCCTGCACA
>CALBXK010000152.1 GCA_937890535.1 uncultured Spartobacteria bacterium
CAAATCTCCTCACATAGTCCCATACCTTGAGATTATCCGTATTGAAAATATGAGGTCCGTAACGATGGACCATGACCGAGGTCTCGGAATCCCTCTCGGTGTGACAGTTTCCGGCCACATGGGGGCGCACGTCAACAATCAGACTGCTGGCTCCCGCCAGCTCCGCAAGTTGACGAGCCAACACAGCCCCGGAAAATCCGGCTCCAACGATCAAACATTTCATGAATTCAGAGACCTTTCAAAATGAACTGGGTGGCATTCATCCTACTTCCATTTTCCCCGCGTCAAAACGAAGCGGAGGCGGCAATATCCCTCCTCCAGCCAGGAGGGGGTCATGCGCTGCCGCCATCGGCTCATTGTCGCGAGCCACCCGGCCGCAACTCGATTGAATCTGTTTTTCAGGCCCAGCAAGAGAGCAATTGTCCTCCAAGGATACCATCCCGGCCCGGCTTGACTCCAATAATACGCAGCTTTAGCGAAATGTCTCGGTTCGAGATGTTCCAGCTGCCATGGTTTGTTCCTGCCGGTGAAATGAACGATGGCCCAGCGGCCTTCGCGCCAGTCGCGCGTGGATTCTCCCAGCCGCGCAAATCTGTTGTAGCGCTCCTCGAGGGGAAAATAGCGGCCACAGAGCACGGCGTTAAGAGCATCTTGGTCAGCAAACGCGCACAATTCGGCGTTCTGCTGCAAATACTCCTGAGCTCGCTCCGAAATCCGCTCCCGCTTCCAAACAGGGACGTCAAAAACGATAACGCCGCTGTTGAAATGGGGTGCATCGGGTGGTGTTCCCAAAGCCTGTTTCCGGGCTCTGCCCACAACTACCGGATCGTGGCAGGCCGCGCAGGGATACCCGTGTAGAGGAATCTCAAAAAGCGGGCTCAAATCGCCCAGGACGATCACGTCGGCATCAAGATAGAGAAGACGTTCTCCCACCGCGTGGAGTTCCTGAAGTGGAACGAGCCGGACCGTAGCCGACTCTGGAAAGGGATGCGTTCCGGGGCCCTGCATTGCGATTCCACTGTAGTCATAAATGCGAAGGATGATGCCGCGCTTGCCGCACCAGGCTTTGCATCGTTCTATTTTGCAGGGCGCCACATCAACCGCCCTTAAATGAAATACGAGATCCTGTCCTTCCATATGCCGCCAGATCCCCGACCATACCACGACAAGCGGCTCCAACATATTGGCATCGCAGCCGAAAAGAAAATGCCGGGATCCGGCAGGGTTCGTCGCAGATTTTTCTGACTGCTTCATTGTGGCGATCATAGTTTTGGAGTTGCTTTTATAGGAAGAGCGGGAGCACTGAAAGTCGCCAACTCAGATCCGGCACCCGTGTTTGACGAAAGTTCGGAGAACACTTCGCGGCGACAGGTTCAAGTGTCCGCCATCACTTCTCGCATGCTGAACCTAATGCGGACAGGTGAGTCCGCTGGGATCAAGCTTATCGAAAAGTTGCGCAAAATGCACTTGAATCCGGAAGCCATTAGCCTCCCAGTGGAACGCGGGCATAATACGAGGAAGCGAGGAGAATAGATTAGGGCGGAAAGGAGACTTTAAGCCGATTGCTTTTCTCGGCTTATCCCCGCGCAGGCTGTTCCGGGGGGCTATCTCCATTTTCCGCGGGACAATACGAAACGCACGCGGCAATATTGGGCTTCCAGCCAGGGAGGAGTCAGGCGGCAGCGCCAGCGGCTTAACGCGGCAAGACCGCGGCCCGCAGCACGACGGAATCGGTTTCTCAGTTTTAGCCAGAGTGCAACCAAGCGCGCCCTTCCCGGCCGCAGTCCCAAACAAGCTTGGCTCCAGAAATAGGCCGCCCTTTCAAGATCCCCCGACTTGAGTTGCTTCAGGTCCCAAGGCTTGGGATACATAGCGAAATGCACCACAGCCACGCGGCCCATGCCCCAATCCCGTGTAGAATCTTCGAGCAATGCGAACGTGTTATAGCGTGAATCAAGCAAAACATAGTTCCCGCCAATCGTCGCATTAAGAGCATCTTGGTCAGGAAACTTGCACAAGTCGGGGTGTTGCTGCAAAAACTGCATCGCCCGTTCCGAAATCCGCGCCTCCGACCACGCAGCTACATCAATCACCATCACCCCCGCATTAAAATAAGCCGCGTCGGACGGCAGGCCAAGCGCCTCATTGCGGGGGGCCCGGGCGACCACCGGATCGACGCAGGCCGCGCAGGGATTGCCACTCAGGGAAATTTCGAAAAGAGGATTCAAATCGGCGAGGACGATCAGATCGGCATCGAGATAGACAAGACGTTCTCCCACCTCGTGGAGTTCCTGGAGCGGAACAAGACGGACCGTCGAAGACTCTGGATAGGCAAGAGTCCCGGAACCCTGCATTGCGATTCCGCTGTGATCATACACACGGAGCATGATGCTGCGCTTGCCACACCAGACTTTGAATCGTTCGATTTGCCGGGGCGCCACATCAATCGCCCTTAAATGAAATACGAGTTCCTGTTTGCGCATGTGCTGCCAGATCCCTGCCCATGCAACCACAAGTGGTTCCACCATGTTGGGATCGCAGCCGAAGAGGAAGTGCCGGGACTCGGAGCGGGGCATCAGGTTTTTTTCTGAATGCTTCATTACTTTGATGTTAGACACTCATGCAGATCGTGAGGATAGCGTCAAGGCCGCCTTTCGTAGTCGGCCGAGATGTTCCCCGCTGAAATTACCTTTTTCCAACCGGCCATCGTTGACAATGTTGGCGACATTTTTATAGAATCTCATATCGAAGCTCGGCCTGACAAGCCATCCAGGTAGAGGCGGCTTTTTTACATAGATTTCAATCTCACGCATAAATTTGAACTATGAATCCGACAGTTGATTTGCTTATTCCTGTTTACAATGGTCGTCCATTTTTGGATTCCTTGATTTCTGGTGTTGAAAAAACCAAGAAATATTTCAGCCGTGTTATTTTTTATGACGATGCCAGCAAAGATGGGTCGGCAGAATATTTAATACAGAAAGGATATGAAGTTATTCAAGGCGCGGAAAACCGTGGCCAAGCTTACGCGCGGAACGAGTTGCTCAAGGCCGCCACATCAGATTTCGTTCATTTCCATGACATGGATGATCCCTTATTTGAGACATTTTTTGAACAAATAATACCAACACTTGACAGATCGCGCATAAGCATCGGAAGTTTTGCAACTGAACATGCCGCATTTACCTCTGAATATCGATCAGCACCATCTCTTAGTAAAGGAATTTTATCCCTTCAAGATGCTTATAAATATTTTATTCATCTAAGTTCTGTCATTATCCCCCGAAAAGTGATTAATGGGGTAGGAGGCTTCAACCAAGACTTGCGTCTTCACGAAGACAGGTTTCTATTTTTACTCCTGGCAAAAAATGGAATGACTTGGAATGTCTGCGCTAACGCACGCGCCATACAGTATTGTCACGGAAAAAACACCACCGCAACCGTCGGATGGACTTTCCACCGCATTAACTGGATACGTTATTTTGAATTGGCCTTCGGTTTATTCCCTGTGGAGAATCTTAATTTTATGTATTCAGATCTATTAAAGAATTCGCAAGAGTTGTTGAAAGATGGCGAATATATGATGGCAAGACGAGGTTTTGCGCTTTGTGAAAAAATAGGAGTTGAGCAGTTTTTTGACGGTGGATCTAAATTCCTATATCTGGCTAAAAAAATTGGGCTGTATAATACCTTCTGCTTAAAGAGACTTTTGAATGCTAGAATTAAATTAGTTTGGTAAAAATCGAAGATTGGCTGCATTTGTCTGATAAATTTGGTTTCATATTCACCCTCATTACCGTCCGGTTAAAAGTTCCGGAACATTAATTGATTAGAATCTAACGATCGATAAGTTTGTCAATCCTCACAGTAGTTCGCTGAAAACCTCGGCGAACCACCCGGGTTCCAGCGCTTCGGCCATGATGCGTCTGGCCCGTGTCACGATCTCTGCGCACTCTTCGGGACGACTGGCATAGTGAAGGAGTTTTTCATCGAGATCGCTGAAATCCCAGGCGACCGGGACGTACGTCTTGAAAGGCTGGAAAATATCCGGTCGTGACTGCACGTGATCCATATTTGGTTTGATCAGCAGGCACCCGTATGCAACCGCCTCGAAATCCCGCCAGCAAATTTCCCCATACCCGAAGGGAGACACGCAGATCCTGCTATTCAACATCTCTTGCGCATACTGGCTCTGAGGCACCCGGCCTTGTGGCAACAGGATTGTCAACCGGTCCTGTAGGGAACGAAGGGTGTCCGCTGCCGGTCGCCGCAATTTTCCCATCCAGTTGTCCGGAATGTCGGCCCTTAATACGACGTCGTATTTGCGCTCGGACGGAGGTGGCAGACACGCTTTATCATCGAGCAGAGGAGCTAGCGAGGCAATTTTCTGATCCAACCCGATCGAAGAACCGCAGCAAATCCTCCGTATCGCGGCTTCGTTAGGGGCCGTTTGTTCATCAAATTCGGCCTCATCGCCCAACGCGTAGTCAGTTAAGTTGGTGCTTCCACGATAGCAATTGAGATACAGAGACCGATCGCGAAAGACATGCTTTTTCCAGTAAACGTCACAGTAGCTAAGCAGGACTGGCCACTGAATGGTCATCTCATCATTTCCATCGCCATAGATGAGTTTGGATTGGGGCCGTATGTTCTTCCTAAGTTGCCCTGCCAAAATCGAAACAACCTCCGGAGAAGTCTTGTAAAAGAGTTTGAAGGCCACCAGGTCGTAAGGGGCCAACTGGCTTGCGGCCGGCGGACGGTTGATATCCAAATGGTATTGATCAACGATCAATCCGAATTTCCGGAGCAATGCGCTCCGGTTTCTCAAAATCGGGTCAAACTGCGCCTCGCTCTGGACAGAAAGCCCATCGCTGAGAAGCAGTAATTTTATCGGAGGAGGCCCGCTGGCAAAAGTGTGTCTTATTTTGGCCGCAAGAGTTTCCGCGCGGCGACAGAGCGATGATGCCAGGCGCATCGCGTTTCCTCGAAGATTCCAGTCTGGAAGTTTCATTGAAGCGATTTCCATTAGGTTTTCATCCAAGTGGTAGCCCGGAATCTGGGATCGCCGGTCAAGGGATCTACCCAGAAATATGCTACGGTCTGGCTTTTTAAGCATTTGGGTATTCGCGCGGCGCTCCTCGCGGGTGATTCGCCAATGAAGTCGCCGGATCGGGGTCGGCAACGGCCGAAGGAGGGGCCCACTCAAAGAGAAGTCGCCCCGGGCATGCACTTTCGGGAGACACTGAGAATACGGACGGCCGTCTGTTGGCCGGACGGGACAAAGCCGATGTATTCGTAAGTCACCTTGTGCCTCTCGACCCATTCGTGCCAAGCCTTGAACTCGTGCATTCTCCAGCCGGGATAGTTCCAATACTCGTCGAAACAAACAATCGTTCCAGGCGCCAGCATCGGAGATAGGTTTTGGAAAATATCTACCGTAGAAGAATACAGGTCACAATCCACATGGAGCAGGGCGACTTTCGCATGGGGCCTGGCGGCGAGAAAAGGTGGCAGAGATTCGCTGAACAGGCCTGTGACGAGTTCCACATTGGAGCGCACGTTGGGTAGTTTACTGACCGCAAAGAGCCCTTTTGTGAATCCTGTTCGCCAGTCCTCGGGCAAACCGGTAAAGACGTCGAAACCGTAAATGGTTTCCTCGGGAAGGAGGGAAGCCAAATGATTGATTGTACCGCCGCGGTGCACGCCAAATTCCAAAAAAAGCGGGCTCTTGCCCTCTGCGGAAATCGCTTGAGCGCAGGCCCTGCACTCGGAAACGCAATAGGTCAACAGCTCGTAGCCGCTTCCAAAATACCGGGCTTTTAGCGCGTTTTTTTCATAATATCGAGCCGAGGAAGCGGCTGCGTTGATACGGGCAAAGTGCAGGATGTCGTAAGAGTCCTCTTTCGCTTGCCACACGCTGCTTTGCGCCAGGTCATAGGCCAGCCCGCGCAGGGCGTGAGCCATGCGGCGGCGGAGATTTTTTTGGAATTGTTCAAACATAATCTTGTCTCATTGAGTTGCTGCGCCCCTCGCAGGGCTCAATACGCGACGAAAAAATGCGTTAAACCGCATGGTTGCCACGACTTGCAAGGCTTTTCCATCCCGCCGACAGCACGCGCAGGCAGAACTCCCCCACGCCAAGGCGCGCACCACCCTGGTGAAGTCCCATGCTTGCCGCACGAAACCGGTCGGACCACCAACCGATAAAAAGCTTTTCCCAATTCCACGACGCCTCCGCCATGCGACGATAATGCGCCTCAAGAAACGGCGAGGTCACCATCCGGAAGTCGTCAACAAAGAGAATGGGAAGATCGGCAAACTCGCGCAATGCGGGATTTTTGAGCACGATCGGAATCGTCCCTCCATAAAGGGCTTCCCACATGCGGTGTGTGTCAATTCCATTGCCAGGCGGGCACAGTGCAAATCGATGCGAGGTAAGCTCCCGCGCGAAGACTTCATTCGCGACCTCCCCGGTTCGCACCGTCAGCCAGTCCCCGGCCGCGAGCGATTGAAAATGATGCATGATCGGGCCTCGCACCGGCTCATTGGTCGAGGGACGGAAGTTGACGTAAAGCAACCGCGAACGCTCCGCCCCATCCCCGGCATGTTGCGCCAGGAGCGATGGCTTGAGCGTCACCCCATAATACGAATTCCCCAAACCCAACGGGATCGGTCGGACAGAGTCATCCAGCGTGTTGGCGGAAAACCATTCTGCCACCTGGAGGGGACGGCAGCGAGCGACTTCCTGTGTGATGGTAAAGTCGCTTTCGCTCGTGACAAGGACCACCCGGCTGCGTGCACGACGAAGCTGGTGAAAGAGCGGGATGTAATGATCGGCCTTGGCATACACAATCGAGGCCGGCCGAATTCGATCCGGCTCCGGCTTGATATCCGCCCGCCGGTCGGTGCTCCAGACGACATCGCAAGCCCGGAGGATCTGTTCGGCGTTGATGAAATCGCGCTCGATCCGTTTAGGAGAAATGGGAAAAAACGTCACGGTTTGGTAGATTGCGTAAGCGGCTTAGGGCAGACGACCGGGTTTAATCGGAAACCGGGAGGCATATTCCCCAGTTGCGCGCAACAACCATGCCGGACCGCGCTTCCGGCCCGGCGGGCGCGAAAGATGTTCCGCATAGGACTCTACATAAAGGCGGAAGAATCCGCCCTGAACGATGCGCCGCACCCGATCCAACTGGCGAATCTTTTGCTGGATCGTGGTGGTCCAGCTCGCATGGTGCATCCAGATGTCCTTTGGTGGGGGAAAACCGTGCGTTCTCGCATAGAATCGGCGGTCCAATGTGGCGTAGGGAATCCCACGTTCCCTGAGCATGCAATTGACCGCATTTTGCTCGTTTTTCACGTCGCCTCGTTCAATGTTGTCCAAGGAAGATTCGAGGAGGCGCCTCACAGCGGGAGTGTTTCTCCCAGTGTAAAATCCGCAGTTGGCCTCCGAGTCCCCTTCGCGAAAACGTTCGCGCTGGAAAGCCAGATCGCATCCGAGAGAGTCGACATAGCTCAGAAACCGCGCCGCGTCGAACGCCGGAAAAAATTGCACATCAACATCAGAAACGATGAACGGCTCGCCCTCGGGCGCCTGGCGGCAAAAGGCGAGGGCATGACGGACCTTGGCACAGTTGGCGTCCTGCCACTCTTTGCTCATATAGGCGCCATCCGATTGGTTGTCCCCCAGCTGCATCGGAAGGAGACGCAGGCCCTCGGGCAACGTCGGCTGAAAATACCGGCGATACAGCACCTCGTGCGCCGAACTGAGGACGATCAGAGTGGTCAGGGGTTGCACAAGTTTTATACGGCGGCGAAGGGTTCCTTCCGCGCGAGAAACGCTCTAGCGACGCTCATTTTTTAAGACAAAAACATGGTTAACCCTTTCGCATAAGAAGAAGCCGTTGGATAAAAACTCCGCGACATGCTTATATGTTTCGTTCCAGCCGCATCTTTTTGGGTGTGTTTCAACAATCAGATAGTCGATGTATTCCGGGATATCAGTCGGCCTGAGATTTAACTCGGCTCCTTCAACGTCCATGACAATGACATTGGGCTGAAAGGGTACTTTCGAAAGAATTGTTTCAAGTGAGTATGCTGAGACTTCAATCTTGACGCCGTCGGTTTGATCTTCGTCTTTTTGAATGCGATCGACCCAAAAGTATTCGGATATAGAAAGAAAAACCTTGCCGTCGTTGCCTGAGAAGCAGCCTTCGATCAAGGTCGGTTGAAAACCGTTCAAGAGGTAATTTTCCTTGAGAATTGCAGATGTGAGCGGATTTGGTTCAACACAGCAGATCTGCGTGACGCCAATTTGCTTCAAGCAGAATAATGACACAAATCCAATTGCCGATCCAATTTCTAAAACTCGGTCGTTTTCTGAAATATACTTTTTGCAAAGGTTGATTTCATTGGACTCATACTCGCCCATTATAATACGCTCTTGCATTGGCTTGCTGATCGGCCGTAGGTTTAGAAGTATGCCTTCCCGATCCCACCGATTAAGACGCGATTCAATATATTGAGATTTTATATATTCGCGTAAGAACCGGGGTTTTATTTTTTTGATCCAAATTGGTATCATGGCTTAGCGTAGTGTCCCGGAAATTTGTGAGAGAAGTCGTTCGAGCTTAAGGAAGATGGATTGGGAGGTCGCGGTTCAGGCAAAGGGCGTGGCAGTTCTACTGTCCACGATAACATGGAGGTCGAGTTCTTGAGGCGTGCGTTCCAGCACGTGACTGTCGTAGATGCCATCTTCCAAGGTTTCATCCGCGAGCCCATACAACTGCTGCAAAAAATACGCCCGCAGCATCCGCTCGATTCCTTTGGGCGGACGCCCCCTTTCCCCCTTCGGGTAATGCGATTCTATCAGCATTACCGACCTCCGTCACGGAACCATCTCCTCAATCTTCCCGAGGATCTTGTTTCCTCATGAAGTTTTTGCAGATCTCCAAAAATCGAAAATCATCCCGGTACCAATTCTTCAAATTCTCAATCGTAGCATCACTCATGGTTCTGTCTTCATTCCCAGGACTCCTGTGGGCTCGAACCCTGTCTTTGGGGAGCGCCCGACAGTTCCCGCAGAAAAGTCACAAAGCGCTCCTCAGCAGAGCAGCGTAGACCCGTCGCCATCCTCTCTGGCGGGTCTGAAGAAACCAGCTGGCGGTGAGATCCCACTCCCGCTCCACAAGGGTGTGAGGTCCGATACAGCCCTTTTTCGTCGCGGGAGAAACGCCGGCCGTGGGATAGACCGTGATCTCGCCGGCAAAGAGGCTTTCTCCGTCCGTCATGAAGTCATAGCGGGCGTAGTCCACTCCCTTGCTCAAAATTCCGGCAAACTGGACGGCGTCATGGAAGGCCGGCGGCACTTGATAGGCCATCGGCAGCACTCCCGATTCGTAAAATGCATGGTCCGCCGTCCGATCCAGCTCCAAGCGAGTCCCATCGGGATTAAAGTAGCCGAAGGTCATTTGTTCCGTCTTGTTGTTCAAAATCACGGAGGTCAAAAGCGGCTTCCCATCCGCGCAGCGGATGTTGATGTCGAGAAACTCCCCCCTCCCGGCAACGAACCCCTCCACGAATATCTTTTTTCGCACTCCCCAATATCCCCACTCCATGTTCCATTCCCCGTAGGTTTGCGCCATCCAAGTTTTGGTCGCGCGGTCCGCGTCTTCAAGCTTGGAAATCCCCGGCTCCCAGAAAAAATTGTAATCACATCCGTGATTGCACTTGATGACGACTTTCTCCACGAGCAGCGAAGCCGGGATGTCGCGCACCGAATCGCCCATCCAAAGCGTTTCCGGCATTCGGATTCCGGACGTCCTCTGCCGGACATAGTCCTTCGTCGCCAGCTTGTCACAAAAGGTCCCAAAGATCGGATTACGGTCGAAGATTTTTCTCCACAGCATCTTGTCGTGATAGCGAAAGGGGCAGGCTGCATCGGGAGAATAGCCGACGATTTTTTTAAAAATCGCATATTGCATTGCATAGCGCCGCCCGATCACCCGATTGAAAGCACTCAGGAGAAGACGAGCTACTCGTTTTTTCACGTGGGAGGGACCAAGTTTCAGCAAGAACAGGCAGCAGTCCGCGAAAAGGAAAAGGAATTCTGTTCCATCCACAAAGAAAGCACCAAAAGATTGTAGGTCAACGGGGCTGGGTAGTTTCCGGAATTGGAGGGTGGAGCGTATCGAACGATTTCGTGGATTTTCCTGTTCGGGCGCACGAGATAATCCTCTATCAGACTCCGGAAACCGGGTGTTCGCAGCCATTTTTCAATGGGCGAGCCGAATCCGCGCTTGTAGTTTGTCGCCACCTCCTCGTTCCAGACGGCCTCAAATGCTTGTCTAAGGACAATTTTGGAGCTCGTGCGACTTATTTTCAAATTCGCCGGCAAGCTGAGGGCGAACTCCGCGAATTCCACATCCAAAAAGGGTGCCCGCAGCTCCAGGCCATTGGCCATTGAGGCCCGGTCGATTTTAACGAGGATCTGTCCGGCCATGTAGGTTTCGGTGTCATAAAAAAGCGCGTCTTCCATCGGTCGTTGACGCTCGAAGCTCGGATCCGGGTGGCCCGCTCCGGGATACAGCCCGCTGGGGCCCAGCAACCGTTGCAGCCCGTTGAAAGAGCAAGTCGCACGCATTCCCGCCAGGGCCTGCCAACGCTCCTCGCACCCCCAGAAGAAGGGCATTCTGTCGCCGAGTTCGCTTAGACCCATCGACGCCGCTCTGAAACGCAATTTCCACAGAATTTTTGCCGCCAGATAAACCAGAGCGCGGTTGCCTCCCCACGCCTTCGACTCATCGATGCGCAACAACGCCCGGTATTGGAAGTCGTAGCCTCCCAAGAGCTCGTCTCCGCCGTCGCCGGTCAGCGCCACCTTGGTGTATTCGGCTGCGGCCTGGGAAATCAGATAAGTCGGTATGCTTGACGAGTCGGCGAACGGCTCGTCGTAGATCGAGATCGTCTTATGCAAGATCTCCACGGGATCGAAGTCTCCGATGCGCAACCGTTGGAAATTGAGTCCGTAACGTTTCGCCGACCTTTCCGCGATGTCCGCCTCGGAGTCGGCACCCTCGAAATCGAAGGAAAACGCCGTGAGGTCGGGGTTGTTCTCCGCCGCGATCGCCATGATGGTGGTCGAATCCAGTCCCGAACTGAGAAACCCCGAAATCGGGACATCGGCAACCAACTGCTTCGCGACGGCCGCACGCAACAGGCGTCCGAGTTCTTCCCCGGCCTCTTCCAGGCTGATCCCTCCTCTCAGCCTCGGAAACCCCCAGTATTTTTCGACTGACACTTTGCCATCGCGGTAAATCAGGCAATGCCCCGGCGGAAGCACTGAAACATTCGAATAAATCGACCGGTGCGGATGGACATAGGACTTCTGCAGGAAGTGCGCCACCGACTCCGCATCCAGCACCGGGTGCAATAATCCACTGGCCAGGATGGATTTGATCTCGGAAGCGAAGACAAAGTCTCCGCCCGGGGTCAAAGTGTAATAGAAAGGCTTTTCCCCGAATCGGTCTCGCGCGCAAAAGAGCGACTTTTCCTGATCGTCCCAAATGGCGAAGGCGAACATGCCCGGAAGACCGCGCGCCATTTTCGACCCCGCGTTTGCATACATCGCCAGCAGGACCTCGGTGTCGGAATCGGTAGCGTAAGGGTATTCCGTGGCCGCTCGCAACTCGCGATATCCGTAGATTTCGCCGTTGAAGGTCACGGCGTGCCTGCCGTTGCGACTGCGCATCGGCTGGGCGCCGCCGGCAAGGTCTACGATTGCCAACCTCGCGTGACCCAGTACCGCGTGGGAACCGATTTCCAGAATCCCCAATCCGTCGGGCCCGCGATGACGCAAAGCATCGACCATGCGGGAAACACGCGACTTGGTGGACCCATCGAGCCCTCGGCTATGAACTATGCCTGCTATTCCGCACATACACTTTCCACGTCACCGCAGGTTCTTCCAGTTGTTACGTAATCCCTTGGCCACTTGGATAAAAGGTGCTGCGTTTGTTGGCTTGAGCCGCAGAGCCTCCCCCGCATGCTTCAACCCTTCCCGCTCTCGGAAAGAAACCTCCAGATACACCAGTTTGCACAATTGCTCGTGCAGCGAATCGGATAGCTCCCTTCGCATCCGACCGCTTGCCGCACGCCGATTTTTTCTCAGTACGCACACACAGGCGCGCGTCATTTTTAGGTAATTGGCGGTCGCCGAACCCTCATGACTCCGGTAGTAGCAACTCTCATCAGCGAGGAAAGTGATGCGAACATCCCTTGCGATGCAGCGCAGGTAGAAGTCCCAGTCGGCCGCATTCGAGGCAACTTCGCGAGAAATGAAGGGACCGACCTCATCAAAAGTCCGACGTCTGATGACCGTCGCAGAGGGCAGCAAAAAGTTCTCCCGGAACAGGGAGCTCGGAAAGGATGCAATGAGTCCGTCTATTCGATCGCCCAAGTGAGGCCCCATATCGTTGCCGTGCGTGTCGATGCTGCGGCATCTGCAAAAGCAAAGATCAGCGTGTGCGAGCGCGCTCACGGCGCGCTCCAGATGGAGATGTCCCCAATAATCATCCGGGTCGAGACAAGCCAGAATGTCGCCGCTTGCCTCAGCGATCGCGATGTTCCGGCTGTGCCCGCATCCGACGTTTTCCGCGTTTCGGATGTATTTCACACGCCGGGACGGGTGACGGTTCGCAAACTCGGCAACCGCTTCGCGTGTTCCATCTTCGGGGCCGCAATCGTCGACCAAAATCACCTCCCACTCTCCGTAAGTCTGGCTGCCAACGGACGCCAGCGCCTGACTGACGAACTTGCCCATGCGAAAACTCGGGAGAATGACGCTGACTAATGCCATGAATTAGGATTGTTGGCGCGGGATCTAGCAGCCTGTCGGACTTCCGGTCCAAAGCGATTGCAAGGTTCGAAACCTGCCCTTCGTTGGCACGCGCCCTCTCGACAGGCTGCTAAACTTGGCACTTCGTGCCAAAAATTGCCTATTTGTACTCTTTTCTTCAGTCCGCGAAGCGGACTGTCAGCAGATTGTCGAGAGGGAGCGTCGATTTTATGAAGAATTTTCGAGCTTCCCCGAATCTCAATCCTCAGTCCGACAAGCTGCTAGGCACCCATGCCGCGGACTTCTCGGAACAATGAGGGTTTATCGGCTGCATCGATTTTTTCGAATGGACCCCACGGGGGATCCGCAGGCGGCTATTTCTTGCCGGACGCTTCATCCCGGATTGCCCGCCAGATCCGGAGAAGCGTTTCGTCGCTGCTCCGGTTGAGATGACTTTCCCGCTCGAGCCAGCGTTCAAGCTTCCCGGCCGGCCTGTTCTCCCAACTGGCGTTTCCTTTCAAGACCTTGTTGGTAATGTCCTCGATCGATTTGGACCAATAGTGGTTGATCCGAAACACGGAACAGCTGAGATCCACCGTGCCGGGCAGTCGCCGTAAATGCGGTCGCATTTTCTCGTCAATGACCACTCCGGCCCAGACCTCTTTCGGTTGATGAACGTAATATTTTTTCACCAGGCGCGGATTGGCGATGGATTTGCCGTCTTTGGCCCATCCGGTAATCTGGAGCCCCTTTTCGGTGTGACCTTTCTTGTGATCGAAATCGTCCGAACGCGCCGTCTCCAGATCGAGGCAGCGCGTGTAATTTTCGATCACCGAACCTGCAGGACGTTTCTGGTTCCCTCCTGACCCAAAAAGAATCCAATAGACAAAAATCGCTGGGAACCCCTCATACCGCGGAAGAATCGTGCGAAGGTCGCGGGTTTCCGGCGAGAAAAGAAATTCGTCGGCATCGAGGAAGGCAATCCAGCGTGCCTGCATCCGAAAACGCCGGACGCAATTATTAAAGGCTGCGACCTGTCCGCCGCAACCGGGCCAGTCAAAAAGGGTCACCAACCCCTTCCGGATCCAGGGATCGAGGACCTCACGGTAGTTGTCAATGCTGCGATTGTTGTAGAGATAGAAATGCTCGACGCCGACTCCATGATGAAATGTTAGCCATTCGTCGAGGTAGGGTGCCTCATTTTGGAACATGGTGCACGCGGTCAACTCGTAGCGAAATTTCCGGCGGCTGTTCCGCAGGAGCGCGATACGGCGTCGAACCTCTGTCCACGACGGCTCGAGCGCTTTCTGCAACGGGGTAAACACCCCGCGCACCGTCCTCTGCAATGGGATCAACACCCCGCGCACCGCCCATCCCAGACCGACATAGCGTGCCCGAAACCACTTAACTAATGCTTTCACGTTTTGCCTGCGATGACTTCCCTCCATAACTCGACCAAAGTGGTGTCTACACTCGCATTCAATTTTTTCTCGTGTTCGAGCCATACGTCAACAGAAGGATCGCCACGCACTGGAGATGGCGCTGACGCTCCTGCTGATGACTTCCAGCTGTCGCGGGCAGACCACACGGCTTGTCTCTTAATTTTCGCAAGGAAGTCCTCGTGTGATTTCGACCAGTAGTGATTTATTTTCAGTATGCTGTAAGAAAAATCCTTTTTGACTTCTTTTTGCAATTCACGACCCGACTCGTCCAATATGCGGCTGGAGAAAATCCGGGCGGGACGATGCACGCCCGCACGCGCGACGAGCCTTGGATTCACGATCGACTTGCCGTTAATTATATCACCCGTAATTTGAACTATGCCAAGGGGGGATTCGCGCCAATTGCGGGTAGAATCGGCACGCGCCTGTTGGAGATCCATACACCGTGTATAGTTCTCTATGACAGAACCCTCCGGGCGGGTCCGGTGTCCGTTGGAACCAAAAAGACTCCAATGGACAAAAATAGCAGCAGCCCCATCGTAGCGTCGCAAGACACCTCGCAGGTTCCGCGTTTCGGGCGAGAAGAGAAATTCATCGAGGTCGATAAACGCGATCCACCGGGCCCGCATGCGAAACCGTTTAATGCAATCGTTGTAAGCTCCAACTTGGCCATCAATGCCCAAGCCCCCGGAATCGGGCCAGTCAAAAAGCGTAACAAGCCCCCGCTGCAACCAGGGCCCGAGCACCTCGCGGAATTTGTCGGTGCTTTGGTTGTTGTAGAGGTAGAAATGTTCAACCCCTACGGCATGGTGCAGCGTCAGCCACTCCTCAATGAACCGGGCCTCGTTTTTGAAAATGCCGCACACGGCCAGTTCGTGGCGGAAATGCCGACGCCGGTTTCGCCGCAACGCGAGGGTCTGCAACAACCGGGCACTGGCAAATTCGGTCAACCGCAACCACCCATCCCGCCATCCGCGCACCGCCCACCCGGCGCCCTCGATACGGGCGGTCAGCCAGTCTCGCATTGCTGCGGAAATCGCGGGGGAATGTTGAAAGGGTTCCGAGCAGGGAGGAGGGAAAGATTTTCGCGCACCTCCCTCATCATAGGTCGAGCCATTTGCGATTGTAGGGAATTGCTCCAGCCTCATCTCCGAGCGTATCCAGGGGAGGACTCCAACGCCCGATCTTACTCTGGCAATACCCTTGATCAATGAAGCCCTCCATCATTTTAAAGGCGGCGAGGGTTGGATCGATCACAGGGATGCCAAGATCCTTTTCGATCTCCTTGCCAAATCCCACCAGCGGTCCTCCCCCAAGGATGATCACCTCAGCGCCATCCTCGGCGATCGCCTTTTTTGAGACATCAATCAACTTGGCGCGGAGGGACTCGTGGGAGTCATCTTCGTCCCATTCGCTGTAGGACCGAAACGAAACCGCCTTGGACTCGACGCCCAGCGATTTTACGTAGTCATGCTTGGGAGGGGTCCATTTCGAGGTCCCGGTCAGCACGGCAAACCGATGGCCCAGCAAAGCCGCCACGTGGTAGGAGGCTTCAGCAATGCCCAACACCGGGATATCGAGCATTTCTTTCATGGCATCAATACCAACATCGGAAAATCCGGCCACGATGATGCCGTCGTAGTCATTGCGGGCCTTCCAGGCAATTTTAATCGATTCGACCGTACAAATGGCGAGATCCACGTAACTGAAAACCTTATAGCTCGAAAACGTATCCGTTGCCTTGATGTAGGTGGCATCCACGTGGGTGCCGGGAAACGCGATCTGGCGGCACTGAACCTCCATGAGTTCGGCGGTTTCCCTGGCGGTGTTGGGATTGATGACGAGGATGCGGCGGGATTTTGAATCTGTCTTCATAAAATACAAAAGTTTAGTTTTCGGAAAGCGACGGACGACTTGCCGCCCATTTCTCCACCGCCAAACGAACCTCAACCGCGTCTTCGCTGAGGTGGCTGCGAATGGCGGCGCATTCCTGCTCTGAAAGAGCCCGGCCTGCGGCGATCTTAGCCAGGGCGCCTTCATCGTAATAGCGGATCGCATTGCACAGAACAAAAATCTCCCACATGAGATCCGGAGTTCCGGCGGGGGAACAAACATCGCAGATATTATCCGATCCCACGCGCACAGGAACCCCTTCCCCCAGCAGTTCAAGCACCCTGGCAATGGAGTTAAAAGTCGGAGTCTTAAGCGGGCGGAATTGACGCATGCTGATGGCTGCCGAGGGGCAGCAGATCACGCCGACATTGTGACTTTTTAGTCCTTCGACAAGCTTCCGAAAACGGCCTTCCTCATAGGTGGACGGCGAAATCAGATGGATGAGCCATACCATGGGCTCGCCGGACGGGGAGGAAGGAACCCCGACTTCCGCGATGGCTTGAAGAACGGTCTCCGCGCCACGCTCGGAAGCATCATTGCGCTGATCCACATGGATGTGGATGGATTTGGAAAGTTCACCTGCCAGGGCCAACATGCGCCGACAGTGCTCAAGAAACCCGATATGCTGTGGGTAAGATTCGGTATCGTCCCGCTCGGGAAGCGAGCCGATGAAGTCCGCTTGGCGGGCCGCTTCCACCACCAACTCCCAACGTTCAGGCTCATCGTCGCGGAAACCAAGGGGCGTATAGGCTCCTAGGCCCAAATTGATTTCACCACTACGGCGGGCCTTGGTCTCCCGGAAGGCCTGGAAGGCCCTCAGTCCCACGCCATCCGTGGTCACATCCACCAGAGTATCGGCCCGGGTCGTTCCGGCTGCCACCATGCGGTCCAGGTAATAGTCAAGCCGCTCGGCCAGACTTCCCGTCTCATAGAACGGACCAGAGTGAATATGCGTAATCAGTCCGTGTTTCTTGGACAGCGAAAGCGAGCTGGTGCCCTGCCCAGCTGCAGAGTCCTGATTGGAAGGAGTTTCCAGTGTCCCAGCCCGATCAAGGTGCAGATGGGCGTTATGAAACCCGCCCAGCGCCTTGGAGGCCGTGCGGATGCGGGCAAAAAAGGGTGATTGCTCTGTCATATTAATGGGTTAAGAGACCGGCTCGAGACCTTTCCAGAATAGAGAGCACAAAAAGGCCTGTCAGCACTCAAGTTTTGGATGTCAATTGCACGTAAATTCGAAAAAGCCTTGGAATCCGGTGGATAGTCAGAAGGGCGTGGTCGCGAATCCACGAGGAGAACGATCTGTCTTCCGGCTCGTCGTTTAGAAATGCCTTCAGCTTTGAAACCAGGCTTTGCACATTTCCTGGGGTAAAGAATTTCCAATGCTGACTATCGACCCATTCGACACGCGGGGGCTGACGAAAAGGCAGCTTCCAGCCGCTCCGCCCAAAATTCATCGCGCGGTAGCTGAATTCATTACTTTGCTTGCCAAAGAGAAGGAGCAGTTTGCCGTCGAAATCGTACATTGGCCGCTCAAACATTTCCAGGATGCAGAGATGGCTGACATCGCGGCCAAGCTCACGGAGTCGCACGGCGATCCTGATGGCAACGCTGCCGCCGCGGCAATTGCCCGCAATGATCAAGGGACCCTCCGGCTGGATGGATTGGATCTCTTTCACATAGTGCTCAGCGATGGCAGGAAGTTTCTCCCGATTCACTTTGGTGCTCCCGGAGAACAGTCCGTATAGCGGCTGGTCGGAGCCCAAAGCTCCGGCGAGCCCCTCCATTTCATAATCAGGCCCGTTGAAGACCCAAAAGATCGGGCACCGGGATCCCGCCGCGTTGGCCACCTTGACGATGGAGCCTGGCCGGAAGACCGGGATCGAGCCGCCTCCCATCACAACTTGCATCGCGCGAAAATCATCCTCCGAGAGATCGTTGCCCGGCGGCGGGATGACAGCTTCGAGGCGCGTGGGCCGTTCGGTCGGGATCGCGGTCTGCTCGCGCTCGAGAGACGCCGCAATTTCGTGCAGCGGATCCGCGCCAATCGAAATCGAGCCGAGCAATTCCATCGACAACTGCCGGCCCAGGATTTTCTGCAGTTCGAAAATCATACGCATGGAGGAGAGGGAATCCCCTCCCAGGTCGGCAAAGGTGTCGTACACGCCCACCTTCGGCACTCCCAGTTCCCGCATCCAGATCTCGGCAAGCATCTTTTCCATCGTCGTTGACGGTTCCTCGTGTTCGACCGAGGCCTGCAATCCCAGGCTTTCGGCCAGCGAGTTGCGGTTGACCTTCCCGGAGGCGTTGCGGGCAAATCCCTCGACAATAAACACCTTTCGGGGAACCTTGAATTCGACCAATCGCTCGGCCGCAAATTTTCGAATATCGCTCTCGGTAAGCGAATCCGGCCGACGCAAAACCACGGCCACCGCGACGTCCTCGCCCAACACACGATGCGGGATATGAAAGGAAATTGCCTCCGCGATATCCGGGTGAGTCAAAAGTACGTCGTCGATCTCCTGGGGCGTGATTTTCTCGCCTCCGCGGTTGATCGACTCTTTAATCCTGCCCTTGAGAAAAAGATAACCATCCTGGTCGAGATAGCCGGTGTCGCCGGTGCGGAACCAATTTTCGCGAAACGACCGGGCGTTGGCCTCGGGGGCATCTTCATAGCCCGACATGATGTTTTCCCCACGGATCAGCACCTCCCCCACTTCCCCGGTTTTCAGCAACTTCCCGTCTTCGTCCATGATGACGATCTCCGGGCCACAAGACGGACCGGTTGACCCGGGCTTGCGCACGTGCGGCGGCAACAAGTTGGTCGTAATTAGCGGCGCGGCCTCTGTCATCCCGAAGGTCGTAATCGCGGGAACCCTGAAATACGATTCCAGTTCCGCCATGAGCTTGGGGGCAAGCGCAGAGGCAGTGACCCGAACAAATCGCAACCGGTGCCTGACCCCGTGGATGCCGTGTTTCCGCGCGTGCGCCATCAACTCGTGTGCAGTGGCAGGCACACATTGATACCAAGTCGGGGACTTGCTCTCCACAAGATCGAAAAACTTCGCTGCGTCAAACCCGCTGGTGCAAACCACTGTTCCTCCGCTCGCAAGGGGAACCATCAATAAGTCCACCACCCCGCCAATATGAAACTGCTCCCACATGCACAAACAACGGTCGTCCGGCGTGAGTTCCATTGTCCGGCAGATATCCCGCACCGACACACAGAGGTTGCGGTGCGTAAGCGGCACTTTCTTTGATCTGCCCGTCGACCCCGAAGTCAGCAGAATCAGAGCAATATCATGCGGGTCAGGAAGGCTGATTTCACAGCCCGCCCTGGGTGGACTCGACTTCTCCTGCCCGGAAAGGATCGCGTCGGCCTCCGGCGTCAGTTCAAGGATCCTGATCCCCATGTCCGCCGCGGCTGACCTCGCCGGGGAAGGCATTCCCTCACGGATGACCAGGAATGACACGCGAATTTCCCGAAAATAATCGGCAAACTCCTCCTGCTGATATTGGGGATTCAGCGGCGCGGCGATGGCGGCGGAAGAAACGGCCAGCATCGTGACAGCCAGGTCACGACCATTCGGAACCACCACCGCCACGCGGTGTTCCCGTTTCACGCCAGCGTTCGCCAAATCGGTGATCAACGAACAAATGAGCGTATTCGCCTCCTCGTAACTCAGCGAAGAGCGACCCTCCTCTTCGATGGCAATTCTCTCCGGATATTCGTTCGCCACCTCCTCCAGCATCTGCGGAATACTCTCGTAAATGGAGTGAGGTGATTTGGTGGTGTCCATAATTTTGACGCGATGGCTGTCCACGGGATTATTTTCTTTTAACCGTCACGTGAAGTGCGGAAAGCCAGCGGTGGCCAGGGCGATGCTCCCAGGAAAGGTCATGGTCATGTACCTCGATGTCTCGCGTCCCTTCAATCAGGGCACCTAGGGCAGCTTGCATTTCGGAGCGCACCACAAAAAATCCCAGGCAGGAGTGATTCCCCTTCCCGAAGCTCAGATGTTCCTGCTTGGGTCGGGACAAATCAAAAACGTCAGGATTTTTGTAAACGGATTCGTCGCGATTGGAGGAGCCCAAACCCAGCAAGACCACGGAGTTTCTCCGAGCGGTGACACCTTCAATCTGGGTATCATCTCGCACGATCCTCGGCGCCGTCTGGCCGGGAGCATCGAATCTGAGTGACTCCTCGACCGCACCGGGCAAAAGCTCGGGTTGCTTCCTAAGCTTGCGAAATTCCTTTGGGTGCTGGTGCAGGGCGAGAAGGGCCCCGGCGATAGCAGCGTCCACGTTCTCAATAGCATCAGCAAAGACAAGCATGCAGTTATCAATGATTTGCTCATCGCTCATTCCGGCACCATCAATTTTTTTGAGGATCAGCCGCGAAATGAAATCATCCCCCGGACTACGACGGCACCTTTCAACAATGTCTCGGAAGTAGCCGCGGAATTGGGTCAACCCCTCATCGATGAGATTTCGTTCCGCCGCTTTGGGAAGAGGTGCGAAAATCCGAAAGAAATTGTCCGTCCAACGGCAAAGGTCATCCTGATTATCGAGAGGAATCCCCATGAATTTACAGATCACCTGCAGGGAAAGAGGCCGACCAAAATCGGTGAGCACGTCGAAGGTTCCTTTTTCCAAAAGCGGCTCGAGGATTCGTCGGGCGGGACCTTCAGTATCGGGCGGGCTTTCCTCGAATGTCTTTCTGAGTACCGGGCCAAGAAACTGACGGGTCCGGACATAGTCGGATCCATCAAGAAACGGCAGCAAATTACTGGCGACATCGGCGCAAACGAAACGTTGGCGATTTCTAGGATGCGTGGTGGCAAAGTCGGCGGGAGCGCTCCCCAAGACGGGATTCTTGAGCGCTCGAAGCACCTGTTCCTGACGGGTCAAAAGCAGGCATCCTTGTTTCGTCCAGTGAGCCGGCTCGTTGTTACGGAGATACTTGTAGTAGGGGTAGGGATCGTTAAAGAACTCCGTGGACAGCATATCCAACCCGTCCGGCGGGGGCATGATCTCTTTGGATTTCTTGCGGCGCAGCCAGTGCAACATCATGTCAAAATCGTGTGCGGGATTGGTGTATCACAGGAAGATTACTGCAAAGGCCGCAACGCTTTCGAGAAAGCAGAAGTGGCAAGGAGGTGCTATGCTATTTGATATCTCGCCAGATTGTGAGCAGCGTTTCATCCTTCGTGCGATTGAGGTGGCTCTCTCGTTCAAGCCAGCGTTCCAACTTCCCCGTCGGCCTGCTCTGCCAGCTGGCGTTTCCCTTCAGGACCTTGCTGCTGATGTCCTCGATCGATTTGGACCAATAGTGGTTGATCCGAAATACCGAGCAGCTGAGATCAATCGTGCCGGGCAGGCGTCGCAAATGCGGGCGCATTTTTTCGTCAACAACCACACCGTCCCAAACCTGCTCCGGCTGATGAACATAATAGTGCTTCACCAGACGCGGGTTGGCGATGGATTTGCCGTCCTTTGCCCACCCTGTGACATAAGTTTCCTTCTCGAGATGCGCGTGCCCGTGCTCGAAGTCATCCGAGGATGCCGCATCCAGATCGAGGCATCGCGTATAGTTTTCGATCACCGACCCCTTAGGACGGCTCTGATGACCGCCGGATCCGAAAAGAATCCAATAAACAAAAATTGCAGGGAAACTTTCGTATCGGGGAAGAATCGTTCGCAGGTCACGGGCCTCAGGCGAAAAGAGAAATTCGTCGGCATCAAGGAAGGCGATCCAGCGGGCCTGCATGCGGAAGCGCCGGATGCAATCATTGAAAGCGGCGACCTGCCCGCCGAAGCCCGGCCAGTCCAAAAGTGTCACCAACCCCTTTCGGATCCAGGGATCGAGGACTTCCCGATAGTTGTCGGTGCTGCGATTGTTGTAGAGGTAAAAATGTTCGACACCGACTCCACGATGAAGCGTGAGCCACTCGTCCAGATAGGGCGCTTCATTTTGGAACATGGTGCATGCGGTCAATTCGTAGCGAAATTTCCTGCGGCGGTTCCGCAAGAGTGCGACACGCCGTCGCACTTCCGTCCACGACGGCTCAATCGTTTTCTGCCACGGGACCAGCACGCCGCGCACGGCCCATCCAAGTCCGATGTAGCGGGCCCGGAACCATCCGAGCAGTTTCCTCAGCAGCGAGCGGGGTTGTCTTTTGTCAGGTTGCATAGAACCACTTTCGGATATAGCGAAAAGAAACCGCCTTCAAACCGATGCCTACGGACTTCACGTAGTCACGCTTCGTCGGGGTCCATTTGAAAATCTCTTTTAGCACGGCGAACCGATGCCATAAGCGCGTATGCGGGAAAATACGGTGATAGTTTTTTTGTCGAAGTGTCCGGCCGCCTCATCACATACGATTCAAGGGCAATTTTTCAGCACTCAAGTCGAGGCCGTGCGGCGAACGTAAGCGCGGAAAAGAAAAGGAACGCGGTGGATAAACAGCAGCGTGCGCTCGCGAAACCATGCCGAGGCCGAGCGGTCGGCCGGCACCCCGTCAAGGAATGCCCGCAATCTCTCCGCCAGAACGCCCACGTTCCCAGGTGCAAAATATTTGGTATGCAGGCCCTGAACCCACTCGACCCGTGGAGGCTTGCGGAACGGCAATTTCCAGCTCGGGCGGCCGTAATGGAAATCCCGATATCGAAACTCGGTGCTCTGCTTCCCAAACAGGAAAAGCAGTTCTCCGTCGAAATCGAAGGTCGGCCGCTCGAACATTTCAAGGATGCACAAGTGGCTGACCTTGCGGCCAAGTTCACGGAGTTTCCCCGCGATTCGTATCGCAACGCGGCCGCCGCGGCAATTGCCCCCGATAATCAGGGGGCCAGCCGGCTGGATGGCCTGAATCTCCTTGATGTAGTGTTCCGCAATCGCAGAGATCTTCTCGAGATCCACGCTATTGCTACCGGAATAGAGGCAATACAACGGCTGGTCGGGCCCCAGGGCATTGATAAGCGCCTCCATTTCGTGATTCGGTCTGTTGAAGACCCAAAAAATTGCGGGCCTGGAACCGTCTAGATTGGCAGCCTTAACGAGCGAGCCCGGTCTCCATACGGGAATCGATCCGCTTCCCAACACCGCCAGCATGGCGCGATAATCGTCGAAAGAGAGTTTGTTGCCTTCAGGTTCCGGAATCCGGGCCGCGAATTCCGGGGGTGTCTGTCCATCGGTCTCGATGAACTCGGCCATTTCCCGAACAGTGGATAGCCGGTAAAGGGCGCGAACTGGAAGGGGCTTGCCGAGGGCCTTTTCGATTTCCAAAATCAATCGGACCCCGGACAGGGAATCGCCGCCCAACTCGGCAAACCGATCGTTGGCACCGACCCGTGCGACGCCGAGTTCGCGTTTCCAGATCTCGGCGAGGGTCTTTTCCATCGACGTTGCAGGGTCCTCATAATCAGCCGGTCCCTCGAGTCCAAGGGTTTCGGCCAGGGTGCTCCGATTGACTTTGCCGGAGGCATTGCGGGCAAACCCTTCTACGAAGAAGACTTTTCTGGGCACCTTGAATTCCACCATTCGCGCAGCCACATACTCCCGAACGTCATTTTCAGTCAGCGAGCCCGGCCGATGCAGGACCACGGCCACGGCCACGTCCTCGCCCAGCACGCTGTGTGGGACGTGGAAAGAGATCGCCTCGGCGATCTCCGGGTGCGTCAGCAGGACGTCGTCGATCTCTTGCGGCGTAATCTTTTCACCCCCGCGGTTGATGGATTCCTTGATCCGGCCCTTGAGGAACAAATATCCGTCCCCGTCGAGGCAACCGGTGTCGCCAGTCCGGAACCATCCGTCGCAAAACGACCTGGCATTGGCCTCCGGGGCATCCTCGTAACCGGAGATGATATTTTCCCCGCGGATCAAAACCTCTCCCACTTCCCCGGTTTCCAGCATCTTGCCCTCCTCATCCCTGATGACAATCTCCGGACCGCACGAAGGACCTGTTGACCCCGGCTTGCGTACATGCGGCGGAAGTAGGTTTGTCGTGATCAGCGGCGCCGCCTCCGTCATCCCGAAAGTCGTGATGACCGGAACTCCAAAAAATGCTTCCAACTCCTCCATCAGCTTGGGCGAAAGCGCCGAAGCGGTGACACGGACAAACTTCAACTGGGATTGCACTCCGGCAATTCCATGTTTGCGCGCATGGGCCATCAATTCATGCACCGTGGCCGGAACCCCCTGATACCAGGTGGGCAATTTGCTCTCAAGCAACTCATAAAACCGCCCCGCATCGAATCCCGCCGTGCAGATCACACTGCCCCCGCTGGCCAGCGGTACCATCAACAAATCCACCAGCCCCCCAATGTGGAATTGCTCCCACATGCACAGGCAGCGGTCGCCTGGAGTCAATTCCAGCGTCCGGCATATGTCCCGCACCGAGACGCATAGGTTGCGATGCGTCAATGGCACTTTCTTCGATCTCCCTGTGGAACCCGAAGTGAGAAGAATCAGGGCGATGTCGTGGGGATTAGGAAGATCGAATTTCCCCTCGCCGTGAGGCGGCTGGACCTTCTCACCTTCGGCAACGATTGCGTCGGCCTCCGGCGTCACCTCCAGCACGCGAATACCCATTTTCGCTGCCGCAATTCGTGCCGGGGATGGCACCCCCCTCCGAATCACCAAGAAGGATACACGAATCTCGCGGAAATAGTCCGCAAATTCACTCTCTTGATAGCCTGGATTGAGAGGAGCGGCAATGGCTGCCGAACACACCCCCAATAGCGTGGTACACATCTCCCTCCCGTTCGGGATCACTACCGCCACGCGGTCCTCCCGCTTTACGCCAGCACTCCGCAGGTCGACAACCAGCGAACGCACAAGTGCATTGACCTCCCCATAACTCAGTGCCCCTTTTCCTTTCTCGTCCAGCGCAACCTCCCCGAAATACGCGCGCGAAACCTCCTCCAGCATTTTTGGAATACTTTCGTAAACCTGGCAGCCCGCATCAACCTTGCTTGTGGTCATCGAGCAAAGAATTTTCGGGTCAGCGTAGTGAGACTTCGGAGCGGTTTTGTGAGCCTCCAGGAAAGACTGGCATCCCTCCACCCCAAGTCATTGACGGCATTGTCCAGAAGGATGGCCTGGCGGTCCAGTTCGGCCGTGGTCGTTTCGATCAGTTTCAGGAAAGGGTAGAAGTCATCAAACTCCCCTGCCCAGCGCGCGAACATTTCCAAAACCGCAGGGTCATCGAGACTGATCTTGTCGGAAGCCAGATCGAGCAAACCGCGGTAAACCTCCGCGACCAAGCGGGGGAGTTCAGAATCCTGCTCCAGCTGCTCAAGGGAATAAGTGCTGTGCCTTAAGTCTGCGGCCAAAAAATCATTTTGATATTCCTCCAACTCCGCCGCATCGACGGAAAATCCGAAACGGGTCGCAATCCGCTGAATCTCGACGGAGGGATTAGTCAAGAGCCGGTCGTAATCGACAACGATGGCCCGGGACGGATCCGGCACGAACAGGCTGGGAATCACATGGGAGAGCCACATCAGGCAGGAATAAGTTTTTCCCGTTCCGTTGCGCGAGGTCAGCGATCGGGCCACACTCAGCGGGTTCCGGACCGCCAGAAGGCAAATCACCTCGAAATCGCCCGTGGCAAAAACCTCCTTCCAAAAGGGAAATAATTTCGCCATGCGCGGATGTTTGAAAGCATGGATGTCCCCCCCCCCGGCCATTTTTGTCCGTAAAAGCTGCTCCGCCTTGCCGCGAAAGCCGAGGGCCTCCAGACGGCGAACCTCCGCCGGGGAAACCGGCGTAAGACGGTTCCATGCCATGCCCAAGGCCTCAAAAATTTCCTGATGGAGTGCCATCAAATCCGCATCCTCCCAAAACCCCTTGGGATTATCTATCTGGGCATCAACTAGGCGGCCGCTAAAATTCGCGCCAAACACCCTGGCGCCGCGCGTGAGCGCGCTTGTCCCGCTGCGGTGCATCCCCAGCACCAGTAAAAGCCGTTTATGAATACCAGAATCGGTCTCCCTATGTTCGTTCATTGGTTGCCTTTAGAAGTCGCTTGTCCGGCTTGAGTTGTTGCCTCCGGCGAGTTTGCTGTGGCCTCGTTCTGCATGGCCTCGTATTTGTCCAAGACCGCAGCCGTTTCACCGTCATAAATCAAGGAACCCGACTTAAGGTAGATGGAGCGCTGGCATACACTCCGGACCTGATCGCCCATATGGGAGACAAAGAGAAGCGTCCGTCCCTCATTGACAAGTTGCTTGATGCGCGCGGCGCACCGATCCTTGAATTGCTGATCCCCCACGCTGAGAACCTCGTCCACGATGAGAATCTCCGGCTCAAGAAATGCCGCAACCGAGAAGGCGAGCCGGACGGACATTCCGCTCGAATACCTCTTTACTGGTGTATCAATAAACTGTTCGACGCCGGAAAACGAGACAATGTCGTCGAACTTCGCCCTCACTTCCCTCCGTTTCATTCCGTGAATCGCCCCCTTCATGAAGATATTTTCCCGACCGGTCATATTTCCGTTAAATCCGGTGCCAACTTCCAACAAACTGCCAAGTCGGCCTTTGATCCGGATCACTCCGGAGCTGGGGAGCGTAATCCGGGAAATCAGTTTTAACAGGGTCGATTTCCCCGCGCCGTTGGCACCAACGATTCCCACGGTTTCCCCCTCCCGAACCTCAAAACTGATGTTTTTGAGTGCGTGGAAGAGATCCAGAGCCTGCGGTTCCTGCTCGGCCTCCAGTTCCGGATCACCCAAGGTGTACCCCGAGTTAAATCGTGACTTCACCCATCGACGAACATCTCCGAAGAGCTGTTTACGGTCGATTTCCCCAAGACGATAAACCTTGGAAACATTTTCAATGGAAAGGGCTAACATAGGATGGAAACAAGAAAGTTTTTGAACGACAGCCTTTAGATCGTATCGGCCATATTTTTCTCCACCCGATTGAACATAATAAGACCGACAAAGAAAATAAGCACCGTAACCGCCAGGCTGACCAGCCACTGCCAGATTTCGATCTGGCCTTGTCCCATCACCGCAAAACGAAAGCTTTCGACGATGGGGACAATGGGATTGAGAATCAGAATCTGCTGATACTCAGGCGGCACCATCGAGAGCGGAAAGAGAATGCAACTCCCGTACATCCAGAGTTGAAGAAAGGGTGCCACGGCCATTTGAAGATCCCGAAACCGGGTCGTCAGAGCCGAAACCAAACATCCACACCCAAGCCCTAGCAAAGCGGTCTGGAGAATCAATCCGGGAATAATTATGATCCGGTAGCTAAATTCAATGGGAGCTCCCTTCCACAGGAAAAACAGGTAAAATCCCGCAAAAATAATCAATTGGATCAGAAATTGCCAAAAATTGGATATGACCTTGGAAACAGGGATCGCAAGCCGCGGAAAGTACACTTTCGTAAACAGCCCGGCGTTGGAAGTAAGCGTCGAAGACGTGCCACTGAGACAGGCTGAAAAATAATACCAGATGATTGTCCCGGACATAAAAAAAAGAAACGGTGGGATCTTATCCGTAGGCACGCCCACAATCTTTCCAAAGATAACTTGAAAAACCACGGTACTCATCAACGGCTGGATAAAATACCATAGAGGACCCAAAACGGTTTGCTTGTAAACCGAATGGAAATCCCTCTGGACTTGGAGAATAATAAGATCCCGATAGGCCCAGAGCTCATCGATGGGAATTTGCCACAAAGGCGTCCGGGAGGTAATGATGGTGGTCCAGATCTGGGTATCTGTATTCGTTGATTTATTCATGTTTGATGTTTTTCAGAATTGATCCGTCGGGGTCGGCTCTGAGAAGGGTTTCCTTCGGGAACGCGGCAACCTCAATGTTCGCCCCGACGATCTCTGGACAAGCTGCCGCCCTTGGCCGTTCGTGCAGAAACGAGACCAATCTGGCAATTTTTATGGTATTTTTCCCCATTTTCTTCGGGTTCCGGGCGGTTTTTCGCCCGAAAGGGGGTGTTTCAGGTCAGCGAACGAGAAATTTCATGATCCAAGGAAGCATCGTCTGCCCCTTCTCCAACCAATGTTTCAAACGTTCGATTCGGGCATGGGTGGCCTTGCGGTCGGCCGCACTCAAGCCTTCGGAAAGATCTTCCATGCGTTTCATTCTCTCCAGAGCCCGGTCCATGCGAGGACGCAATTCTTCCTTGATGAACACGGTGGCGAAATTGCTCAAATCCAAATCGGCAAGGTAATGGTCCCTGCGGTCCCCTGGA
>CALBXK010000153.1 GCA_937890535.1 uncultured Spartobacteria bacterium
GATTTCCATGACTTTAACGAAGTCGAGGTAGCCGGTGGGATAAAGGGCCCCCATGAATAATGCGGCCGCCGATCCCTCGGGGGGAGGCGGCATCTCCATGAGCTCAAAGAAATAGATAGAGGCAAAGGCAACAAAGAGAAACCCGAGAAGGCCACCAGCGATATTCGATGCAATTTTCATAAGCTCAAGGGAAGGATATTCCAATCTGTGGTTCTGGAAATCAGGAAAATGCCGCGATCTTCTCTTGCGGGAGGCTAGTTTTTGGCGGATGCGAACTCCGCCTTCATCTTCTCCAAACCTTTTTCAAATTGGCCACCCACCATTTTGTCGCAGTCCATGGCCAGGTGCATGGCCTTGCCTATGAAGCCGTTCGACCCGGACATGCTCCACGTTACCACGGTCTGGTCACCCTCGGGCTTAAAGGTGAATTCCGCGGTGCTGGTGGCCTCAAAGGGTTTTACATATTTCAAATCAATGAGGATCCGATCATTGGGCTGGCTCTCGATGATCTCCATGCTTCCCTCACCGACTTCGTTGTTTCCTGCCCAGGTGAACTTAGCGCCGGGTCCCGCCGCGGGACCGGCGAAGGAATTTTTGGCAGCGGGGTCGAGTTCAGCCCAAGGCGACCAGGCCTCCCACTGATGGAAATCGTTCACCTGCGCAAAGACAGCTGCGGGTGGGGCGGGAATGGTAGCGGTCCGGGTAATGCGGAAGTCTGCGGGCTGCATGGCAACGACGATCACCAGGATGACAACAATCAGGGCGAGGGTAGCTAGGATCTTTTTGAGCATGGGGTGTATTTTTGAGGTTTGATGGAGGGTTCCTATTTTTGTTCGAGTTGGGAGGAATCTTCAAGCTCCAACGGCGATCCTGTATTTCCCGCTTGCGAACCGACCGGTTTTATTCGCATTTATCGGTGTGAAATATTTTCTTCTCGTTCTCTTCGCTGCTCTTTGTGCCGGTTGTGCGGCCGGGCCGGATGGCGAATCGCTTGGTCCCTGGCAAACTTTGCAAAAATGGGACGACAGTATGAATACGACCGAGCAACGGTTGCACGAAAAGACCTACCACTAATCCTATGGGACGCCAATGGCTTCATGCCAAACGAGAAGTTGCCGGTGTCAAGAAGGGCCAGCTGGTCGGTAAACTTGTCAAGGAAATCATGGTCGCAGCCAAACAGGGGGGGCCGGATCCAGAAGGCAACGCCCGGCTTTTCGCCGCTTCGGAAAAAGCCCGTCGGCAAAGTGTCAGTCGCGACGTCATTGAGCGAGCCATCGCCAAGGGGGCCGGAATCGGCACGGACAAGCTGATCCTCGACCATATCGTTTACGAGGGCTACGCCCCAAACAAGGTGCCGGTGATCGTCGAAGTCCTGACGGATAACAACAACCGCACCGCACCCGAGCTCCGGGTTCTTTTCAAAAGGGGCCAGCTCGGCACCGCCGGCAGCAATAAATTCCTATTTGATCACGTGGGACTGGTCGAAGCCCACCACCCCGCAAGCGGCGACCTCGAAGAAGCCGCCATCGAAGCGGGTGCAAATGAGGTCGAACCCCTCTCTCACGCCATGAACGATGACATCCCTGAGGATGCCACCGGAGCCCGATTCGTCACCGAGCGCACTGCCACCGCAGAGGTCTCGAAGTGGCTGTCGGCCAATGGATGGACCGTGGTCACCAGCGAACTTGGCTATATCGCAAAACAATTTCCCGAACTGACGGACGAAGACGCCGCCAACACCGGTGAATTTCTCCAGACCCTGGAAGATCACGACGACGTCCATCGGGTTTGGGCTGCCATCAAGTAAGTCCCCACCCCTCACGGAGAGTGTCGGTATTTCCAATCCAAGGGACCGACCTCCTTTTTATTTTCTGGCCAGTCCATGGAAAGTCGAGATCCGGGGTCAGAATCGAATTACGAGAATCCGTTGCCACACGATCCCGGGCCAATTCGCTTTCTTTCTGTTCTCGCGTTGCCTCAAGTCAAAATGACACCGGGGCATGAAAAAAATGGGAATGCGT
>CALBXK010000154.1 GCA_937890535.1 uncultured Spartobacteria bacterium
GCTGGGGGTCAATTTTAATTGTCGTCAGGTACCAATCTTAATTGTCGCTGGACAAACGACTCCCAATCTTGCGGGACTGTGGGGTGGCGATCCGGCGACTCGGGTTCGGGCCAATGAAATTGGGCCTTTTAAGGACGATGATGGTCGCGGTTATCTTATGTCTTCGCGCCTTCGCGTGAGAATTCATGTTTTTTCTGCGATTTGGGATTAGGGATTCTTTATCCGAAGGGCCCGAATCTTGACAAATGCCTGTCGTCCATGCATGGTGCCATGCATGGCAACGAAGACGATATCTCTCGAACTCGACGCTTACGATAAGCTCAAAACGGCGAAACGCTCAGAGCGGGAGTCATTTTCCTCTGTCGTACGACGCGCCAGGTTTGAGGGCGGCAGCGGTTTTGGCTCCTCGATTCTCACGGTCCTTCAAAGACTGCACTCCGACAACCGCCTCATCTCGGAAGAGGCGCTTGATCGTCTCGAAGAGGTTCGTGGGCACGACGTGGATTCTCCACGCGTGACACCCTCGAAATGGGAGGCGAGGACGCATTAATGTCGGCTCCCTCCCGTTCGCCCTCTGCAAAAGAAGTTCCGTCGCGTAGAGGCGACGCTGCGGCTTCGCTCCCGCGATGATTGCCGACACGACATTTCTGATCGATCTTCAACGCGAAGCTCGACGTACTAAAGGGGGGGGCGCCACAAAGTTTTTGGAGCAAAATTCGGCCGCGCTGTTTTCACTGTCTGCCATTACCGTGATGGAATTCGAGGAGGGATTTGACAATACCGATCTTGACTCCGCCCGCGATTTTTTGGCGGCTTTTCCCGTCATCGATGTGGATGTATCCATCGCCCGCCGGGCCGGACGGGTCCGTCGTCAGCTCCGGCTAGCAGGGCAGTTGATCGGAGACAATGACATCCTGATCGCCGCCACCGCATTGGATCGGGACGATACCCTGCTCTCCCGTAATCCCGGTCACCTTAGCCGGATTGAAGGTCTTCGCGTCGTTTCCTACTGACCGTCCGAATCGCTAGTCAGTTCGGCACCGTATCAGTCCCCACCGATTGGAAGCCGTGCTCTGGACGGCGGGGAAAGGGTATGTTCTCGGAGGATTCGCCTCCTCAATGAATTCAAGCGGCTCAATGCGCAGCCGGTAAAACGGCGCGATGGGGGAGTTCGTCCTTCGTCCACGGACAGATGTGCCTATTGGGATAGGCGAGAATCACGGATGCCTTTTGGGTGGCTGAAGAAGAGTTCAATTCCAGTCTGACCTGATGGGTTCCTGCCCTGATTGTAGCCGTGACGCGTGTGCCTGCGCCGCTGCGATGGATGGCAGGAACATAGGGTAGGCCTGCTGGACACTCTATGACGAGCTGGCCGTCGATGAAAAGTTTGGCCCCATGGCGGGCCAGGCAGATAATTTCCCTTGGCTCATTTTCTGTGTGTTGCCATGTCCAAGTTGCTCCATCCGGCCTTCCGCAGGAAGGCCCAACGTGCCGCCGATGGACTTTCCCAGCCAGCAACCGTGGATGCGCGCAGTGAGCGTGGATTTGGGAGAAAGCGTTGCAGACATGGGGTGGAAAATAGAGTGGGGAGTGATAGGATAATAGTCGCCATAAAAGAACGGACGGACTTCGGC
Source organism: uncultured Spartobacteria bacterium (assembly GCA_937890535.1). GTDB lineage: Bacteria > Verrucomicrobiota > Verrucomicrobiia > Chthoniobacterales > Terrimicrobiaceae > CAMASH01. The sequence continues at coordinate 1,635 of CALBXK010000154.1, forward strand.
AAATTCCTCATGGGGGTTTTTGAGCCATTCCGCCGGAAAGTTCTTCGGGCCGCTCATCCCCCCTTCAAAAAGCAGTCCGGCGCAATAGGCACTGCGGAGTTGGTAAATATCCTCGGTCAGAACAACCCCTCCGCTCAAGGGAACCCAGGGGGCGAAACCGGCGGTGTGATTTTGCGAACCAAGAACGTCATTACAGTCACTCCGCCAAAGCGGAACCGACCGACGAATCATTTCCAAATCGATCCTGCGTCCGCCACTGGAACAATTGTCAATTTGCAGCCCATGGTTCTCGGCCAGCAATCTGTCCCAGAAGGCGTAGAGGCCGGTCAATCGCATCTGCCAGGGGAATACTTCCCGGTTGCTTGCGGAGATGCTCAATGCTGAATCTGATGAAATGCATTTGACGCCGCCTCTTTTTTGTATATCCTTCCGTATATATGAAACTGGCAACCAGGGACGCTGATACGGTGAGGATTTTCACCAGTGGAAACAGCCAAGCGATCCGCCTGCCGAAGAAATTCCGGATTGTCGGGCAAACAGCCCGTATTAAGCGCAAAGGAAAGAGCCTTGTCATCACGCCGGAGGAGGATGTCTGGGCGCGCTTCGAGCGGGGCGTTGCGGGATTGGCCGAATTGTGGGAGGAGTTTGAACGCAACCAACCGGAAGCTCCTGATCAACGTGGAGACGTTTTTCCATGATCCGCACCTTGTTGGATACGGACATTTTTATCGCTCTATTGCGCGGCAATCCACGGATCACGGAGCGGGTCCGGGGTTGTCGGGCAAAATCCATCGGGATTTCCATGGTCACGGCTTACGAACTCCGTGTCGGTGTGGAAAAAAGCCGTGAACCGGAGAAGAATGAACGGTTTCTTAAGGACGCGCTGGCGCCATTCACGGTGCTTCCCTTCGATGAAGCGGCTTCGATCCAGTCTGCCAAAATCCGTTCCCACCTTGAGCGCAAGGGTCAAGGGATTGGCCCCTACGATACCCTCATTGCCGGACATGCCCTGTCCATCCAGGCGGAACTCATCACTGGCAACACAGGGGAATTCTCAAGGGTGCCGGATCTCAAGATGGGAAATTGGGCTCCTTGAACCTGCATGGATACCGGATCGTAGAACCCTCGCCCTATGCCTCCCGGAGAAACGTCACATAAATATAGCCGAGGGTCATGACAACAAAGAAGCCAATCCCGACCCAACTGATCGTTTTGAGGACGACTCCCGGGCGGGCATTTTTGGGAACATTGGGGCCGTTCATCACCTTGTAATTGATCACCGCCAACACCGGCGACGTGACGAACGAAACAACCGCAGCGAAGGTCAGAAGTTCCAGGAGATTTTTTACAAAAAAGAGCACGACGACGCTGGCAGCAACGCCGGAAACCAAAATCCAAGTCCGATGGATAAGGGTAAATCGATCCGGGCTACCAATCTTAAGGAGGGTGCAGCAGGCCGCCAGCGAACGGGGATAGCCATCGAGGCAGGTAAGGGTCGTGCTGAACATGGTAAAAAAGGCCGCACTGAGAATCAGCCACCGCGACCAGTCGCCAATCGTCTCGGTATAGAGCGTCACCAACTGCTGCGAGAAGGCGATGCCTCCCGAAGAAAATGTCGCCCCCGTCCCGAACATCACCAAGGCACCCAACGCCACAAACAGTACGGCCAGCACGGTGGTGGCAATGTAGCCAAGATAAAAGTCGATGGACGATTCCTTGATGGTTGCGAAATGCCCGGTTTGTTTCTCCCGACTGAACATCCAAAGTGACGACCAAGCGGACAAATCGATGGGAGCAGGCATCCAACCGAGCAGGCTGATGAGAAAGGCGAACTTTGCCCAGGTGTAGGGGCTCGGCGCCACGAAGCCGGCCACCATTTCAGGACGATTGGGAATCGCAAGTGCCACCGCGGTTAGGGTGCCAATGGCAAGAACCGTAATGATCACCTTCGCGAAAACGTCCAGCAACTTGTAGTGTCCGAGCAGAAGAAGAACGGCGCAGCCCCCGATGAGGCCGACCGTCAGGTGCGGAATCGCCACACCCCCGATCCCGTAACTGGCCAGTAAGGCTCCGCTCAGCATGCCAACACCCGCGATATTGATCGTTCCGGTCAGAACATTGATGGCCAGAAAGATCCCCACGTAAATCCGCCCCTGGCGACGATACCCGGCCAGGAGGCTTTCGCCGGTGGCAGCGGTATAGCGTTGTCCGTAAAGAAAGAAGGGAAACTTCAGGATGTTGGCCAGGAGTACCAACCAGACGAGAGACCAGCCGAACTCCGCCCCGGCGCGGGTGGACCAGACGAGATGAGATCCGCCGACAGCGGCGCAAGCGACGAGAATCCCGGGCCCAAGGGCCTTCCAAAGGTTGACCGTGGAGTTGGAGGAAGGATCCGAATTCATTCAATAGACGCAGGCACTCGACATGGGAGCCGGGGTTTCAGAAGGCTCGAAGAACTATCCTGAGGGGAGGGATGGAGCAAGTCCGCAACCCGTCAAAAAATCTCGGGAGCGCTATTCAGAAGTGTCCGGGTAGCTCCCTAGTACCTTCACGGCGCGACAACGCTTGGAGAGTTCGCGAAAAAGATCCGTCAGTTCCAGATCTTTGGAATGGCCGGAAGCCTCAACAAAAAAGATGATGTCGTTACTTCCTCGCGCCGCCGGGCGGCTGGCGAAATGGTCAAGATTGATATCCAGAGACTTGAAGGGTTCCAGCGCGGAGACGAGGGCGCCCGGCTTGTCTTCGAGCCGAAGCATCAACATGGTCAGGTCCCTTCCCGATGCCGGGTTGATATTCCGACCAATCACAAAAAAGCGGGCCGCCTCCCGGGTGTCTTCCTTTCCCTCTGGAGTAAGATAGATCTCCGCACAGATCGAAAAATCCTCCGCCACAGCGAGGTGATCGAGGGTTTGATTGGCCAGTCCGCCCTCGGGATCATCGATGGGAATCACCCCGCAGTCGGCCTGATCGCGCCGGACTTCCTCCAGCACTTCGGCCACATCGGCAGCGAAAACATACCGGACACTGGATCCGAATTTACTTCGGGCCGCCTGGTGGGAGAGGGAACCCGCCGGACCCAAACAAATGATCGCGATATTTTTCTCCAGAGCCAGTGAGGCCGACATGATTTCACAATAAATCGCCCGAATGGATTCCGGCCGCAACGGCCCGTCACTCCGTTCGACAAGGCTACGCAAGACTTGATTTTCCCTCTCGGGGGCATAGACGGAAAGTCCCTCCCGGGTCTTAATCTCTCCAATTTGCTGGGCCACCGCAGCCCGCTCGTTTAAAAGGCGCAGCAAGTCCGAATCAAGGGCATCAATTTTGATACGCAGGGCGTCAAGATCACTCATGAGTCTTTCTCCCCAGGTTCCATTTCAGCGGGGGAATCCGTGGACGATTCCGGCTCGCTTTCGGGGTCAGGCAGGAACGATTCCTCTTCCCCAGAAGACAGTTCCAAGGCCGGTTCAACGGCCTCAGCCTCCTCGTTGATCGGTTCCGGGGATGAGCCTTCTTCAGGCCGATCCTCCGCCGCCTCAACTTCAGTCGTTGCCGCCGCATCGGAGCTGGTCTCAACATTGCTATCAACATTGGTCTCGGGGGCACTGTCTCCGGCGGGTTGTTCCTCCTCGGGAACAGCGGCTTTGGGCAGGCTGATGGTCCGAAGTTCCGAGGCGTTGGGTAGTTCCTCCAGATCTTTCAATCCGAAATGCTCCATAAAAAACTGGGTCGTCTCGTAGAGGAGAGGGCGTCCTGGAACTTCTGCCCGGCCGCCAATCTTAACCAGACTGCGATCCAGTAGGGTTTGCATGACTCCGTCCACCGCCACGCCACGCACCGCTTCAATGTCAGCCCGGGTGATCGGTTGCCGATAGGCGATGATGGCCAGAGTCTCGAGCGCGGGAGCACTGAGGCGGGCGGGACGATTCTCCGGAAAGAGCTGGCGTAGCCAGGGCGAAAATTCCGGCTTGGTCACCAGCTGCCATCCGGCGGCCGTTTCCCGCACCTCATGGGTGCAGCGCGCCTCGGCGCAATCGATTTCAAGCTCTTCAATCGCAGCTTGAATCTGCGGGGCCTTGAGCTTGGCAAAGGCGTGGGCTGGTGACGCCGGATTCTCCTTGGCCGCATCGGCGGCTCCCTTGAACACCGCGATCAATTCCTTACTGGAAACTGGTTTCTGCGAGGCAAACAAGACGGCTTCGACGACTTTTTTCAAGGCTTGCCCGACGACTTCCTCGCTGGCCTCGTCCTCCGGGGAACCGGCTGGTTCAAGCGGCGAATCCGTCGTCTCCTCAACAGGTGGCGGGACTTCGAAAGATTCCCCGGCGGGATCGATGGGCTCAGCGACGACCACCGGCGCTTCGTCGGATGCGGGCTCGGGCTCGATGAGGGCGGGTTTGCGTTTACTCATGCCAGGACTTCTCCGGTTGGAACGGAATTTTCGGAACGTTCAATCCAAATTTCTTCAAAATGGCCATCCTGACGGACACACAAATGTTTCAGGCGGATAAGTTCAAGCATGGCAAGAAAAGTGACAACAATTTCTGTTCGACTGGCGGCTTCGGCAAAACATTCCTCGAAGCGCATGGAGACATTCCCCGCCGTGACCCGAAGCAGATAATCGATCTTATCAGAAACCGTATGGTTTTCTTCAAAGATCTCCCGCAAATCCTCTGGCTTGTTCTTCTCCAGTCGTTTGAGAATTTTCTGAAAGGCGTTGATGAGGTCAAAGATCCCCACCTCGTCCACAAGCAGGTTTTCGACGGCCGGCAATTCGGGCACGACCGGAAAGCGCGGAAAAAGTTGTTCCTGCAGGGCCTGCCGGTCGCGCAATCGCCCCGCCGCCTCCTTGAATTTTTTGTATTCGATCAGCTGCCGAATCAGCTCCCAACGAGGATCATCCTCCTCGGCGTCGTCCTCGGCCATCTGCTGGTCCTTGGGCAGGAGGGTACGGCTCTTGATGTAGAGGAGGTTGGCAGCCATGACGATGAACTCGCCCGCCAGCTCGATGTTGAGCACTTGAAAAGCATCCATGTACTCGAGGTACTGCTTGGTGATCCGCTCAATCGAAATTTCATAAATATCCACCTCATCGCGCTTGATGAGATAAAGCAACAAATCCAGCGGGCCCTCAAAGACCTCCAACTTAACCTTGTAATCCTCCACCGCGATGTCCCCGGATTAAAGGCGCTTGTAGCCCCGTTTCCGCCCTTCGGCAGCCAACTGGGTCAGGTGTTTTTTATGACTGGCAATCTTGGTTTTGCGTTTCCGGAGTTGCATCGACAACTTGGCCACCACCTTATCGATGGCGGCGTAGAGGTCGTCCTCGGTATCCTCGGCATGAATGTCCGGGCCCGCCACGGCGAGATGCACCTTAACGGTGTGTTTTTTGGTCTTGTTCTCATCGTGCATGAGAACGACGTGGGCGGCGATGATATGGTCGGCGAGCTGCTCCAAATGGCCAATTTTCTCGGCCACATAGGAATGGATCGAGGCGGTCAGAGTCAGATGTCTTGGGCTAAGGTGGATTTGCATGAGAAAAGGATAATCGATTTGCGAATGTTCGCGAGCGGAAGAATTTCCTTGGAGAAAATTACCGATGCCGGGGAACGATGGCGAGGTAATTTCGCACCGAGCCGAAGGAAGGAATATCGAGAAGGGGACGACCCTCGCGAAGCGCCAGCAGGAGAGTCGAGGAGCCTCCGTCCAAATTGAGGGCTTCCCTAATATTCTCCTTCCCGGACAATCCCGGGAGGGTCAGGACCTCGCCCAGCTCGGCCAGCGTCACCGGCGAGGTCGCAAGAAGCATCCAATGGGACCGCCCGGTCATGGCCACCACGGTGCGACGGGCCATCCTCCCGGCGTGGAGGCCGGAGATCACGGCGCCGCCTTCCACCAACCACGGGCCGGCTTGGAGGGCTTCCTGCACAGAGGCGGACGCCTGAAATTTCTCGGCCCGCACCAGCGCCGTCCGGCCATTGCGAAGCTCGAGAATTCCACTGAGCAACTTGGCCCGTTCAAAGACGTGCAGAGTTTTCCCACCGGATATGACCAGTCCCAGTGGCTTTTGGTCCTTGTGGAAATATCCGCCATTGGCTCCGGCCACCGCCCCGGCCGCCTCCAGAGCCGCCGCCAGCGAGCGACGGGCCTGCGGCGGATTATCCAACACCTGGAATTCGCAATCCGGAGTCCGGAACGAGACTCCGCTGAGACGGACGGAGCGGTTTCCCTGGGTGACCGTGCGCTCCCAAGCGGTTGCCGAACCGGGCAACTCTCCCAAAATCACCAGAGGCCCCGGCGTCCAGGCGGCGGAGGCATTCATCCCCACCACCAATAGTACGATCTCCAGGCCCCAAATCTTCATGGCTTCGATGAAACCTGACGCAGGCCGCTAGGCAAGGGAAATCGGGCAGGCGCTATAGGGTGGAAAATCGATAACAGGTCGTCTGTCGATACGTCTGGCCCGGGACAAGAATGGTCGAGGGAAACTTCTCCTGATTCGGAGCATCCGGGTATCCCTGGCATTCCAGACAAAGGCCCGCATAGCGTTCGTAGGCCCGGCCTCGCTTTCCCACCAGGCTGCCGTCAAGATGCATTGCGGTGTAGAACTGAAGAAAGCGTTCGCTGGTCAACACCTCCATAATCCGCCCGCTGACCGGCTCGATCAGACTCGCCACAAGTTGCAGCTCGGGCCCGGGATCGGCAAAAACATATTGATCGCCGTGCTGCCTAAATAAGCCGTCCACTCGCTCACGGAGGGGAGTGGACTGTCGAAAATCCCCCGCAGATCCCGAGACACTTTCGCAACGCCCAAGCAGGGTGCCGTCCCCGTCAAATGGCGTTACGATGTCCGAAAAAATCTGCAAGTGATGATCGAGGGCATCCCCGGATCCTTCGCCTCCGAGATGAAAGTACGAGTGGTTGGTCAGGCTGAGGGGAGTCTCCCTGTCGGTCGTGGCCGAATAATCAATGGTCAGGGCTTGGTCGGGAGTGAGGGAATAGGTCACCGTCAGATCGACATTTCCCGGATAGCCTTCCTCTCCGTCAGGGCTGTGATAGCTCAGCGAGAGCGACTCTCCGTCGGCATGCGCCGTCCAGAGCCGTTTATCGAGGCCAACGAGGCCGCCATGCAGATGATTGGGTCCGTCATTGCAAGCCAGTTGGTGCGACCGCCCCTTGAGGGTGAAGCGTCCCCGCGTCAGGCGTCCGGAGACCCGACCCACCAGGGCTCCGAAATACGGATGTCCGGCCAGGTAGGGGGCGAGGGTGGAGAATCCGAGAACCACATCCTCACTTCGGCCCTCCCGATCCGGCACATGAAGTTCGGTGACGATGCCACCGTAGTTGGTGATGCGGGCCCGTAGTCCGCCGGGCCCTTCGAGAGTATATAAACTGACCGACTCGCCTTGCGGGGTGATTCCAAAATCTGTTTTTTCCATTGGAGTCAGGGAGGCTCTACGGACTTCCTTAAAATTCGTCGTAGGCAATATCCGCGGAGGCGACTCCGAGCCCCTCAAGCATCGTCCGAGCCGAATGGATCATCGGCTGGGGCCCGCAGAGGTAATATTCGATGGTCGCGGGATCGCTGTGAGCATCGAGGTATTCGCGATGGAGCACCTCGTGAATGAACCCGGTGTGCGAGGTCCATTCATCCTCCGGCTGGGGTTCCGACAGGGCGACGTGAAATTGAAAATTGGAAAAATTTTTCGCCAGATCTTCGAAGTGATCTTGATAAAACAATTCCTGCCGGGAACGGGCCCCATACCAATAGCTGACCGTGCGACCGGTCTGGAGAGTTTCGAACAAATGGTCGAGGTGCGAACGCAGTGGTGCCATCCCGGCTCCTCCGCCCAAATAGACCATCTCGCGGTCGGTATCCTTGATTTGAAAATCTCCGAACGGGCCCACCGCAGTGACGGCATCTCCCGGTTTGAGACTCCACACATAGGTGGATCCGACCCCCGCGCTGCAATCCTGACCCCGGGGCGGAGTGGAGATGCGAACATTGAAACGGAGAAGGCCGTCCGCGGCCGGATCATTGGCCAGGGAATAGTTGCGGCGTTCCTCGACCTCGTTTTCCGCCTGAAAATCATAGACATGCTGGGCCTTCCAGACCTCATCGAACGGGGAACGAACCTTGAAGGTCTGGAAAGAAATTTTGCCATAGGCGGGAATGTCCAGCTGGAGGTATTGGCCGGCGCTGTAATCAAGTTTTGGCGAGTCGGCCTCCAATTCGAAAACCAACTCCTTGATAAACGTGGCAACATTCTCATTGCGGACCACCCGGAATTGATAGGTCGTTTCCTTGTTCTTGACCCCTTCGCCTCCGGCCTGGCGCAGATTGATGCGGAGTTTGCCTTCGTGGACCTCCACTGGATAAGTGCGCAAGGCAATGCAGACCGGGAGACGTTGCGGCGACCCATCCCGCACATCGAAGCGACCATTGTGCTTGGGACATTCGATGAGGTCGCCCTTCACCAGACCGGTGGCCAGATGGGTGTTGCCATGCGTACACATGCCGTCGGTGGCGTGATAGGCGTCGTCGCCCGTGCGATAAACGGCATAGGTGTGGCCGGCCGCATCGAAGCGCAACACATCCTCGCGATCCAAAGTACTCGCCTCGCCAACCTCAATCCAACCCTCGGCATCGGGAGTCCCTTTCGCCACCAGAGTTTTCGCCGCTTCGTTGGCGGCATATCGCACCGTCGGCGTCGGAAGTTTTCGTTTGACGAAATAGCCGGGGTCCCTGGCCTGCCGCCACACGGCGGGAATGATTTCCCGCCAAGCATCGAGCAACCCCGGGTAGGGCGTGGGCATGTCGTCACGTACGATTTTGTGCAGGCGGGGCAGATTGTGATACGGCACCAGCGGGAACATATGGTGCTCCACATGGAAGTTCATGTTCCAATACAAATAGCGATTGAGGGGGTTCATCATCACGGTGCGACAGTTCATCCGGTGATCGAGGACGTTTTCCGCCAGGCCCGCGTGCTGAGTATCGCCATAGACTGGCGCCAACCAGGCTCCATAGAGGTTGGGCAGGCCAATGAACATGAGCGGCAGAATGCTGCCAGAGACGAAACAGGCCGCGACGACCCCCAGGTAAATCAAGAGACTGACCCGGGCCATGAAGAAAATTCTCTCGTGATCGGACGCGGGGATATAGGTCGCTTCCTCCGGATCGAGCCGACCGGTCGAATGCAGGAATAGTTTTTTGAAGTAGCCCCGCACGCCCGGAATCCCAGTAAAGACCAGACAGAATTTTTTCAGGTCGGGAGGGCGCGGGACTGCGATTTCCGGGTCGCGTCCCACCACAATGGTGTCGCTATGATGCCGGGTATGACTCCAGCGCCAGACCGTCGATTCGCGCATGACCATAAAGGAGGAAATCTCGTAGAGCAGATTGTTCATCCAATCGGTCTTGAAGGCCGTGCCGTGACTTGATTCATGCCAACGCGAATCCGAAGTCGAGCCATAGAGGACGCCATAGGCGGCAAATGGCAGGATGGCCCACCAGGTTCCCCACAAAAGAAAGCCCAAGGTGCCAAACAAGGCCAGAAGACCAAACCATAGCAGGGTGTCTCGCAGGGCGGGCCCGTCGCGACGCTCCAATAATTCCCGCATCGTGTCCCGCGGCACCGGGCTTTGGTACCAGTCGGCCTCGGCCAAGCCCTTCTCCACCGCCACCGTGGCGTTGAGGCCCACGAGGCTGTAGTCAGTGAGTTGCGGGACGGGAGAGGCTTCGGCTACGGACATAGTGTGAGTGCTCTTAAGAAAACCAAATCTTCGCGTGCCTTGGCGGTCTTGGCAATGGACCGGAGTAGGAAAAATATGGACAAAATTCGCATTCTGACGTGCATCCCTCCAGAAAACCCCGTAAGTAAGCCCTCTTCCGTCATGACAGAAACTCTCAGGCCCGAAACAATCAGGCGCGCATTGAGCCTGAGCTATCTCTACGGGGGCGTCGTCCACTACCGGCCCGGGGACCGTCTGCGACCGCGAATCCTACCGGATTTTGAGTTGGTTTTGATCATCGAAGGACAGGTGATCTATCGGCGGGATGCCATGAACCACTCCACCCCTCCCGGCACCATCATCCTGGCGCGCCCCAATTTTCATGAATCCTATATTTGGGATACCAAAGCTCCAACCCGTCACGCCTACCTCCACTTTGACATCACCCAGATGCCGGAAGACTGGCCCTCCCTCACAGATTGGCCGGTGGTGCATCTCCAACCTGATCCGGTGCTTTCCCCGATGGTTCGTCACCTGATCGGAAACGTCGCCAGCCACCCAGAATGGCTGGCTTCGAGTCCCGGGGCGGACGGATGCCGCTTTCTGGAATGCCTCTTGCGCATCCTGCTTCGCCCAGTTCAAAAGAGCCCACTCGCACTGGCTCAAAATTTTCCGGAACCGGTGCACCAGGCCCTGAAACTGATGCGCGATGTCATTGATCAAGAACCCCACCGGACCCTGCACCTGGCAGATCTGGCCCGGCACTCCGGGATCACCGACAAACATTTATGCCGGGTTTTTCAAACTTCCCTCGGTCACGCCCCGATGCAGACCTTTCGCCTCCTGAAACTGCAACTGGCGATCGCCCTGCTGAACCGATCCAATCTGACCATCAAGGAAATCGCCGACCGATGCGGCTTTGAAAACCCGCTCTACTTCACGCGCTGCTTCACCCAAACCTATGGGGCCTCGCCCCGCGCAGTCCGCCAGTCCCTGCGCGAACACCAGCCGCCTCCCCCCAATCCTCTCCCGCCGGAAATTACTCCCCGGATTTTCTGGTAATTGCGACTGGTGGACAGGAAAACACTTCTTGAAGGATCGCTCTCTCCCCAGGTACCCTTCGCGCCTATGTCCGCTGAAACCCAAGCCAAAAGTCTCGAAATCGTTTTTGAACCCGCCCCGGCGCAAAATCCCTATCTCAATATGTGCTATCGGAGCGGAAATCTCTATTTTCTTTCCGGTCATGTCAGCACCCTCAAGGGAAAGCTCGGGGCTGATGTGACGGTCGAGCAGGGTTACGCCGCAGCCCGTGAGGTGGCGGTAAAGCTCCTGCAAAGCCTGCGCCAGGCGGCGGGCTCACTGGATTCTGTGCGAGTGGTCAAATTGCTGGGATGCGTCAATGGCACTCCCGATTTTATTGAACAGCACCTTGTCATCAATGGGGCCTCAGACCTCTTTCATGAGATCTTCGGCAAGGACGGAGACGGATATCACGCTCGTTCCGCGGTGGGCTTTGCCTCTCTTCCGACCGGAGTCGCCGTCGAGATCGAGGCGATCTTTGAAGCCAAATAACGGCGACTGTTTGCGGTCAAAACTGGCGTCAGGGTCCAGGAACTCCGGGTTCGTCTCTGTTCTTCGGACGATTGGGTCGCCCTCCGCCCCGGCGGGTTGAACGCAAGGCCAGTGAGGATATTCTGAGCCATTCTATCGAAATTTTCAACAAGTCCTGCATTTCTCATTCGCTGTTTCTCAACCCATTGTTTATTATTGAGAGATGGC
>CALBXK010000155.1 GCA_937890535.1 uncultured Spartobacteria bacterium
GATCAATAGTTCCCCGTTTGTGGTGGTGGGTATCTTCGCTCGTTACGAACTGGAACAGGCCAAACGCAGAAAGGAAATTCTCGCCTCGGGGGGACCCAAAAAACGCGCCGGAACATCGCGACGCCGTTGGGATCCCTTTCGGGGCAAGAACCGTTCGGTGCTGATTCCGCTTTCCACCATGTTTTACGAATTCAAGTCCGGACTGTTTCCGGATGATGCGGTGGAGTCCGTCCGCATCGAAGAGCTGTCTCTGAGGGTGGGCGATCTGGATCAATTCAGCGAAACCCTGGCCCAGATCCGGCGTATTTTGGGGATCACCCATCGTGGGGTCGACGACTTTCAGTTGGAGACCCGCGAAGAGCAGTTTGATAATATGGAGAGGAGCATTTCATCCATCCGCCTGAGTGGGGGTCTGATTGCTGCCATCAGCCTGGTGGTTGGTGGGATCGGAATTGCTAACATCATGCTGGCGAGCATTTCAGAGCGGGTGCGTGAGATCGGGATTCGATTGGCGGTCGGAGCGAAGGGTAGGGACATCTTCCTCCAGATCCTGGTTGAGAGTGTCTCGGTCGCCTTCATCGGGGGATTGCTCGGCATCCTGGCGGGCATGGGATTGATTTCCTTGCTCGGAATCCTCGCCCCTAGCGAAAACCCGCCCATGATGACTGTCACCTCGATGTTCTTCAGTGTCGCATTTGCCGTTCTGGCGGGCATCGTCTCCGGCATTTATCCCGCCCTGCGGGCCTCCCGCCTCGATCCCATCGAGGCACTCAGATACGAGTGATTCGAAGTGGGAAGTCGGATGTCGGAAGTTGGAAGTTGGAAGTTGGAAGTCGGAGGTTTTACTTCCCACTTCCGCCTTCGTTCAGAGCGTCTTGCAGAATTCCTCAATGCGATCGAGGCCATTCTTGATCACGTCGAGGCTGGTCGCGTAGCTGATGCGGACGGTCTGGTCGTCGCCAAAAGCGATGCCGGGAACAACCGCGACGTTGGCCTTGCTTAGGAGCCGGTCGGCAAAGTTTTGTGACTTGAGGCCGAGCTGGGACACGTTGATAAGGATATAAAATGCGCCCTGTGGTTTGACGGCACTGAGTCCGGAAATCGCGCTGATGCGCTCGAAGGCATATTGGCGACGGATATCGAATTCTTCGCGCATGTCACTGACGCACTGTTGATCGCCGGTGATGGCAGCCAGGGCACCGTGTTGGGAGAACGAGCAGGGATTCGAAGTGGTGTGACTCTGCATCGAGTCGATCGCCCTGGCGATAGGCTCAGGGGCTGCGAGGTAGCCGAGACGCCATCCCGTCATGGCATAGGCCTTGCTGAAGCCATTGACGGTGATCGTGAGGTCATAGGCTTCGGGAGTGGCGGAGGCGATGCTGACATGCTTGGCATCGTCGTAAGTGAGTTTTTCGTAGATCTCGTCGGAGAGGATGTAGATGTCTTCCTCAGCAGCGACTTCGGAAATGGCGCGCAGTTCCTCCGCAGTGTACACCGAGCCGGTCGGATTACCCGGCGTATTGATGATGATCATCTTGGTCTTGGGCGTCATCGCATTCTCAAAATCTTCCGCAGTCATCTTCCAGGAATTTTCCTGAGTTGTTTGGACGATGACCGGCACTGCGCCCGCGAGGCGGACCATTTCGGGATAGCTCAGCCAGTAGGGGGCGGGGATGATGACTTCGTCGCCGGGATCGCATACCGCGGAGATGGCGTTGAAGCAGGAATGCTTGGCTCCGTTGCTGACAATGACCTGGCCGGCTTCGTATTCGAGGCCGTTGTCGACTTTGAGTTTTTCGGCGATGGCCTTGCGGAGCTCGGGAATTCCAGAGCTGGGGGTGTATTTGGTAAAGCCGGCCTGGAGAGCCTCAATGGCCGCAGCCTTGATGTGGTCCGGAGTATCCATGTCGGGCTCGCCGGCGCCGAAACCGCAGACGTCAACGCCCTCGGCTTTCAGGGCCTTCGATTTGCTATCGACGGCGAGGGTGAGCGATGGGGTGAGTTCTTGGACGCGGGTGGCAAGTTGCATGATGGTGTTGTTTTTAGGTTAAAGAGTTTTTGGTGGCTTTTCGATATTTTACGAAAGATGGGAATTGATGAGTGGGGGGAGATTGTTTTCCGTGATTCGGATAATGTCCATCTCTCGCTTGGAATTTTCCGTGGAATCTGAGGCGTGGGCGGCGTTAACCATCATACTTTGGCCAAATTCGCGCCGAATGGTGCCGGATGGTGCCTTCGAGGGATCGGTGGGACCGAGAACGGCCCGGATCTTTCGGACCGCTTCGGGGCCCTGATACACCAGGGCGACGCATTTCTCCGAGCCGGGCAGGTTGCGTTTTTCCTTGGGGCACTGGCTGGGACGGGTCCCGGCCATGAATTGAACAATGGATTCCCAATGATTGCGGCCCGCGAGGGGTCCCAGGAGTTCCCCCAGTTGGGCCTCCGTAGCGTCGTCGATCGGAACTCCAAGCTCCCCTTCGACCGCGAGGCGGGCGCGCTTGCCGCTGGGCTCACGGAGCTTGTCCATCAGAACATCCAAAACCGGGCGATAAAATGTTTCAGCCTCGGCGACGCTCATGTAGTGGACTTTGAAGCCGATGAGTGCGAGTCCCGAACGGGAGAAGAGATCCATGACGCCCCCGGCGCGGGCGTTGGGGAAACGAAAATTGTCGGGTTTGATGAGGACCAGGGTCTTCTCAACCGGTGCGTCCTCTGGGAAGGGAATCAAGTCCTCCAGAATACCGCCGTCGGTTTCGGAATATTTTGCCCAGAGGGCCAGATGTTTGCGGGCCGTTTCCTGGTCGGGGGCAGCCAGCACGGCGGGTTCGAAATAGGCGACAGAATCATTCTCGACCAGATAATCGCCATAGGTGTCGCGAATGGTCTCGCCGCTGGTGCGTTCGTTGACGATGTGACCGACCACGGTGCGGGTCTTGAGAACCGCATCCTCGCCCTTAAGGATCAGCAAGAGCGCCCGACGACGGGCTCCGGTGGGAGAAGGGGCGAGCTTCTTGAGAACGTAATCACGAATCAACTCCTGGGTGCGGCGGTGGCGCTCGTCGGTTTCTGTGACGGTGCTGGCAGCCAACTCCTCCACCAGTTCACGGCCGGGGGCCAGCATTTGCCCGGCGACCAACTCCAGTCCCGAGCGGGAAAGCAGGCGCGCAACAATCCCTCCGGTCCGCGATTTGCGGATCGAATACGGAGTCACAAGGACATAGGAGAGCTCTTCGGGCATGGATTGGGTTTTGCCCACACCCGGTGGGGCCATGGACCCCGCCCCTTGACGACGGGAACCGGTTGTGAACGGGCCAAAAAATCTATCGGCGCGGGTAGGAGGACGTCAACAGTGATTTTCGCAAGTCCCGGCGCACCACTTGCCTTTGGGCAGGATGCGGGGGGCCGAGAAACCCGCGGTTTGCAGGGCATCCGAGACTTCCGGGGCCTGCTTTCGCAACACACCAGAAAAGATCAGAGTGCCGCCGGGGCGCACCGCCCGGGCGATGCGGGGAGCGGCCGCGATCAGGACCTCGCTGAAAAGATTGGCAAGAACAACATCGAAGCGGCGGCTGGTTTTGAGCGCCAGGACGTCACTGCGGGCAAAGGCGATTTCGCCACGACCATTGGTTTTCGCGTTCTGTGAGGCGATGCGGACGGCGTGAGGGTCAAAGTCGAGGGCTTCCACGGGGGTGGCTCCGAGAGCGGCCGCCCCGATGGCCAGGATGCCGCTGCCGGTGCCAAGGTCCAAAACCGAAAACCCCTCCGGCAGATCCGCGGTTCGGTCGGCCAGCAGGCGCAGGCAGGTCGCAGTGGTGGCGTGTTCGCCGGTGCCAAAGGCCATCCCGGCGGGGATGAAGATGCCCGGCGGGCGGCACCCGGCCTTGCGCCAGGCCTGCCAGGTGGGCTTGTCCGAAAAAACTTTCAGCCGACCCCGGATGGCGAGGGGGCCGCGCGGTTGCGCCGGATCGCCGGTCCAAATATGCGGCGCGATTTTGGTCGAGCGACCGCCGAAGTGACGGACCAACTTTCGAGCCGTGGGTTCGTCGCAATAGGCTTCGATCTTCAAGGCCCGGGAGTCCGGCCAGGTGACAAAGGCCAGTTGTCCGGGATCGAGAAACCGGAGGCGTTCCACCCAGGCGTCTTCCCATTTGTTGGAGCTTAGGCGGGTCCAGCGATACAAGAGTTTGGTCACGACCGGATCATGACAGAGCTAGGATTGGCCGGAAATGCTTTTTGCCTCCCAGGGCGAATGCGCTTTGCCAGCGAAGATTTTTTCGGTAATTCTCAGACTTTCTTCCACGAGATGGGGAAGAGTCTTTCTCCAAAAAGAAGCCGGCGTGGCGAAATGGCAGACGCAAGGGACTTAAAATCCCTTATCCTTCGGGGTGTGTGGGTTCGAGTCCCGCCGCCGGCAGGATGGATTCCCCCTATTTGTCGGAGGGAACCACGATGCCGCGGAGGATGATATTCTGACAGGTAATGAAAACGATCAGGGTCGGCAGGGCGGTGATGATAAGAGAGGCGTACACTACGGGAGAACCCACCTGTGCCCGGAGTTGGTACACGTAAACCATGATGGTCCACATTTTCGGGTCGGGGGCGAGGATGAGGGCAAAGAAGAAGGTGCCGTAGGCGACGACGAAGGCTTGCAGGGCGATGACGGCGAGGATCGGTTTCGAAAGGTTCATCGTAATGGTCCAGAAGGTGGTGAACTCGCTGGCACCATCGAGGTCGGCCGCCTCGTAGAGTTCCCGGGGGAGGCTGTCGAAGAATCCTTTCAGAAGGAAAATCGAAAACCCATTGGCGAGGCCGGGAAGGACGAGGGCGCCGAAGGTATTGAGCAGGTGGAATTCCTTCAGCTGCAGGAACACCGGAATCATGGTGACCTCGGCCGGGAAGGCAATGGTGGCGAGGCAAAAGAGCAGGATGTGGTAGGACGACTTCATCTTATAGCGCGAGAGCGCGTAGGCCGCGAGCGGGTTGATGAAGAGGGCCCCGGCGACGGAGAGGATGACGAGGATGAGGGTGTTCCGGATGGCCCCGCCGTGGCCAAGGATTTCATCAAGAACGAGGCGGTAGTTCAGGGTGAGAAACTGATTGCGCCAGAAGGATTTTTCCTTGGCAAAGGCGGCCCGGTCCAGACTCTCCTGGGGGATGAGGGCGTTGGAGACGCCGCGCTCTGCGGCCCATTGGGCGAAAAGGGTGTCCGCCGAAACGACCAGAACGTCCTCCGGTTTGGCGAGAGTGCGGATGAATTCGGCCTTGGCAAGTTCGAGGGAGGCAAGGTGTTCCTGGCCCATGGGGGTGAGTTGGACAAAATCGGTCCGCAGAATGCGGGACACGAAGAAGAACCAGGGTTCGGCGCCGATCTCCGGGACAGTGGCCGGGAAGGGGATTTCGGCGTAACTCGCGTAGGAGGTGCCGAAGCGCTGGTTATACACTGAGATGTCCGAATCCACCAGACGGGGGAGAACGTTGGTGCGGTAGTATCCGCCCACGTTCCAGGCGAATTTTCGATCCTGAGGCTGGGTGGCGGAGAATTCCAAAAAGGCGCGGACCAGGGAAGTATCGGGAAGAATGGAGCCATCCATCCGGGCTTGAGGGGACTCGATCTTGGCCACGCTCTGAAAAGAAGCATCGAGAGAGCGATTGATCCCCGCGAGCGATCCGTACTTTTCCACCAACCAGTCGCGGAAGGCAAAATTGGTAAACGCCGGCATTCTTTTGTCGGGACGAAGGAAGCCGACGGAAAAAAGTTTTTCGCTCAGATCCTGAGAGGAGAGAAATTCATTCCAGAGCGAGACATCGGGTGATTCGGCGACGGGTTTGGTGATCGGAGGGACGTGGAGAAAACTCCCGGTGGGATCGTTCCAAGCCATCCGATAGTAGCTGGAGGTGCCGATATATTTGGTTTCGATGTAGCGTGACCAGAGGGCATTTTCGTTCAGGAGGTAGGGGGGAAAAATGTCAATTCGATCATTTTGCGAGCGCGGCTCGACCGAGCCGGTGATCATGATGAGGAAGGGGAAGATCATGGTGATCCCCCCGAGGATCAAAATGATGTAAATTCCCGCAAAGAGAGAGCGAACCGGGAGGCTTCGGGCCGTGGTGGGTGAGAAGAACATCTTATTTTGCAGTCTTGAATTCCATACGGCTGAGGCGCTGAAGTTGAACGACGGTGATGCCGATGAGCATGCTGCCGATGATCCAAGCCATGGCGGTGGCGTGTCCGAGGCGCAGACGGGTGAAGGCTTCGAAGAACAAGAGGAGGGATGTCACTTCCGTAGCCCCGTTCGGGCCGCCTCCGGTCATGATAAGGATGTTGGTGGCCCCGTGGAAGGAGGCTGCGACCGCTCCGGTCAGATTGATGAGGATGAGGCCCTTCAGCCCGGGATAAACGATGAGTCGGGTTTTCTGGAAAAAGCCCGCGCCATCAATCTCGGCCGCTTCGAATTGTTCGATGGGAATGGTCTTGAGGGCGGCGAGATAGATGAGGCATCCGGGACCGACCCCGGCCCAAAATCCAGGAATCACACAGGAGAGCATGGCGAGGTTCGGGTCCTCGGTCCAGGCCCGCCGGGCTTCGAAACCGAACATCCGGAGCATTTGGTTGAGGAAGCTATCGAGGCCAAACAATTCCCGCCAAAGGAAAAATACCGCCGTGGCACTGATGACGGCCGGAAGATAGTACACAATCCGGAAGAGTATTTTTTGCCGGGGGATGAGGTGGAGAGCATAGGCGAGGAGAATCGGCAGGGCGAATCCGACAGTCAGCACCCAGGCGGCGTAGTGGAGAGTGGCTTGGAGGGAGCGCCAAAACGTGACGTCGAAGAGGACATTGGCGAAGTTGTCCAGGCCAACAAAGCTGGAAGGAAGCACCAATTGGTAGTCCTGAAACGCCATGATCGTGCCGCGGGCAAGGGGGAAATAATGCCAGACGAGCACCAGAATCAGAGCCGGTGCCAGACAGAGCCACGGGAGGAGTCCGCGCGAGGCGACGGGGCTGGCCGTCATCCGACCCGCATCGGTGAAAATGCGGCTGACCCGCCAGCCGAGGATAAGAAACGTGAGGACAATGACAATGACGACGGCGAGGGCGACCAGGCGGCGGAAGGCCATGTCCTTCGGAGGCACATATCCGAGCATGCGTTCGTCAGTGCGTTCGACGGCCGTTTTCAGGATGGCGGCGATTTGCACCCGAACTTCCTCAAAACGACCCTCCTGCCACAATTCGGCGATTTCCGAGCTGATAAGGATCTGATCGAGCGGGTAGGTCATCTCGGCGTACACGAGATTGCAATTGCGACCATAAGGTTCCGGCCTTCCGGTTTCGAGTGCTTCCCGGAAGGATTCTTCCAGACCCTTGGGAACGAGACTCAAGTATTGGTCGAATCCGAATTTGCGCAGGTAGATGGGGTTGATCTGATCGGCGAGACCCAACTCGACCATAGTCTCAATCTTGATGCGTTCCGCCTCCTCACTGGTGACGAATTGGATGTAGTCCCAGGCCGCCTGGCGGACGGCGGGATCCTTGATGCCGGAGAACATGCCCAGAATTACAGAGTTGATCTCCGAGCCTCGCAGGCCGGTGGGTCCCTTGGGGACCGGGCCAAAACCAAATTTCTCGGGGTCAAAGCGGAGGGCGTCACCCACATAGCCAAAGAACATGCCGGTTTTTTGCAGTTCCTCTGGGGAATTCAATTTGCCCGAGCGGACCGCCAGGCGGTCGGCCTCGACAAGTTGGTAATAGAACTCGTAGGCGGCGACCGCCTCGGGGGTGTCGAATGCGGCCCGCCAAGTGCCGGATTGGGTCTCGACCACGGCATCGGCCCCGGCGGACCAGAGAAAACTCATGAGGTTCCAGCTGGCGTCGGCACCTCCAACGAGAAAGATGGGTCGGCTTTTGGGTTTGATCGCCTTGATCGCTTTGGCAAATTCCAGCATCTCCTTCCAATCCTTGGGGGCGCGTGGCGGCAGCCCGGCCTGCTGGAAGAGATCTCTGTTGAAGAAGAGACCGGTGAAAAGAAATGTGCCGGGGAGGCCGTAGATCCGCCGCTCATCATCGGGTCCGAAGCGATTGACCACTGGTAAAATTTGCTTGGGAATCCGGGAGAGAATCGCCTCGCGGGTCTCAGTGGGCTCGGCGTCGAGGAATTCATCGAGCGGCGCGACCATGCCCATTCTGACGAAGGTATCGGCGCTGCGAAAGTTCATTTGCAGGACATCGGGGGCGATTCCGCCCGCCACCATCATGACGGTGGTGACTTCGCTGACCACATTTTCCAGCTTGATGCCTTCGGCGCTGACAAGCTCCACGTTGGGGTGGAGGCGCAGAAACTCCTGCTGGACGCGCAGTTTGGCGACTCCCGTGGGCTCCGTGGAACCAGGATCAGGCAGGCCGGTGATGCGCAGGCGGATTTTAGCCTGGCCTTTGATATCTGACGTCTGCGGCGGCGCCGTTGAGGCGGCAGTTGCAGATCCAAGGATGAACGCAAGGAGGTGCGCCGCGGCCAAACTGCCGCAAAATCTCTTTCGGAGGTGCGAACTCCGGTTGAAGGGGCGCTCTGACGATAAGGGGGGGAGGGCGCTGTGGGTGGGATTCGGCACGACAGGCGGAGGATCAGGCTGAATGAGTCGGAGGGAGGTCCGGCGTATCAATGGGCGAATGGTGGAGGAAAAAAATCATGGAAAAATCGGCCGGCAGAGCAAACGGTCGGATTTGTCTCGAAGCCGGGTTGGGCCATTCCTCGGTTTGGTTTGCGCGGGCCGTGGTTGTCGCAGAAATTCGATGGGATTCACAAGGAAAAATTTAAGTATCCAAAGATTTACTTAATGGATTTCGCTTCAGAGGAAATCCATGGCCGGCGAGACGGCGAAGATTCGGATATTTACGGTGAAGGCGGAAGAAACGCGACCGCAATCGATTCCTGAAGATCTGCGCCAGCTACGCTCAGGGAGCGGAGTCCGGAGGCAGATTTTTCATAAACAAAGCGATGGGCGGGAGAATGGATTTCACGGATACCGGGACTGAGGTCTGCGGCGTGCTGGTAGGTGGTGACAAAAGTAACCCAGGTGGCGAGGGCCGGGGGTGCCTTGCTGACCGCCCCGGACCATTGACGATCAGCCAGGGAGCCGGAGGCGGTCAGCAGACCTCCCGGCGTGAGAATCAGTTGCAGCGGGTGGGTTTCACCCGACTTGTCCAACCGGATGCGGACGCCGCCGTCGGCGCTCCGTGAGAAGCTGGCCCGGCCGGTGACAGCATGCTGACCCCGTTGCCATCGCATGACTCCGTATTCCGTAGAGAGAGCGGCAAACTCCGCCGGGGGCGCGGAAGTCGAGCACCCCACAATTCCCAACCCCGCAAAGCCGAGCCCGAGAGCGACCCCGAGCGACCCTGCAGCGCCAAACCTCATCCCCCGGTGGGTTTTTCGAGATGGCCGCCGAATTGATAGCGCATGGCGGAACAGACTTTCTCTGCCATGGTGTGGTCCTTCCGGGAGCGAAAGCGGGCAAAGAGCGCCGCGCTTAAGACATCACAATCGACCGCTTCCTCGATCGCGGCCATGATCGTCCAACGCCCTTCCCCGGAATCCGAGACCCGCCCGGAATATTTTTCCAGAGTGGGATCGCCGGCGAACGAGATGGCGGCAAGATCAAGCAGCCAGGAACTGATCACGCTACCGCGGCGCCAAACCTCGGATACATCCGCGAGATTGACATCATAAACGTAATCGTCGCCGATCGGGGCGGTCTCCGCGTCGGTCTCGCCTTTTTTCAAGCTGGCATTGGCATTGGCAATAATGTCGAACCCTTCTCCAAAGGCGGCCATGATGCCGTATTCAATGCCGTTATGGACCATCTTGACGAAATGGCCGGCTCCGGAGGGACCGCAATGCAGGTAGCCGTTCTCTGCCGTGCCACCGAGTTTATCCCGACCGGGGGTCGGATCGATGCTGCCCTTGCCGGGAGCGAGGGATTTAAAAATGGGGTCGAGGCGTTCCACGGCCACGGTGTCGCCACCGATCATCATGCAGTAGCCACGTTCGAGTCCCCAGACTCCGCCGCTGGTTCCGACATCGAGGTAATGGATGCCTTTAGGTTTGAAATGGGCACTGCGGCGACGGTCATCGCGGAAGTAGGAATTGCCGCCGTCGATGATGGCGTCGTCGCTCTCCAGGTGGGAGGCGAGTTCGTCCGCAACCTTGTCGGTGATGGCCGCAGGGACCATGATCCACGCGTTGCGCGGGGTGGTCAGCTTGCTGGCAAACTCTTCCATAGAGGCCGCTCCGACTGCCCCTTCGGCGACGAGTTCCTTCACCGACGCAGGGTTGGTGTCGTAAACGACACATTGATGTCCATCTTTCATGAGCCGCCGAACCATGTTGGCGCCCATCCTGCCGAGACCGATCATTCCGAGTTGCATAGTGAGGATAGTGTTTTGGGAAGTGTGCGCCGAGGTTGAGGGTCGGGCAACAAGAATCCAACACAAGAATCCGTCGCCCCCAGAGATCCGGGTGCGGGAAGGCAGGCTCAGTCTTGACGCTGCGGACTAGGCCGCGACTGGGGCGGGGCTTTCTGTGGTCGGAACCCAGGGACTGGCTTGTCCGTTAAATTTCGGGTAAACGAAGCGGGCGGAGGTGGTTTTATCCCGGACGACTCCGAAACCTTGCGTGAGCCCGGCCTGGCGAAGAGTGAGCAGCGAAGCTTGCAGGAGCAGAGTGCCGAAGGAGCGACTGCGATACTCGTGGACGATGCAGGGACCGGTTAGAAGATGGTTTTCGGCTCCTTCGACGGTACGCAGAGCGGAACATCCAATAATGCGGGAGCCGTGCTGCAAGACGACGCAGTGGCTTTCACCATCGGTCTCCAAGGCGGCATCGATGCAGGCGTCCATGCGTTCGACGGTTCGTTTGGGGAGATCTCCGGGACTGCTGTCCATATGGAAGGCACTGGCGGTGACCTTCTGGATCATGGAGGCATCCGACTTGTCCGCAGAGCGAAGGATATACGATTTCGGCGGGACAATCGGCGTGTCGGGAAGGAACGCAAGGTCCCAGGCAAATCTTAGCCAGGAAGTGGGCATCGGTTGGGGCGCAACGGGTCAGGAAGCGTCGGAATCGTTTCGGCAGGCCCACCAAACTCCCCCAAGGAGAGCACTGGCGATACTTGCGAAACCAAGAAATGCTGCAAAGTCAAACATGAACGCCGCGGAGAATCCCTGATTCAGACGGCAAGTCAACAGAAAATCCGACGGCGCTCCCAATGAAGCCAAAAGGGGTCTCGGCAGTAAGTCTTGTCTTGCTGGGAAAAATTGTTCACTTCCCGTGAGTGCAAAGTGCGATTGATCTTTACGATGCCATCATTATTGGCGGGGGACCCGGCGGCAGTACGGCGGGAAGTGCTCTTGCCCAGGGGGGTAAAAAAGTGCTCATCCTCGAGCGCGAACGCTTCCCTCGTTTCCATGTTGGGGAATCCCTGATCCCGTATGGGAACGACGAACTTCGCAGTATTGGGGTCTGGGAGAAGCTGGAAGCGGGGGGCTTCATGCCCAAGCTGGGTGCGGAGTTTGTCCTTGGGAATTCCGAGGCCGGCGTTCAGATCCGTTTCGGGCGACACCTTCCCCAGTCCTATTCCAGGACTTTTCAGGTCGAACGCGCCCGATTCGATAATCTCCTGCTCGAACATGCCGGGGAATCTGGATGTGAAGTCTGGCAGGAAGCCCGCGTCGAGGCTGTCGCGGTTTCGGACCATGAAGTCTCCGTCACCTGCCTTCGCGAGGGGAAGCGGCATGAACTGCGCGCGCGCTGGTTGCTTGATGCCAGTGGCCGGGAGGCTGTCCTGGGCAAACACCTCGAGCTTCCCAAAACCGACCTTGGGATGCCGAAAAAGTTTGCCACCTTTGCGCATTATCATGGCGTGAAACGCAATCCACCGCCTGATGACGGCCACATTATCATTGTCCGTATGGATTTCGGCTGGTTCTGGCTGATTCCCCTCGATAAGGAAAAAACCTCCGTCGGTCTGGTTCAGAGTCTGGAGCACTTTCGCCAGAGCGGACTGAAACCTGGTGAATGCTTCGAGGAGGTCGTCGCCTCGACTCCAGAACTGCAGAAACGCCTCGGTGAGGCGGTTCGGGTCAATGAGTTTTTTCACGCTCAGGACTTTACGTTTCGCTATCTGAACAACGCCGGCCCACGGTGGATGCTTGTGGGTGACGCCGCCGGATTTATTGATCCCATATTTTCCTCCGGGGTGATGCTGGCGGTGAAGTCCGGCCATCTGGCCGCGACTGAGATATTACGGGCCGATCGGGCGGGAACCTCGCTTTCCCGGGGCGCCCGTCGTCGCTACACCCGCCAAGTGGATAAGATGAGCAAGGTCTTCCTGCGCATGATCAAAATGTTTTATAGCTCGAATGGGTTCGAGGTCTTTTTGAGTCCGGACCCGGACGAGAATGCGGAGGCCGCCGTCTATAACCTCGTCGCCGGCAACACCGACCTCACCTGGAAACAACATTTCGGGGTCTGGTATTTTTATCTCATCTGCTTCCTCCAGCGGAAGTTTGCCATCGCTCCCCGCCTGAATTTCGCCATCAAGCCGAAGGAATAGGTTTCCGTCGGACCCGCCCGGTCAGCGTCCGCCGGGCTTCCAATAAAACATGATGGTGATGCCGAGGCAGATTCCCAGGGACCCAATCCATTTGAGCATCCATCCCGGATCGTAGAGGACTTGGAGAGTGGTTTCATTGAGATCCCGCGGGTTCCATTCCGCTTGGGAGAATTTGTAATTGATCCCGGTAAAATTGGCCCACAAGGTTCCGGGGAAACTGGCGGGATGGTTCATCCGGGCGACGCCGGTCGTGAGGGCGCCGGTCGTGGCATCGCGAAATTCCACCGTGGCTCGAAAATCAGCTGGGGTGTCGGTGCCTTCGTCGCGGGGAATTTCGAAATTCAGTAGTCGAATGGAAAATGGCACCGGTTTGCTTTCCAATCCGTAGGCGATGCGTACGACATGGGTCCCTTCCTTCAGAGCAGTTACCTTCCCGGATTCGACCCACTGGCTGGCACCCTGCGTGTCCGGGGCGGTTTCAAGATGGGCACGAAAGCCGGGGATGCCTCCGTCCGAATTTCCGTCGGTCGGGCCGGGGACGACC